>NZ_CAWNVW010000034.1:0-393 GCF_963878025.1 Vibrio sp. 11986-1-5
AGCCGGGCATGAATGCCTATCTGAAACTGAATACCAGAAGCCAGGAGATGCTGCTGATACCAAGCCAGGCCGTTATCGATACCGGCAAAGAACAGCGCGTGATTACTGTTGATGATGAAGGCAAGTTTGTGCCGAAACAGATCCACGTTCTGCATGAGTCACAGCAACAGTCCGGCATCGGCTCCGGCCTGAATGAAGGCGATACCGTGGTGGTCAGTGGCCTGTTCCTCATTGACTCTGAAGCCAATATTACGGGCGCACTGGAACGTATGCGCCACCCTGAAAAAACAGAAAGCAGTATGCCAGCAATGTCTGACCAGCCTGTAAATATGCATTCAGGGCACTGAGGAGACGACGATGATTGAATGGATTATCCGGCGCTCTGTCGCCAAC
>NZ_CAWNVW010000035.1:0-392 GCF_963878025.1 Vibrio sp. 11986-1-5
GAGTGGAAAGTATGAATAAAGAGCAATTAGAAAAAATGAAAAATGGAAAAGGCTTTATTGCCGCATTAGACCAAAGTGGTGGTAGTACACCAAAAGCACTTAAAGAATATGGTGTAGACGAAGATCAATATAGCAATGAAGACGAAATGTTCCAACTTGTTCACGATATGCGTACACGTGTGGTAACTTCACCTTCATTCTCACCAGATAAAATTTTGGGTGCTATTCTTTTCGAACAAACAATGGATCGCGAAGTAGAAGGCAAATACACTGCAGATTACTTAGCTGATAAAGGTGTTGTTCCGTTCTTAAAAGTAGACAAAGGTCTTGCTGAAGAGCAAAATGGTGTTCAATTAATGAAACCAATCGACAACTTAGACAGCTTATTAGAT
>NZ_CAWNVW010000036.1:0-390 GCF_963878025.1 Vibrio sp. 11986-1-5
TCCTTAGGCATTGCCGCATGAGACATCGTTGCCGGATAGGACAAAATCGATTCCACGGCGCCAAGGCTGACAGCGAAGACTGGGAGTGACACATTCTCGACTAACTTCTTAACGGCCTCTTTGCTTTCAAGCTCAAAAGATAGCACGGCGCCCGCTCCCGTTGACTGGCTTTTATGGGTTTCAGCGCCGGGATGATCAGCCAGTCCCGGATAATACACGCGCTTGACCGCCGGGTGCTTCTGGAAAAATTCCGCAAGCCGCTGAGCTGTTTGACTCGCTTTCTCTAAACGGACCTGCAATGTTTTTAATCCGCGCAGGACAAGCCAGCAATCTTGCACGCCAAGGACGGCGCCGAACGCGTTTTGTAGCTTATACAGCTGCTTCCCAAGC
>NZ_CAWNVW010000037.1:0-388 GCF_963878025.1 Vibrio sp. 11986-1-5
GTATACGCTTCGCCATCCTTCTTCCATCAATGGCGAACAGCGCAAAGAAGCATAAACGGGCTGTTCCAAAAACAGCCCGTTTTATATTTTGCATGCATAAAATGAACAAACGGCGGAAAAACTTAAAATAAATTTTGCAAAAGTGAGGGGCAGCTAATGGCGGAAAAACGAAAAAGCGAAAAAACAAAAAGCGCGTTAACGAGAGCGCAAGAAATAGCGTATGCCCGCGACTTTAAATTGGCCGACCAAGCAGGCGGCTATGCGGCGAAAAAGTAAACTACAGAAAATATGGTTATTATGCTTTTTCGCATAAGAGCCATCCTGCAAAGTGGAAACATTATCGCTTAGGAGGAATGGATGGATGGGGCGATCCCGCGGACGAAAAACC
>NZ_CAWNVW010000038.1:0-380 GCF_963878025.1 Vibrio sp. 11986-1-5
CTATTCTCATAGAATTTGTCCAATTAAGTGTAGACGATTCACAGTTAAATACTTAAAAGGCACTACCAACTAAATTTGGTGGTGTCTTTTTGTATCCTGTGCATTTTCTGTGCGCTTTTTGTGCACTCTAAAATAAAAAGCCCACATCCACAAAGGTTGTAGGCTACAAATATGGAGACGGCGGGATTTGAACCCGCGTCCAGAGGTCCTGATACACATCTTTCTACGTGTGTAGTTTATCGAAAGGTTTCGCATCATGAAAAGTGATAAACAACCAACATGATGCTAGCTTGATTAAGTTTCTTCTAAACAGACTTCAAACGGCAGTGTTTAGCATATCCTATTAAGGTTGAATCGCGTTAACAGCACATAGGAAATGC
>NZ_CAWNVW010000039.1:0-360 GCF_963878025.1 Vibrio sp. 11986-1-5
ACTTTGTCAGCTTTCCAAATTGTTAAAGAGCAAAGTGTTTTTCACACTTTCTAACGATTCTCAGCGTCACCTTATCGACCGCATAAGTTAACTTGCGCGGCTAGATAAAACTAGCGAAGAATATTTAGAAAGTGGTGGGCGATACCGGGTTCGAACCAGTGACCCCCTGCTTGTAAGGCAGGTGCTCTCCCAACTGAGCTAATCGCCCACATTGTTTTACTTCCCGTGGAGGGAATGGTGGGTCGTGCAGGATTCGAACCTGCGACCAATTGATTAAAAGTCAACTGCTCTACCAACTGAGCTAACGACCCATGGTATCCCGTAGGGGAGTCGAACCCCTGTTACCGCCGTGAAAGGGCG
>NZ_CAWNVW010000040.1:0-302 GCF_963878025.1 Vibrio sp. 11986-1-5
AAAGCCTTGCTGTTTAGCAAAGCTCTTTATCAGTGGCGGAGCGGACGGGACTCGAACCCGCGACCCCCGGCGTGACAGGCCGGTATTCTAACCAACTGAACTACCGCTCCACATTGTCTTGTTACTCGATAAAGTCTGATTGGCTGCTTTATTGAGCTTTTGTCTTCAGACCTTGGGTCTAAAAACCAGTATTAAAGCCTGGCGATGTTCTACTCTCACATGGGGAGACCCCACACTACCATCGACGCTGTTTCGTTTCACTTCTGAGTTCGGCATGGAGTCAGGTGGGTCCAAAACGCTAT
>NZ_CAWNVW010000041.1:0-268 GCF_963878025.1 Vibrio sp. 11986-1-5
TAGTGTCCCGTTCGTCTAGAGGCCTAGGACACCGCCCTTTCACGGCGGTAACAGGGGTTCGACTCCCCTACGGGATACCATCTTTAAGGGTTTTTAGATAGAATCTTTAGAAATGGTTGACTCGTTTTGTAACGAACAATCTTGCTCTTTAACAATTTGGAAAGCTGACAAAGTAATTTATCTTGATGGATAAGTTACTTGTAAAGTTCTCAATCTTTATCTTTTGATAAAGACCAAAAATACACATTCAAGTGTGCTTGGTGAAAAA
>NZ_CAWNVW010000042.1:0-256 GCF_963878025.1 Vibrio sp. 11986-1-5
TAGTGTCCCGTTCGTCTAGAGGCCTAGGACACCGCCCTTTCACGGCGGTAACAGGGGTTCGACTCCCCTACGGGATACCATCTTTAAGGGTTTTTAGATAGAATCTTTAGAAATGGTTGACTCGTTTAATAACGAACAATCTTGCTCTTTAACAATTTGGAAAGCTGACAAAGTGATTTATCTTGATAGATAAGTTACTTGTAAAGTTCTCAATCTTTATCTTTTGATAAAGACCAAAAATACACATTCAAGTGTG
>NZ_CAWNVW010000043.1:0-255 GCF_963878025.1 Vibrio sp. 11986-1-5
CTTTGCAAGAGCGGGTTGTGAAGGCCATGCTCAACAAAGGCGTTAGGCAAGGCCAGCTAAATCAGTCTGAGCAAGCCATCCAAACCTACAATGACTTAATCGCTTACGTTGGTGACGACCAAACGCCAGCTTTGCAAGAGCGGGTTGTGAAGGCCATGCTCAACAAAGGCGTTAGGCAAGGCCAGCTAAATCAGTCTGAGCAAGCCATCCAAACCTACAATGACTTAATCGCTTACGTTGGTGACGACCAAACGC
>NZ_CAWNVW010000044.1:0-373367 GCF_963878025.1 Vibrio sp. 11986-1-5
CCAAAAATGAGCTATTACAGAGCGTACCTGGCATCGGAAAAATTGCGGCAGCCTCCATCATCAGTAACGTACCTGAGCTGGGCTACATCACCAACAAACAAGCGGCTTCATTAATCGGTGTCGCTCCTATTACTCGAGAAAGTGGCAGTTATAAGGGCAAACGAATGATCAAAGGCGGACGCATGCAAGTCAGGACGGTTTTGTACATGGCAATGATGTCTGCAATGCAATGTAACCCTGTTTTTAAACAGCACTATCAAAAGTTATTAGTCGCTGGCAAACCTAAAAAAGTAGCGATCATTGCTTGCGTCAGAAAGATGGTAGTTATCCTAAATTCTATGCTCAGAGACGGCTGCATGTGGGATGCAAACAACGCCAAAAATTAACTCTTGACGCCATAGTCTCTTGTTATATTTCAGTTCCATACAGCCACTGAAACACCAAACAACCTTTGAAAATAGTAAATAACATCAAAAGCTTAACGTCAGTTGAGCCAGATTTAGATACAAAAAAACAATTAATTTTGAAATCGAATCAAGCTTACCCATTGATTCTGATGATAAATATCAGAGAAATAAGCCATTAATGTTAACCCAATCGGAATAACTACCAAATGTGATTAAACGATAATATTTGTTAGTCATTGATATACATGATCAAACCAAGAGCTATCGGCAACCAGAAATCATCAACCAGCAAAACACTCACATTACCACTTAACTTTTAAATTTGTAGCACGTTGAATTTAAGAGAAACATAACGCCCTGTTAAGGTGTGAGCAACGCAATACCGATGCTACTGCATACCACCTTAATCACTTAAACCAACGCATAGTAAAAATGCCACGCGTTGCGAATCACTCTTAAACAGTTTGTTAAGCCTCTTATTCAGGAGACAAATAACCTCTCAGCAACTCTTCCAATTGCTCTTTTAAAACCTTTGATTTGGTTACTGTAAACTCATAAAAGTTTTGCTGCTTGTCATATACCTGATCAACGTGTTTCCCCTGTAAACCAGGCAACCTTGAGACATTCATAGCTCCTTGGTATTGGCGAACTTGTTTATCGATTTCTATAGCAAACTCTTCAATTTCTTTACTGACCGATGCATCCAGCCAAAGCTTTTCAGCCTCAAAACTATTACGAAACTCCTCCACAGCATCGTTGAATTCATTAAATTTGTTTTCATCAGCCGCCAAGAGGATTTTTCTCGAGCAACTCAACAAGTCTGCCAATTTAGAGTAAATTTTCTCAATCGCATCGATCTTTTTCTCATGATACTTAGACAGTTTAATTTGATACTCAATGGTGCCCTTTTCCAACTGACGTTTAATGCTTTCGGTCTCTGATGTAATCACTCGGTTCTGTTCTTTTATATCTTCAAAAGCAAGTTTAATAGCTGTTAATTCACCCGATTTTTTGAATAGAGCTACGCAATATACACAGACAACTGCAATCAAAAAGATAAAAAAATTGAGATATATGAGTTTATCGTTCGAATCTATAATTGCATTAGCTATAGCTTGTAATTCTTCGTATTTCATTATTTCTCCATTGAGGCTTAACGCCCGGTTAAGGGGCAACCAACGCTACTATCAACTTTCCGCACAACACCGTAGCCACAAAAACCAACGCATAGTAAAAATGCCACGCGTTGGTTGTCCCTCTTGAACCGTTTGTTATAAGTATTTTCTCTAGCGGTCCTTTCTTTTAAATAGTGACGTGATTCCTGCACCACCACCAACCGCAAGCGTTGACCCAAGTATGATTTTCACGAGTTCAAATTGCTTCAAGAGCATAGCGGTCATTAACAGAACGAATACCATACTGAGCAAACCAGACAAAACTAAAATCATACGTTTATGCTGCTTGTCTTCTAGCTCAAGATCTAACTGTTCTTGTTTTGCTTTGTTATCAACGTACTTCTCGGCAACAGAAAACCCTTTTTCGGCTACCATTTCCACTGTTTTTGCTATTTGCTCGATATGCTTCATTCGAGCATTTAACTGTTCAATATGCGCTGGCAAATCTTTTTCTATTTCTACAACATTGTTTTTACTCAAGTTACCTCCTTGTACTTATAACGCCCTGCTAAGGGGTGAGCAACGCAACTATCAACTCACCGCATAACACTGTAAACACTAAACCAAATGCATAACAAAAATGCTACGCGTTGCGAATCCCTCTTGAGCAGTTTGTTAGCCTACAAATGCCAATGAAAATGCTAAAATTATCCCTAGAACAATCAGAATTAGTTTCAGTGAAAAATTGTCTCTTAATGATTGATTCTTCTGTGCAGACTTATATAAATAATTATTCTGTAGGCTATCACTTTGATTTACATTGGAAAGCTCTTGTAAATTTCGTTCTCTTCTAGATTTGAGCTTATTTTCATATTCACACCATATCGAGTTATGAACTTCATGTAGCGTTTTATGGCTTTCTGGTTCTCCCCATTGTTCGATAAGCCATTTTATATCGGTCTTATTTAGAAGATTTAATTTTTTATAACCAAGACACTTATATGAAAATGGTAACGATTTAATTTTACCCCCCGGAATGGATTCAATTACGTTATAACCGGGTTCTTTTAAAACCTCAGAATAAGGAATAGAAAATGAGTCGATAGCAGCGAGCCAATATAGAAATGCAAGTTCTTCTTCATATGTGTTTTTTTGCTTTTTCTTTTCTCGTATTAAAGCTCGAATTGCTATAGCTGCCTCTTTAAAAGCTCCTGGTAACGGCAAATTTTCTACAGCTAAAGAAAGCCTTTTAACTGGTTCACCTCGTAGCTTCTTTATTCGAACAGCCCAAAAATCACCATTTTTCAAAGCTTCTCGATGTAGCAACCAAAAGTCCGTCGAAAAATATTCTGCCTCTGAGTCTGTTTCATTTTTATGCCAATTACTCATACGTTTCCTTGTTACTTTGTTGCTAATTTTTGTAGGCTAACGCCCGCTTAAGGGGCTGACAACGCTACTACCAACTTTCCGCATAACACCGTAACCACAAAAACCAACGCATAATAAAAATGCCACGCGTTGGAAGTCCCTCTTGAAGCGTTTGTTATGCTTTATTACTTATTGATTACATTGAACTTTTACAAAATTCATTTGTTCGCAGCAGTTTAACTCAAAATGACAAACCAGCCTACTTTCAGCAATCATTGTTGCCGATAAGATCCCAAACAAGTTGAAGCGAATTAGCCTGCGGAATCAAGGGGTCAACAACACCAAAGGAAGAGACCTTTCAGCAACAATCGAACCTTTTGCGTACACAATTTATCAGAGCAGAGCCGGAAAAAAAGCGCACAAACATCGATAAACTTGCGCTAACCAAACACGTTCAGCAAGCTAGATGCCAATTAAATCCCAAACATGCTGAAGCGAAATAGCCTGTGGAATCAAGGAGCAAACAACACCAAAGAAAGAGACCTTTCAGCAACAGTTGAATCTTTTGCGTACATAATTTATCAGGGCAAAGTTGGCCGAAAAAACAGAAGCCTCGTTCAACTTTCCATAGCCACAAAAAAGAACAATAAACTCATAATATCAATAAATTAGAATAGGAAAACTTCTAAATCAGACTGAGTTTTCCCATTAAAATTTATATATTGATTTTGCTGAGGTTCAATAAAGCATAACGCCGCGTTAAGGGGCAGCCAACGCTACTACCAACTTTCCGCATAACACCGTAACCACAAAAACCAACGCATAATAAAAATGCCACGCGTTGACTGTCCCTCTTGAACGCTTTGTTATAAGCAAATAACACATTGATTTAATTGATTTTCAATTGTTCTGCGCTATATAGAACCCATGCACTACTAAGAGCTTCAAAACCAATTTTCGGATAATAACCTTGTGCTTTCGGTGCTGACAGTAAAACCAATTTACAGCTTGGGCTCAGCTCTTCTTTGGTCACTAAGATTAGATATTTACCTATACCATTGGATTGAACACTTTCATCAACAGCTAAATCAGACAGATAGCAGCAATAATGGAAATCTGTCACTGAACGAGCAACACCGACAAGTTGATCGTTCAGCCATGCGGTCACAATTAAATTAGAGTTATCGAGCATACCCTGAATAGTTGACTCATTATCCAAAGGACGCCGCTCACCCAATGATGTTTTCTTCAGTAAACTCACGAATTGTTCAACTGAGATTGGATGGTTTACTTTGTACTCGATTTCCATTTTTCATCCTCTGGAGCTGAATTTGCTTATAACGCCGCATTAAGGGGCAACCAACGCTACTACCAACTTACCGCATAACACCGTAACCTCAAAAACCAACGCATAATAAAAGTGCCACGCGTTGGTTGTCCCTCTTAAATGCTTTGTTAGCTTACCTTTTCACACATTTCGTGCGATTTAATCATATTGACCGCTTTGTGTGATAAGCTATACTCCAATTAGACTTAAGACTGTGGAGAATAACCATGCATACATTAACAGCAAATGACGCTAAACGAAATTTTGGTGAATTGCTTCTTAATGCTCAACGCCAACCAATTAAGATCAGTAAAAACAGCAAAGACGCTGTTGTCGTGATGTCTATACATGACTACGAAGAGCTTGAAATGATGAAAACAGAATATCTTAAACATTGTTTCAACGCGGCTAAAGATGACTTGGCAAAAGGCAATGTCGTTGATGGTAAAGATTTTTTGAATGAGTTATAACAAACAATATGCACAATAAACAATATAAACTGAGTAGTTTGGCTCAAACTCATTTACGTAAAGTAAAAAATTATACCATCAACAATTTTTCCGAATTACAGTGGCAACGTTATAAAGAAACACTACTTTCTGGCTTTCAAATGCTCGCCGATAATCCTGATTTAGGACGAAGCTGCCATGAAATATATAGTAACGGCTTTTATTTTCCGATTGGAAAACACACTGCTTACTTCACAAAGGAAGAAAATTTCATCTTAATCGTAGCTGTATTGGGGCAATCTCAGTTACCGCAAAATCACCTGAAATAATTAACAATTATGGGCGATGCTTTCAATTGGTAAGCTAACGCCGCGTTAAGGGGTGAGCAACGCAACGACTAACCTTACCGCATTGCACTAAAAAACAATAAAATCAATGCATAACGAAAATGCCGCGCGTTGCGAATCCCTCTTGAACGCCTTGTTATAGCGTAGTTATTTGCTCTCTGTAGACAAAAAATGGGTTGCACAAAGTTTATTACCTGAAGGATCTCGTAAATAAGCCAAATAGAGCTTTCGGTCTCCACTGATTCGGATCCCTGGTGGATCCTCACAAGTAATGCCTCCATTCGCTATACCTGCTGCATGCCATGCATCAACTAATTCAGGACTACTAACTTTAAAACCAATCGTTATGCCATTACCATGAGTAGCTGGTTCACCATTTACTGGCTTCGTAATGCCTAAAGTACTTTCTTTATTACGATAGAAACAGCGGCCTTTCGCATCAATAAAACCATTCGAGTAACCAAGAACGGCCATAATGGCATCATAAAAAGCCTTTGATTTCTCTATATTATTTGAGCCGATCATTATATGACTAAACACAGTAATTCCCTTTCTTAAATGAAGTTATGACATACTCTGCAACATCGAATCATCTCTGTCTATGCCAAAATGAACAGTAAGCTATAACGCCGCGTTAAGGGGTGAGTAACGCAACGACCAACTAACCGCATTGCACTAAAAACTAATAAAATCAACGCATAATGAAAATGCTACGCGTTGCGAATCCCTCTTGAACGCTTTGTTATAGCGCATTAACTCCATATTTTTTCAAGTATATCTAACTCTGTTTGTAACTTTTTAACATGGTTATTTTTAATATCAAAGCGTTCTTTTTTCTTTTCATTGTAATCATTAGAAATTTTAACTGGACCATCGTGATTAATGTTTACTGAATTTAATTTTGAATCAAGAAAACATTTATGTTCATCAAAAATCACACGTAAACGATGAATATCAGATATTAATTTTTTACTATTTTGTGATGGTATAGAATCTAAGTTTAATGAATGAGTTTTTAATTCACTTAGTACATTATTTAAAGCTTCACAAGCATGAGAGTTTTGCATTCCCTTTAGATCAAGCGGATTTTGATATGAAGAATCCCAATTAATAAAATGATAGTCAAATTGACTCAACAGAGCTTTGCACTCCCAAATATGAGTTAAGTACTTGCCTGATTTTAACTGCTTTGCCCAAGTATCAATACCATATGCAGCAGCTGCTGCTGCGAAAATTGTACCAACTCCAGACAAGAAACTACCAAAGCTGCCTAAATCGGATAAGAGAGAGCTAAATGCCTCTCGATCGCTTACGAATAAAGACATTAACGTCATAATACCCATTGCAATAAATGCAGCAGTGAAAAATGAAAAACCATAAATAATAAATCTATACTTCACGCTAACTCCAATTTTACCCTGCGCTATAACGCTTATTACATTGAAACATGTCGTGTTTTCTTCAACGCTACCGCCACCTTTTGGGTTCAAAGGTTGAACAATCGTAGCATAATAACCATCTAATTCATCATGTTATACATCATCACATTGAGAAGCAGGTCTAAATAAACAGCAAAATGCCACTTAGTTATTGACAGCCCATAAAATCAACACCACTGTATATAAAAACAGCAAAGGATTGTCTTATGAAATCTCAATTTTTACTTAGCGTAAAGGAATATATGCAAGTCAGGTATTATGCTAACAAAACTATAGAATCTTATATACATTGGATAACGCAATATGTGGTCTTTCATAATAAAACTCACCCTAATCTATTAGGCTCTCGTGATGTCGAACGGTTTTTAACCTACTTAGCTGTTGAGAAAAAAGTAGCAACCAAAACACAATCATTAGCGTTGAATGCTCTGAGTTTTTTGTATAAAGAAATAATAAAAGAGCCATTGACACTGGAAATGAAATTCCAAAAATCTCAATTGGAAAGAAAGCTACCGATAGTCATGACGCGAGAAGAAATAAAACGCTTCTTCAATCATGTTGACCCTAAGTATCAGCTTCACATCAAACTACTTTATGGTTCAGGACTAAGATTGATGGAATGCGTTCGCTTGCGTATACAAGATATCGATTTTGATTATGGGGCATTAAGAATATGGCAGGGAAAAGGAGGAAAAAATCGAACAGTGACATTAGCCAAAGAATTACACCCTTTAATCAAGGAACAAATATCACTCGCAAAACGATACTACGATAAAGATATGGAAACGAAAGGTTATGGTGGCGTATGGTTGCCTAGCGCATTAAATAGTAAATATCCAACTGCACCATTCGAATTTCATTGGCATTACTTATTTCCATCTAACGCATTATCGGTTGATAAGGAAAGCAACTTATTACGTCGGCATCATATTAATGAAACCTCATTACAACGAACCGTAAAAAGAGCAGTAAAAGAAGCTGAAATTAAAAAATCGATTTCTTGTCATACACTAAGACACTCATTTGCGACCCATCTTCTCGAATCAGGAGCTGATATTAGAACGGTACAAGAGCAGCTTGGTCATTCTGACGTCTCAACGACACAAATTTATACCCATGTATTGGATAGAGGAGCAAACGGAGTATTGAGTCCTTTATCTCGCTTATAAAAAAGGAGAGCTTACAAGCTCTCCTTTCGATTAAACAGTTAAAACTCTATTACAGGGCAGCTTTCGCTTTCTCAACAAGAACAGAAAATGCTGCTTTGTCGAACACTGCGATATCTGCAAGGATCTTACGATCGATCTCGATAGATGCTTTCTTAAGACCATTGATGAAACGGCTGTAAGATAGACCATTTTGACGAGATGCAGCGTTAATACGCGCGATCCATAGCTGACGGAACTGGCGCTTTTTAGTGCGGCGGTCACGGTAAGCGTATTGACCTGCTTTAGTAACGGCTTGGAAAGCTACGCGGTAAACACGTGAACGTGCACCATAGTAACCTTTAGCTTGTTTTAGAACTTTCTTATGACGTGCACGAGCTTGTACACCACGTTTTACGCGAGGCATTATGTCTCTCCTAAACTAAACGATAAATAAACTAAAAAGAATTAAGCGTATGGCAACATGCGCATAACACCAGCCACTTCACATTTTGGAAGGATTGAGTTAGGGCGTAGTTGACGCTTGTTCTTAGTAGTACGCTTAGTCAGGATGTGACGTTTAGTAGCATGCTTGTACTTAATACCACCAGCTGTTTTCTTAAAACGCTTAGCAGCACCTTTGTTGGTTTTCATCTTAGGCATGATGAATAACTCCGCATTGTAGTAGTTTAATAACAATGTAATTAGGGCGAATAAAACCTAGCTTTTAAAGGCTAGATTTTATTACTTGTAATGCCGTTAATTACTTCTTTTTAGGGGCAAGCATCATGATCATCTGACGTGCTTCAATTCTGCTCGGGAAAGATTCTACTACCGCAATATCGGCGGTATCTTCTTTCAAACGATTCAAAACATCAACGCCGATTTCTTGGTGCGCCATCTCACGGCCACGAAAGCGAATAGTTACTTTCACTTTGTTGCCTTCTTCGAGGAAACCAGTCAGGTTGCGTAGTTTTACCTGATAGTCTCCAATATCAGTTCCAGGACGGAATTTAATTTCCTTAATCTGGACCTGTTTTTGCTTCTTCTTCTGCTCTTTAGCAGCTTTACTCTTTTCAAAGAGGAATTTGCCATAGTCCATCACACGACAAACTGGTGGCTCGGCGTTAGGGCTGATCTCTACAAGATCCATACCAGCTTCTACGGCCGCTTCTAGTGCTTCACTGATTGATACAACACCAACGGATTCACCATCTGCGCCAGTTAAACGAACTTCACGAACGCCACGAATTTCACCGTTTAAACGGTGCTGGTTTGGTTTGGCCGGCTGTTGGCCACGTCTTCCGCCTTTAATAGTTTATTCCTCCAGATTGAGCTGACGGCTAGAAACTTCGGCTTGGATGTGAGTGACGAAATCATCCAATTTAAATTTACCTAAGTCCTTGCCCTTTCGAGTACGTACTGCAATTTCACCGGCTTCCATTTCTTGGTCGCCACAAACGAGCATATACGGTACACGCTTTAAAGTATGTTCGCGGATTTTAAAGCCTATCTTCTCATTTCTCAAGTCCGCTTTCGCTCGAATGCCACATTTTTGTAGCTTTTGTACGACTTCTTGAGCGTAATCAGCCTGTTTATCGGTGATATTGACTACCACCGCTTGTTCAGGAGCTAACCACGTTGGGAAGAAACCAGCATATTCTTCGATGAGAATACCGATAAAACGTTCAAGAGAGCCTAAAATCGCACGATGAATCATAACCGGGACTAAGCGCTCATTACTTTCACCGACGTAAGTTGCACCTAAGCGTGATGGAAGATTGAAGTCCAATTGAACTGTGCCACATTGCCATGCTCTATCCAAGCAATCGTACAATGTGAATTCAATTTTAGGACCATAGAAAGCACCCTCACCTTCTTGAATCTCATAGGCAATGCCCATTGCTTCAAGCGAGTGTTTCAGAGCTTCTTCAGACTTATCCCAGATCTCGTCGCTGCCTACTCGTTTTTCAGGACGTGTAGATAGTTTAACCGCAATATTTTCAAAACCAAAGGTATTATACGTGTCGTACACCATTTGAATGCACGATGTTACTTCTTGCTGTATTTGATCTTCAGTACAGAAAATATGCGCATCATCTTGAGTGAATCCACGTACACGCATAATACCATGTAATGAACCTGAAGGTTCGTTACGATGACACGAACCAAATTCGGCCATGCGCAAGGGTAAATCACGATATGATTTCAAACCCTGATTAAAAATTTGTACGTGACCGGGGCAGTTCATCGGCTTAATCGCATATTCACGATTTTCTGATGATGTAGTAAACATTGCATCCGCGTATTTATCCCAGTGACCAGAACGCTCCCATAGAACGCGATCCATCATCAATGGACCTTTCACTTCTTGGTAGCCATACTCATTCAATTTATGACGAATAAATACTTCTAAATCACGGAAGATAGACCAGCCATTATGATGCCAGAAAACCATTCCCGGTGCTTCTTGCTGCATATGAAAGAGGTCAAGCTGCTTACCAATTTTACGATGATCACGCTTGGCCGCTTCTTCTAAACGAGTTAAATGTGCTTGTAGTGCTTTCTTATCATGAAAAGCCGTACCATAAACGCGTTGTAACATTTTGTTATCACTGTTACCACGCCAATACGCACCAGCAACACTGAGCAGTTTAAAATGCTGACAAAAACCCATATGAGGTACGTGTGGACCCCGACACATATCGATATATTCTTCGTGATGATAAAGACCAGGGCGATCATCACGAGCAACATTTTCGTCTAAGATTTCGATCTTATAAGGTTCACCACGAGACTCAAAAGTATCTCGTGCTTCCTGCCAACTGACTTTATGCTTAACAACCGCGTATTTGGTTTTAACCAAATCTTTCATCCGCTGTTCGATGCGTTCAAGATCTTCTTGTGAGAGTGAATGATCAAGATCGATATCGTAGTAAAAACCACTATCGATGGTTGGACCGATAGCCATTTTTGCTTGCGGATAAAGCTGCTTAAGAGCATGCCCTAATAAATGCGCGCAAGAGTGACGAACGATTTCTAATCCATCAGTCTCATCTTTAACAGTAATAATTTCAAGACTTGCATCATGTTCAATTAGATCACAAGCATCAACGCGTCGGCCATCGATACGGCCTGCGATGGTTGCTTTAGCAAGGCCAGGACCAATAGATCGAGCAACGTCCATGGTCGATACTGGATGGTCAAATTGACGCTGACTGCCGTCAGGAAGAGTAATAATAGGCATGAATAATCCTTACAGTGGTGTTGCACACCAAGCAACACATGTTTTTCTTTTGACTCTTAAAAATCAATACTTTACGTTGAAAGCTTAATATTTAAAACTGATTTGGTACAAATTTTGGTACAAATACGGATGTACCTGTTCTTTTGTACCGACGCATTCTAACGTATGCGACTTAGATCGCAATGTATTTCTTTTGATAAGTTCAACAGGATCTCAATGCCATATTAAAACATAAAGGCAAATTTTATCATAACTGATCGAACACTATTCTTTTGGCTGAATTAATGTAGCTATGTCAATTAGTGCTACTTTTAAAAGTCATGACGACAAACAGATAAACATGTAATTGCGCATAAAAGTTATATATACTTCGCAAAAATAGAACAGAATAAATAGTTAATAGTTGCGCGATATTCTCATAAGCCGTTAACTTGGCATCGACAGCTTTCGCTTGCACTGTCTGGAATTAGAAGTCCTCCAAATGGATGGCTTTTCTATAAAAACTAAACACCAAGTCTACGTAAGAAGTTTTCTCGCGCTCGCTCACTGTCAAACTCTCTGGTCAATGTTCGATGCCTACGCTCTTGTCTAGCCAGCTCATTTCTTCTTGATTTAGTCATCAAACCTGCTGCGGTCGCTGCGTCAACATAAGCGCGATCCATCTCTATCATTTTCTGATAGTCTGAATCCGTTAAGTTATCTTCAGCCCATTTTAAGAACTCCGCTCGCTCACGAATAGAAGGGCTTAAACTCACACGAATTGGCTGAGCTGAACGAACAGCCGATCGCATGCTTGTTAACGCACTCTGCACTTCTCCCGGAGTCTTTAAGCTTTCAAGATGCTTACGCATAATGGCTTTCATTCGCTCCGGTTGGCCGAGTAATGCTGCCTCAATTAATGCGCTATTAACTGGTGACATTTCTGTCTTGCCATAACGTTCTGGAGCTCTACGCTTACTTTCGAGACCAATATCATTGCTGTACCGGCGAATGTAACGGCGAATATCATTTCTATCTCGCCGAATGCCTTCTAATCGTACAACGTCAAACCCCAAACCCACATTATCAGCCGCACCTAAAACACCGCGTTTAGTGGTTCGATAAATAGAAATCGTATCGGCTAGTTTATCTATGTCTTTCTTAGTGATCGTACCTTGTTCGGCAAGAATTAATCCAAGTTCTGCAAAAGCTTTTACTGGCGCAAGCGCAGGCGGATCAATGGGAGATTTAACTCTTTGTCTATCAGCAACGTCTCTCGCCATTTGAATGTAGTTACCAAAGAAACCAAGTGCACCGGTTGCCATCATAGAGCTCCAAGCAAGGCTTGCAGATAGCGCAACCGCTTTTGCTGTATCATCGTTTGCTAATGCTTTTTCTATCTCATCTAAATTTGGAGATGGATCATCGTAACCAAAAATAGCCGCCCTTAAAGCATTAAGCCCTGCACCGGCTAATATTGCCCCACCAAAGAAATTCACCATAGGCATAAACGTTTTTACCCTAGCGGAATATTCCTTACCATCTTTAGTGTATTTCACCGTCTCGCCACCTTTGGTAACAGAATCAATAAAGGGCTTTAAATGGTTTATCCAAAACATACGAGACAACTGAGTGCCAAACTTTTGGTACTTAAATAAGAACTTACCGATCGGCGAGTCTACAAAGATAGGAGTTTGGTCGATTCGATAACTACCCTGAGTCGTGTTAACTATCTTGCGATAAAAGCGATTTGTCTCTGGCCCTTGGCCATTTTCAGCAATCAATGTATCAACATCAAAGCCATTTCGTTGATACCACGCCATCTCTTTGAGTGACTTCTTGCTATCAATTTGTTGATTCCATGCAGCCAAACTTTCACGAAGCATATTTTTTGCAATCACATGTGAATGAGTACGGATAAACAGTTCCATTGGCGTATAGCCGCCCCACTTCATCATATTGGTAGCAAACTTCTGCAAGCTTTCGTTTACCCCTGCCTGGGTTGCGTCTTGTTGGAGCATCAAGTAATCATCGATTAAGATCCCAACTTTTCGCGCGTCTTTGATATTTCCAGACAAATCTTTTAGCTCAGAAATCAATGCCTTGGTCGCTCTAACGGGACCGTAGGCCTGAAAGTTTAGCGCAGTACCACCAATAAGGTTCAGCAATGCCGTTGCCGGGTTACCTAACTGTAAGCCGGTAGCCAAGGTATTTAACGTTGCTGCTCCACGAATGTAGCTATCGTTTGGAACAAGGTTATAAATCCTGTCTTGAGTTGCCCTTAAATACTTAAGTGTATTTTGGTCTGTAATACTCTCAGCAGTGGTATCAATCAGATCTTGCCCCGTCACCGCTCTTTGACCTAACGACTGGATACGCGCAGTAGCTTCTGCCCATTTATCCTTATACTGCATAGCGGCATCCCAAGTATAATCATAAAAGAACGTTGGCAGCGCTACGCCACGAGCTTGCTCGGTACCCGCAAAGTAATCGTTATGGCTGTCTTTAGGTAGCTTGGCCTGCTCCTTACCGATGTACTCTGAGGCCTTTTGATAATCCACGCTATCAATCCGACCATCATCATAAAGTGCTTGGGCCATTGCTCGCCAAGTATCGTGATGATTTGCTGGGTCGGCTAAGGCTTGTTGAATTTCAGGACGCAGCTTACGTGGCCAGAAGTCTTTTGATAAAAACCCGATGTCTCGCCACTCTTTGGCAACAACGTCATAAACCTTAACGCCGACCTCTTTGTTGATCCGGCCAGTAACATCAGCAACCTGCTCCCACGTCTCCACCAATTCACGAGTCATGTTTGACAGTTTGGCTTTATCGGGTGTATTGCCACTCTCTTTAGCCCGCATGTAATCTTCAAACTCTTTATCGACAGCCTTTTTGTCGGCCTTGTTAAGCTTTCGATACTTGCTGAATGTAGGATCAATAATGGTATTAACGGTACCCATATGTTCGCGCGTTAAGTCATAAAAGTTATCAATAGCCTCTGCTACGGGTTTGGTTGCTTCGTTACGTCGTAACACATCACTAGCCGATTCCCACCATCCTCTTAGCTTGGCTAACTCTTTCCAACGAGGCGAAATTGCACCGGGATTGGTCACAAACGGCTGATCTAAGTTCGTAGAATCATCCATTCGTTTAGAAAACTTAATGCTCCCTGTATCATGCACCTCTGAAACATTATTGACACCACTGTCGTGCGTGGTTAATATTTCATCAGCTTCCGCAACTCTGCTAGTATTGTTATCGGGTTCTAGGGGAAGTAGGCGCGACCCAGAATCGTTGCCACCGGAAGCTAAAACATCTTTCTCGAAAGAGTGATCATAGTAAAATTTACCATCCGGCATCTCTCTTACATCAACAACTACATCGTGTACTTGACCTTCTAATTCGTATTTAATCCCAAAGTAATGATGAGCTTTAACATTAGCGTTTCCCTTGGCTTCGGGTTTGCTCCCAATATAAAGTGAATCTTCAATGATTCGATCTATATACTTCATTGATGAAAGCAAATGGTCGAACGCCTTTCTCGACGTGGTGTGTTTAACTCCTGTTCGTCCAACCATGATTTCAAGACCACTATCTTTGTTAATATAGATTCCGGCGCGACTAAATCCCTGCTGCTGGGCATAAAGGCGCTTTTCTTTCATTGTTGAGCCCTTAACTGGCTCCCCTTTAATGATTTCAGCATGCTCAGGAACTCGGCTTTTTTGAGAAAACAACGTTTGAGAGAGTCTGGTTTCAGTGTTTTTTGCCTCGGGCCTTGATTTGTCAGCCCACTGGTTGATTGACTTAATTCTATCGCTTAACGTATTGACGATGTTGTACATCTCAGCTTTGGTCATATCACCAGACGACATCAAGCCAACACGACGCAGCGCATGAGCTATCATCTCAACGATGTTATCAAACCAACGTTTAATGGCTGGCCGTTCTATTTCTGCAGCATGCGCCAGCACTTCTTCAACCTGATAAAGAGGCTCAAACCCTTTATAGTTTCTATCCACGGTATCCCAGAGTTCTTTGAGATGGGGTGAGTTTTTACCTCGCGCTATGCGCTCCATGATCTTCATGTATTCCATATCGCCAACTACCGCGCGAAGCCCGTGATGCACTAACACTTCATGGCGCAACTTTTGACGTAAATCTTTGGCGTTTTCAATGTTGTCAGCAACGACGACCACAAGCCGTCTTGCATCGCTATACAACGCGCTAACCACAGAGCCATCAAAGCTTGCGCCCATTATAGCCTCGGCTTCTGGTTGGGTTTTCACCACCTGAATTTTAACTCCAGCACCACCCTTGTAGTTTTTCAACCATTGATCGGCAGCGAGTTCAGCGCCTTTGACGGTCATTCCTTTTGCTGGCGCTTGCTGCAAAAAGCTCTCGCGGCTGTAAAGCAGGACACCATCACCGTCAGGTTTGTGCTTTAAGGTTTGGAAGAAGTGATCAAATGCTGGTTTAATCGTGTTTAATTCTGATTTGGTTGGATAGGCATAATCTAAGTCGGGATCTCTTCCATAACGAGACTGCCACTGCTCTTCCGAGAGAACATTAGCTAAATAATCGTTAGTAATATCCTTGCCCTTATTTTTATCTATCACATAAGATTCAAATGAACGCGCTAGCATCTCCACCATTGTTGACCAGTATGGCTTGCTTTTCATAGCGTCAAGCTTTGACGATCTGTCACGAATGCTTGTTGCGTCAATAGCGTCTCGCAGCAAGGAAAATGCTTCTGCCATTTCCTGTCGAATATCACCGCGCATATCGGATGGGCGACGCGCATCAGTGGCAAACTCGCTATAACGAATACCTGCATTTTTACCAAAATAGTTATCCAATGCATGGAACCACTCATGCGCCAGTGATCCTGATCCTTTGGTTTTGGTTAGATTTATGACAACACTGCCAGGCTCGTAATGCGCTTTCGCTTTACCGCTACCGCGAGCGCCAAATGCAAGGCCTAGTTTACCGTTAAGAGAGATGGCTTTAGGAGGAATATTAACCAATTCGGCCAAGTCCATGAGCGCATCATAAGCATCATTTAGCTCTGTTTGTCGCCTTGCACCTTCAACCCAGTTGCCAAATTGAACTCCGCGAAAACCGAAAGCATCAGAAAACTGCTCGGGAGAGACATCCCCTTTTCTGCGCTCAACGCCTTGCCGTTCACGGTTACTCTTATTTCGCTGCTCTTGTGATACTTTTTTTCGGATATCGCTAATTTTACTTTCTAGCGCCTCTCGGTTTGACTGCAAATACTCCCTCGCTGCATTACCACTATCAAATCCATCCTTTACTGTGACAACATTCTTACCAGCCTTAAGGCCAATAAAATACTCAGACTGACCATCCGGTGATCGGCGTCTATAAACATCGATATTGGCTTTTCTTTTCGAGGTTGTTGAGCTGTCGTGATCTGAGGTTAGCAATTCTTTTAGCGCCGCTACTGCCTCGGCCTCACTTTCAAAGCTCTTTCCCGTTATTTTTCGAGATGGAGGACCTACAATATCAAACAGCGTCTTTGGCGGATTGTATCTTTTGCCGTCGGCGAGAGAGTAACTTCCTGAGCGTATTGAATAGCTTGCCAACTTATCTATCTGCTCCGGCGTCAAGTCCTTTGCCAATTTCATGAGTGACTTGATATCATTTAAGGTGCTAGGGAGATCGGCTTGGGATAAATCGATGTCGCCATTAGCAATCATGCGCGACAAGTCTAAACCCGATTTCACGGCGCTAGACCATCGAGCCAGCTTGTGAGTATTCCTTGGTTTCGCTTGTGCCATTCGACTTCTGATTATGGATAAAGCCGCCACTGTTTCTGGGCTTACTCCCTCCTGGATCATTTTCTTTGCGTCCGGCTTTGGCCAGCTTTTAGAAAGTGGCTGAGATGTAATGTCCTCAGTGCTTTGGTTTTTCTCAAGGGCTCCACCTAGCGCCCCCATTATGTGCTTTTTTGCACCGTGAAGAACTTCGCCAAAGTCCTCAATTTTATTCGCTTTCGGAGATCTGCTTGATTCCTGTTTTAATTGCTCAGTTAATTGCTTTTTAATGGCATCTGTTTTTCTTTCTATTCCCTCAAAATCACGAACAGGCTTTTTGCCTTGCTCTCTAAGTTTCATGCTGTTGGGGCGATTAGAAAAGTTTGACTTACCGGCCTGTGGCTCAATACTGACATCGTCTTTGGAAAGCTTTCGATCTTGTTGAAACCGATTTTTAGTCGCCTCAAAATCCTTAGCTCTCAGCCTTTGCTTATCTCTTTCTTGCCGATCGCTTTCAAGTAGGAGTTGCCTAATATCAACGGCAGACTGATTAACATCAGATGGGCTAACTGGCTGTGCCTGAATAGGTTCCGAGCGCATTTCAAGATCATCCCTTAACGCAATACCTTGCTGCTCTCGAATTGCTTGCGCCTGTCTAGTTGGCTCATAGTCACGAGGCAAGCCATACTTATCTGCTATTTCTGCTGGTAACGTTTCTGGTTGTAATTCGGTTTGGATTTTCTGCTCTGTATGCTGACTAGACTCTGATTTAACAGACCGTTTTTTATTCGCTGCAAGCCTATCTTCAACAATGGCACTCACCGGATCGATATCCATTCGTCGAGCATTTTCAGCAAGATTAAAGTATTCAGCCTCAAGTTGATTCGCTCGTTCCTCGCTGATCGATTCGTCTTTCAACTCTGCTTCTATTTGCGCGGCTCTCTCTGGGTCAAGCGCTCTTGCAAGCTGAATAGTTTCTTGCAAATCATTTTGCTCGGGAAGCACACCCGATTCGACCAAGGACGATCGAGACTCATCAAACCTTGCTTTAATTTGCTCAGGAGCTGTCTGGCTGACGTTCTGATTAGAGATAGGGGCGTCAACACGCTCTTCTGAATTAAGCTCGGTTGTTTGATTATCCGATGGCGGCGTTTGGTCTAAAGGCGAATGTTGCTTACTTCCACGATAACCACCCACCGCGCCGATAGGAGCACCAACCATTCCACCAATGACACCGCCTTCTGCAGCGGCAGATTTAACACCCTGCCATGGATCGGTATCTGTTCCAGCAACGTCATTCAATGTGGTATTTATTGAATAAGCCTGACCACCAGACTCCATAGCCTCTGCAGCCATTTCACCAACCGCGCCTTTGATTGTCCCACCGGCTACTGATTTACCTAACTTGCCAGTGATGGCACCAAATAACATCTTATCGCCGAGTGCACCTGCCGCACTTGCCGCAATGGAGATAGGATTAGCCATCATTGACTGACTGGCGTGCTCTGCCGTTTCTTCTCTTGCAAGCTCCATTCTTTGCCTTGGTGATAGGTCTGCATATTTAGGATCGGTCATTATTCGATGCGCATTGTCACGAAAAGTATCTGAGTTTTCCGCTAGCCAGTTAAAATCCATATCCAAAACTGCTGCTTTTGCATCTAAAGCCCCGCCACCTAAAGAGCCAGCAAAGCCACCGCCTAAAGCCGCTGCTCCAGCAATATGCCCAACAGCTTTATCAGCCACTTGCTTTGCAGCTACTTCACTAAGGCCGCGCTTTATCATGTTATTAGTGATGGCTCGACCAAGTGTTACCCTTGCAGCCGCTCCTGCTGCTCCGCCAGGCAATACCGTGCCAGCAAGAGAGCCCAGACCCTGTGCAATCTTCATTGCCCACACGTCAATGTCGCTTGCACCATCACCAAGCGCAAGCCGGCCATTTTCATTTTCGGTAAATAGAGAGCGATTCAACGCGGCCTGACCATCAGGCGTCATGCTATCGATTAAGCTTTCTGATACCGACTGAGAAATGTCACGCAAACCTGCGCCAAGTCCTATGGTTTGATACCCAAGCTCACCAACACCTGCGAACATACTTGCGGCACCGCTACCCACAGCCTTTACCGCGTCCATAAAGGATACATCAAGGTTTTCTGACTCTTGCTTTTGTATGTATTTCTGTGGATTGAAGTTTTCAGGTAAAAAGCGCTTTGGCTTTTGCGTTGGCTGGCTCATATCTACTTGAGCGTTGACGGTCGCATTGGGCAGCAGGCCTTGTCCGAGCATTTGTTTGTCTTGCATCTTTTTCTCCGGGCAACAAAAAAGCCCCACCCAAAAGGGTGAGGCTTTGCATCATGGGTAAATAATACCCTATTTTGAGGCGAATTCTAGAATGGTCTTGGTACAACCTTACCCGTTTCTAGGTTTGCTCGGTTTGCCCCAAATTGAGAGGCTTTCTCCGCAATTGCCTGAGGTAAATCTCTAATGGCATCCGGCGTTCTCTCTAGATATTCGTTACGCCTTGCCTGACTAACAGCCTTCGCTTGCTCGTCAGAATCAAGCCCCCTTTCTGCAGCCGCCTTACGAACCTGCTCAACGGTCATGCCCTTGGTCGAGCGCAAGAACTCCTCTAGTTCTGAGGCTCGCTTTTCCTGCGTTACGTCTTGGTATATCTGCTCAATAGTTTCTATCGGCACGCCATCCAGTGGCATTACCTCACTTAGCTCAGAAAGAAAGGCTTTCTTGTTTTCATCGTTCGCCCATTGCTGTACTGGGTTAACAGCTTGATCCTGCGTGGTATTGAGCTGGTTATTGCTGGCGCTTCCCGATGAGTAACGCTGAGTAATTCGCTCACGAATGCCGTTGTATTGCTGCTGCAGCTCTGCGGTTAACTCGCCAGCCTCAAGCGCTTTTGCCTCGGCTTTATCTATCTCCAATAAAGCCTTTCTCATTTCAGCGTCCATTTGATTTAAGCCATTATCACCAGATCCAAAGCGCTGCTGATAAGCATTGGTAAATGTCGCCATCTTGGCGTACTTCATCTGCCCCATCAGATCTTGCATGGCATGTTCAAGCGGGATCACTTTTACAAAATCATCTTGGGCAGATGAGCGATTTTCCGTTACGGGCTTTCGAGCCCACTTGCCATCGCCATAATCGACATCAATAGACATGACAATGCCGGGCTGATCGCCTGGAATGTCTGGGCTGATATCTTGAGCAAGATGAACGCCACCCAGTTTCGCATTTTTAATCACTCTACCGTCTGCTGATTTTGTTCCTATCACCTGCTTTACGTTGGGTTCATAGAAAGCACCGACCGCCTCAACTGCCTTCGGATCGCTAAAAAAACCCTGTATCCCGTCTGCATTTTGCATCCCTTCCTCAATCACTTCTCTGGCTTTTTGAAGCTTAGGGTCAAGATATCGGCGGGGATCGTAAGCAGAGCCTTTGATCTCCGGTGAATCAAATAAAGAGAAATCATCGCCACCATTTGCCAAGTCTTGCCATTTTGCTTGAATTAATGGCATGTTTTCACTAATGAAGGCGGCTCTTTTTTCGTTCTCAAGCCTGAACTTATGTAGGCTTGTGCTTGCCTCTTTTAAGCCCATATTGGCAAAATGGACCTCTTGGTTTCTTTTTTCTTGTTGAGTGGCTAGCTTTTGCTGATCATCATACGCCCTCAAGCTATGTTCATACTGACCTTGCGCTCTCTGCTCTTGAGACTCGCGCAATTGCATTTGCTGATCGATACTTTTAAGCCCAACTTCATGACTCTCTTTGCGCATGCGTGCGTCTTCTTCACGAAGGCCCATCGCCCTTTGTCGATTGTAATAGCCATCCGCTGCTTCAAAGCCACGAATAAAACCATCGGCAATACCTCTGGTATCTAACGCCATTAGAAAAGCCCTCCTAACACTAAGCCAACGCCAGCTCCCACCGCAGCACCAACAGGTCCACCTGCCATCATGCCTATCCCCGCACCAGTAGCAGCATTACCCAATGCTTGTTGCTTGTGCGCCTGCTTTAGTTGCTGGTTCGTTTGATTTCGGCGTTCTTCATTATTCGCCGCATCTTTCAAGCCCATTAATGCATTGTTTTTCGTGCCTTGCGCCAGACTTAATAAGCTGTAGTTACTCATTGGTTCATCCCCATGCCAGAGCCTGATAGCACCTGCATGCTTCGTTCTCGTTCGTAGTCACGCAGGCCATTTTTTGCAGCCACAGTACCAAGCGCGGCTTTAGCATTGTTAACACCGCCATTAACATCACTTAAACCATAACGTGCCATACGATTAGCGTTACCCAGTTCTGCAGCTTGAATACTTGATTGCATGTTCTGATCGACTCGACCAAGCTGCTCTTTCAGTAAAGAGCCATCTTGCATTTTGGTCATCAGCTCTTTTTGTTTGGGGTAAAAACGATTCAACCAGTCGTCATATTGCTCTCTTTGGATGCGTGCGTAAGTGCTTGATGAGTAACTCATGATTACCTCGGCGTATTTCTATTGAGTGTGTCATTGGTTAATGCAGACGATACTTGAGGCTGACTTCTTCGCCACTCGTCATAACCTCTCAAACCAGCGCCGCCTACCGCGCCAACAAATTGCTGATTAGCACTGCGCCGGTTAAACGAATTGTAGGCATCGTTAGCGGCTTTGTTTTGGCTTAAGCTGGCCACATCTGCAAGTCCTGCCATTGCCGTGGCTTGCTGCCCCATACCGATAGCGGCTACATCCGACAAACCAGCAATGTATTTATCTTGCTGACTAGACTGCGCTCGGTTTACGGTATCCGCCTGTCCTAGCGCTTGATCTTGAGTGATATCGCTCATCGCTTGTTTGAACTTACCGCTACTCGGATCAACGCCAGCCGCAGCCATACCGCTAGCCGCTTCACCTCTGGATTGGCTAAAAGCTTGGTTGTAACTTAAATCTGCTGAAGCCTTCGCTTTATCCATATTGTTTTTATTGTTCAAGCCATCAACACGCTGAATGAAGTTATCCTCAAAGGGCTTGAGTTCATTTTGATACAAAGCCCACTGCTTACTGGCTATCTCTGCCTGAGCAATTTCTTGGGGTGTTTCTTTCACTTTGTCTTTCTTGCCGCCCATTCAAATCACCTTTTCCCAGCGGTCAATATGGCCGCTTTCTGTCTTTTGAAAGTCATGCGCAACCAGCACGCTATGAAGTTTTTTCACTGCCGTCCATAACAACAACTTTTTAGCACCACTCTGTTTGGTCAGGCGCTCGATCAGGGGTAAATAAATATCAGCTGAACCTTTATTAAAGCTGTAAGCAAACAGAATACATACGACCATTTCCCCCTCAATAAAGGTTGGCTCTAATACAAAAAAGCCATCATCAACCAGAAACAAAGAAGCCCTACCAGATAGCAGGGCTTCATCAACTTGGTTAGCAAACTCGTGATCATTTCGCTGCTCGGTTTGCTCGATGATCGGCAACAGACGATCGCGCCATTTTGAATAGGGTTGATTAGTTAAAAGAGGCCCCCCTTCGAAATAATTGCACAACTGAATCAGAAATTGCCTTGATAGAGCTACCATTTGCGTTATGCCCCGCATTTATTTCTATCGCTAGTGAAAATGATTGGCCTGGTTCCACTTCAATAATGACAGGAGGGGCATTGAACTCCCGAGTCCCCGTCGCATAAAGTTTGCCACTTATTGACAAATCTGCAGTAGACATAGCCAATACCGAACCATTAAAAATAACTCTACATCTCCCTATAGTCGATGCTTGAGTGGAAGAGCCAGAAGAAACACTAACCGAGAATAACGCTGGGATCATAACTAGACTCGCTCTATCACCAAGATTATTTTTCCCTGATATAGAGCCTATTCTGGTCCAGCGTCCATTGAAGCCCTGTACTACGGATTTTGAAAGACGTACAGGAGCTGCCCCCACGATATCACCAATAATTTTGTCTGCTTGTACCGTTCCTTTAAACGTTCCGCTAGCCCCATCAAGATGGCCTCTTATCGTACAATTTTCAGCAATAGTGACATTTTGGGCAAGAACGTTGTTTATGTAGCCACCGTTGGCTTGAAGATGATTAGTTTGCAGTAACCCATTACTATGAATGAAGGTTCGATAGCCACTGTATGGTCCCCCTGTTCCAAACCCTGCATCACCACCTCTCACCTGACCACCGTTAATTTTAGGCGATGAAATCGCTACGCCAGCTCGAACAAAATCAGCAGTAATTTTTTGGGCTTGAAGTATCTGAATGGTCGCGTTCTCGATCATAGCTTTCGGAATGACTACTCTTCCCTTATCAATCGCGAAAGTAGGGGTAATACTTGCGTTAGGGTTTTTCGGGTCAAAGACAAAAAACTGACTAGCGCTCACCGCGACTTGGCTAGTCCCATCACTCTTCGCAAGAATACCAATGCCAGCTGTTATCTGACCAGCTTGAGCCTTTACTGACCACATGGCTTTAAAAGCCGAAGTACCATCTTTATTTATCTGCGCTATTGTATTGGTGTTCGTCTGAACGGCGGATTTGGTGCCTTTCAATTCAGATTGCACCGTATTAATCTGCTGAGAGAACGAGCGATTGGTTTCTGATATTGCCCGTGAATTTGACTGTACAGCTGAACTCACTTCGCCTACTCGAGACTCTACTGTCGATATTTTTTGCGATAAACCTAAATTGATATCGGAAACGACTCTCTGAGTCTCACGGATCTCCGACTTATTTTTATTGGCTTCAACAGAAACGTTTTTTATGGCTTCATTTATTTGAGCTTGTTCGCTTAGCCTTTCTTTAGTCTCTTCATTAAGCGATTCATCAACGAGGTTGATCTCTTTTTCCAAATACTTGATTAACACAGACTCACGCATTTGCTCGCCAATCTCATCAATCACATCGCTAATATTTGAGCTCGTTTTGGCAAACGCAGGCGTACTATGTGCGCCTTGAATATTGTTTACGTTAACAAATCGAACCCAATAATAAAAACCACTTCCTAGAGGCACTATATCGCTAAAAACATTCGCGTTAACAGTAGCAATCAGAGTTGCATCAGCAAGTACATTTTCGGAGCTTCTGAACACTTCAGCGTGAGCATGGCCTGCATAATTAGGATTCTCCCATTTCACTAAAATAGAGCCAAATCCACCATATGCTGAAACGCCTTGAGGTTGAGTGGGTCTTAATACTCCATGGTTGCTGCCACCATGATCTGGTTTAGCGATTTCGGGAATAACTTTACCACCCGTTCCCCTTCGCAAGGTCAAAACGCCTAGCTTGGCTAGGTCTCGGTACGTTACGGCTTTACTTCCACCATCACCACGTTGTCCAGTCAATAGCTCCATGTTTTCTGTAAGGCTGGATTGATCTCTTCCCGCTCTAAATCCGGAACGACTCATTAGCTCAGCTCCAACATCGTGCTAGCCATCATGATCCTCTCTATACGAGAACGACCACCGACTTGAACGCTAACTTTGCTACCCCTGATTGCTGGCAATCTAAATAGCTCATCTTCAAGATCGCCTTCATTCAAAGAGAGGATTGTCTCTCCATCAACAAACACATCAATAGAAACTTTTTCAAGATCATCAGCAACGATTCTTATCGATGAAAATACCGAGTGCTTGGGAACAACAAATGTTTTGCTTTGCCATTTATATAAGAGTGGTTCAGAGCCTGACTTCCACGCATACAGCGTTTTATCTTTAGCGATAAACAGTTTATCCGATTCTAGATCGGCATAAGCCGCATGCCATGTGTTACTAATCTGGGTGAAATGACCACCAGTCAAATCAAATACAAATCCACCACCATCATAAAGGGCGATATATTGACATTCATTAGCCCAAGCCCTAATCGTTTCAGGCTTAAAGGATTGCCATATTTCACGAGTAATGATCTGTTCGGTGATGAGCATTGCGCCATCTTGAGTCACAGATACCAAACCGTCAGGTGAGGCATAAACCGCAGCACCATTGATTGCCACCATCGACTCTGCTGATACGCACGCTTGTTCACTATTTAACTTAGTAGCGGTAATGGCCGAAGGCGTTACACCGGTGAATAGATAAGGATTACCTTTGGTACCAACTACCAAAGCGTTGCCAATTGCAACACACGAGACAATCTCAAATTCCGACGTTAGGCCATACGCTTTAGGCCACGCATACGGTAAATATGCTTCCGAAAAACAAACTTCATTACCAGCAAAGCCAGCGCATATCCCATTAGCCATTACACAAAGTCCCTGCATCTTCTCATCTGGCAAATCGTAGTCCCACGTTTCTAGGATGGGACCATTAGCATCCTTTGTGCTGTCTTTGTATGTTTGCTGAGAAATAGGCAACTCCGCTACCATGACATATTCAGCGTTACCAGAGTTCGTAACTGAACGATATAAGCGAGTATGTGTAATATTGTGCGTGTTCACCGTAAGTTGTGATAACTGAATAGTGACCGTCGATCCGGGCTTCTCGATTAAAGCCGCTTTACTGGGTTCACCGGGCTTACCCTCTTCACCAAACCGAGTCACAAAAGTCTGAATGTAGACTCTATCTTCATCATCATAACTGTCGTGCTCACCTTCTGGCGGCACTTCTCCTGTTGAGTCATCAATGTTAGTGACGATAGGTGGTGAATTAGGCGCTGGAACGCCTAAATCGTACCAAGCTTGCGGATTGATCCCGTTAGAGCCCGTAATGATATCTTTCGAGGATACCTTAGGTTTACCTTGCCCTGACCAATAAATCCGTCCCCATTCATCTTGAGCCATAGGATTCCTGATCACACTAACTACACGAGACCATTGCAGCCAATTATCGTGATATTTGAAGAGCGTTACTGGCCTTTGGGGGAGAGAGGCTATTAGTAAATCAGATTTTAATGGTTCGACAACTCCACGCTCAAATTGACAGTCTATTGCAATTGTTGCCGCTTCATTGGGTAATAAATGCGGCATAAGACGAGGGATTTCACCACGCATCATGGAAATATCTATAAGCATATATTGAAACCAAAATTAGATGCCATAACCGCTATCATCATGATAGAGCCCGCTCACTCGCTTTAAGTCGGGCCGCTTTTTGATAGTCAGAGTCTGATTTTCCGGTTAACGCCATCTGAAATGCTTGGTAATGAGATTGAGCCTTGGCTTGCTGTGACTCTTGCTGTCCCTCTTTTGAATAAGCACGATAAGTCATGTAATGAAAAAGCAATGCTTCATAAACTTCTGGTATTGGCACTGGTTCATCAATATTCGTTATTCTCAACTTCTCTGCATATTCAAACTCAAGGGAAATAGGGATAGTCGGCTTGGGGAATACAAAGAAAGAGGTTTCATCTAACTCATTTCGTGTCCAGTTTGTCGGTTGCTCATCCTCCATCATTCGCCAGCGCTCATAGTTCTGATTGAGCCGATCAATATCAATATATTGTAATGAGTAACCACCACAATGGTTTACAGAGAGAAGCTTATAAGCTTGCTCTGGCAACACCACTCGCACTTGACCTGGCGTTAAATTGATTTCGGTTATCTTCCTTGCCAGATCGGGACGAACCATGATTAATGCAGATAACCCATCATTGAGGCTAGATAAATGATACTCCTTACTCCAAAACTTAAATTTAGTATCGATAACTTCCTCTGCCACTCGATTGATTAGATCCATTGCTTTCATTAGAAGAACTCTCTCTTTCGGTTACGACGATTAGGGATAGTCTCAACTAGAGCCGATTCCATTCGCCAGCGTTTCGCGTGATTTATCGCTTCAACAAAATTGGTCTCGTGATACAGGCTCAACTTAGCAACGTCTTTCGGCGCACCTGGGCATGAACAAATCAGGGCTGCTGCACCGTGGCAAATCGCATGAAGCCAATCGGTAAATAGTTGCTCAGGCAAAAACTTAGTATCGAGGGTAGGCTCAACGATAGAGGTGATCATTACGTTTCGATAGTCTGATAAGAACCTTAACTCATCGAGCGACACGAGGTGATAATCCGTCGCTGACTCTAACGACTCGCCATTTGACGTTACGCTGATAATATCGCACGCCTTAATGCCGCCATCAGTGTTCCTGCTCTCAGCCAATTTGCTAACGGCTTTCACTATCTGGCGGTCGAAGACATAATCAAGATCACGAACCGAAACCAAGATCCGCGTATCACGACAAAAGCGGATTGCTGCATTAATTAATGCTTCCTTCGCGACCAGTGGAATATCGACCGGAACCAGCTTTCTTAAATGAGGAATAAAATCGGATACGGGAACTTGTTTCATGGCTTACCCTTTTAGTTCAGCGCGAACACGCTTACGATAATCATCAGCACTTTCACCAGATTGCTGGCCCTTGATATCAAGACCGGCAGCAACGATGTGAGTATGGATTTTTGCAGCGGCCAGTTTAGAAATATCAACGTCTTCACCACCAATATTGACTAAGAACGAAGCTTGCTCAGCTTCTAGCTTTGCTTGCTTCTTGAGTTCTTCTTCAAGCGCTGCTTTTTTGGCTTCGGCTTCTTCATGCTCTTTAAGCTTGCCGTCGAGCTCATCAACATGCACAAAGGTATTTTCAAAGCGCAGTAGGATAGCCGCCGCTTCTTCGGTAACTTCAATGGGCTTTAAGCGCGGGAACACTTGGCGACTACCAGTGATGGTGTCTCGCTTGCGCTCTTTGGGCCCGATATAAACAATCTGAACTTTTGACATGGTTTCTCTCCAAAACAAAAAGGCGGACTATGCCGCCTTTCCTTTGACTGGGTTGGTTAGTAACCTTCGGCTAGGTATTCCACACCCAGCGTTACTGTGCCATTTGCGGTGCCGCCTTTAATGACCAACGATAAAGGCTGCTTGCTTTCTGTGTATTCCGTTGGAATGAGAATGCTCTCAGCCTTTGCGGCCGATAGAGCCACGCCAGCTTTAACTACTTTACTACCGACTTTAATATCAGCAGTAACGCCTGCGCCAACGCCGGACGTGATCACGCGAAAGCCGGTGATCTTCATACCAATTTCCAGCTCAATCACTTGAACCTCATCATTGGCAGTAATCGCAGCGAGAGCGACATTAACTTGAGCCAGTGAAACATTGCCATGCGTACCAACATAAATGCGGTCACGCATGCTTGGGGCTTGATGAATTGCCATAGTGTTTACTCCACAGGGGGGACATGCGCCCCATCAATTAAAAGCCAAGCTTAACCGCAGTATCGAGAACGATGATACCGTGATCATTCACGCGACCTGTTTTGTCAGCGAAACGGATTTTCTTAACACCGTTCATCCAGCCAATCGTAATTTCGGTCCGGTTCTGCGCATCCGTTTTTTCTTCGACAATCGAGAAAGAGTTGCCGGATTGAGTTTTACCCCAAGCTGTTGCTAAAGCCTGACCACCCATCAGCATGGCACGATCAACCGTAGTACCGGCTTCTTTTTCAGACACCGTTGCCAACTTGTCGTTATTCGACACTTTGACTTTCGAACCTTGATTGAATCGGATCGGCATCCCTTTGTACTTACGCACAAGAATATTGCCCATCATCGCGCACTCACCAGCAAAGACCGGATGTTTAAAGTTGCGACCGCGATTTAGCGCAGAGGCAACCAATTGCTGCCAATCTTTATAGCTTGATGTTTTCTTCCAACTATCCCATTGGCGCGGTGTTATGTTCAGGAGATAGAAAGGCTCATCACCGGCAAGCTCATCAGCCTGAAAACGAATGGGTTGCAGCGGGTTTGCCATCTCTTCAATAAACAAGTTGAGGTTATCAACTGACTCCATTGAGAACACATCCGCTTCGTCCAGATCTTCAAAGCGAGTAGCATCACCACCAAAGAAGTGTCGATCATGGGTTGGCGGTAGTACGTCATTGACCATGATTTCAGCAAACTCTTCATGCGACTCTTGCGGCACGATGCTATCGATAGCAAAGTAATCACCACGAGCGCCAGCGGCATGAATGATAGAAACTTGGTCTTGCAGGTTGTTGAAGTAAGGGCCGAGCAATGTACGGGCAGTCTTACGTAAATCATGCGTTGTGCGCTGCTGAGACATTTTGCCACCGGCATCAACTTGGTGACGCCCTTGGTTAATGCCAAGCTCAAAGTTGGTAAAGTCCAACGACTCACCGCGCCCTGCGATTTTCTTATCGCCCATGGTAGGACGCTTGTTCAAGTGGTGAACAATCTGCATATCTACCGTATCGCCACCGCCTTTCGACAAGTCAGTCACACGCACAATAGGAGCATGAGCACTGGTTTGCTTCTCCATGCCCTTTTTATCAGGCACGGCAGATTTTGGGATTTCTTCCGTCAGCATATTCACGAAAGAACGAGCGCGAAGGGTTGAGGTAAATAGACCAACCTCTTGGATCTTGCGCGCTTGTTGCTTAGTAATGGTTGTCATTTTCTAAACTCCAGACATAAAAAACCCCGCTCTTTCGAACGGGGTAATGGGTTGCGGCGTCTACACGCCAGCCATATCAAGTAATGCTTCAATTTCTGCCTGACTTTTCCCTTGCATCATCGCCATCAAACTTTCTGCATCAGCGTTTGCTAACTGCTCAAGCTCAGAGGGTTGATGCTTACTGGTAGAACCAATGGCACTAGGTGAAGATGGGAGAGTACTTTTAGCCTTACTCTCCACCTCTTCGGCTTTAGCTTTAATGTCTTGTTCGCTCAGCTCTGGGGCTTTATCCGGAGTTGGCGGTAGCATTGCAGCCTTGGTCAGACTCACCACTTCAGCAAAACGCTCTGCCAGTGGTTTGTCTGCCCATTGCGGATCGGCACGTAACTGATCATCAATCTCTACCGCTTTGTTCCAGCTTTCACCACCTTGATCGCGCCATGCGGATAAATCGGCATTTTGCTCAATCACATCAACAACGGGGCTAATGACTGGCTCAGTAGGCTCTTGGCTTGCTGCTTGGTTTGCGCTTGTTTTTGCGACAATGACCTTCAAGATCTTGCCAATCTCTGGGTAATCATCCATCAATGCTTCAAGCTGCTCATCAGAGACAGATAAGTTTTCCGGCAAGTCCTCAGGTTCAACACCGAGCTTTTCCAACTGCTTGTTACGAAGCTCAAGTAAACGTTGAGATTGCTCCCAATCGCTCTGCTTTTTCTGCATCGTTTCAAGCTGCTCTTTGAGCTGCTGCTTTTCTTGGCGCTCACGCTCTAACACATCATAAGGAATAACGTGCTCACCATCTTTTGCAGCAACACCCTTTGGCTTTTGCTCTTCTTGCTGTTCCTGCTGCTCTTCATCCTGTGCGGTTGCCGAGTCCGCAGCATCACTATCGGCTGAGTCAGTATCAGAGCGACCATCAGAGCCTTCGTCGTCTAACTCAATATCGTCATCGTCATGCTCTGAATCGTCATCCAAAACACCATCGATGGAATCAAGCAGCGCTTCCAGCTCTTCAGGGGTTTCATTGCCAGTTAAATTATCTAGATTGATTGTCATTCGTGCTTTCTCCTGTGTAGACGTATCGCTGTCTGTGCGGTTAAACACTCTCGAAAGAATGCTTAACGACAGAAACAAAAAAGCCCCGACCAGTTAAGGGCGAGGCTTCACATCATGGACAAAATCTACTCTACTTTTCGGCGGCGTTCAATTACAACGTCAGCGCATCCAATTGCTGTTCAATCATAGTGGCCCATTGATTACGAATTTGCTGCAACTCTTGGTCCATTCGTTCGATCTCTTGCAGTAGCTTGCCTGTTTCCGCTTGCGTTTTCGCGTCACGATAACGCGCTGAGTTAGCCGCGGCCTGCTCTTTTTCTGCTACTGCCATGGATTTTTGCACTTCTGCTTCTAGCTTCTGCACTTTCGCCTCCATCTCACGCATAGCCAGCTGCATTTGCGCCTCTTGTTGCTGCTGTTGCGCCTCCATCGCGGCAATTTCTTCTTCGCTCATTTCATCTTGCGGTTTCTGAATACCAATTGCGTCACGTACTCTGTCAATGAACTCTGCTTTGTTTGGAATATCGGTAAGCTCAGCGACGAGATCGATAACAGCGACTTGCACTTCCGGTGGCATCTGTGCCGTGATTTGCATCATTCGATCGGCAAGCTGCTGCTTGTATGCTGCAGTTTGCTGCACTGGCGCAAGGGCAATGTGCGTTCTTAGTTTTGCAATGTCGTTCGTTAACCCTTCTTCGGTCTCTTGATTGACAATGACTTGCTTACGTTTGCGCGGATCATCTCGATTAATGGTGATCGGCACATTGCGTTTACCTTTCATGTCTTCAATGAGATAGCTAAGAATAAGCTCACCCAGTAACTGACACGAGTAACGGTAATTGTCGTTAATCTCAGCAAGCGTTGTTGCACCCTGCTCCACCAAGTTAGCAATAGCAACGCCAGACTGACTGGTTTGGCCTTGGCCAAGGAATGCAGCATAAACGCCCATGGTGTCTTGTATGAGCTTCATCGACTCTTGCATGACATTAAACTGCTGCTGAGCAATATTAAAATCTTGCTCAACTCTAAAAGCCTCAGCAACCGATTTGTTGTTTTTACGGTCTGGGTTTAGCTCGATATAGCCATCCGCTCGTTCAACTTCATCTAGCACCTTTTCACGGCTCATGTTCGTTGCATCTTTGTCAGCGATAACGCGCTTAGCTTGCAAAAGCCAGGTGAGTTTAATGCGTCTAAAGTTAACTTCATCTTGAGCGGGTATGGCGCGAGCGACGAGGCCGTAAGGCTCACCATTGGCATCTTTGCGATAACCAAAGAACGGGACGATGGGAAATAAGCCTTGCGGTGCATCGCAATCTTTATCGCCTAAGTGATGTGGGCCTGCATACCAACTTTCAATGATCCGGCTTACTTGAGCCATACGAACGTTCGCTTTGCCCATTGCTGCCGCCGTGGCATGAAGCAGATTGTTTTTATCAAACTCAATCACGCGCCCATTTTGCAACTCTATTACTGCTTTTCGTTCCATTGTGCGGTAATAAATTACCTGCAGTCGGATACGCTTACGGTTTTGAGAGAGCCATTCTGTTTGCTGGCGACTGTACCCTTTAAACTCTTCATAAGCATTGACAAGATTAGCGTCCATCCCCTCAATGAGATTGGTCTCGACAAACCCATGCCAGCCGTTCGCGGCATTTTTAATGATGTCTTTTTTATCTGGGACTATCGTCATTAGCTCATCAACATCAATCCAGCGACAGCGCATTACCCAGCGAGCATCTGACCAGTCCGATTCTTTTGATAGCCAGTCCCAATAGATTTCATCGCGAGGTATGTTTTTGATTTTGTATTTGGGACCAAAGAGATTTTCATTGCGGTACACTTCAACCGCGCCAAAACCGCATTTGATTTGTGATGCATAAGCTTCTGATCTTGCTTTATCTAACTTGGCTAACCGACACACATCCTTGAACTGTTCGTTAATAGCCTCAGCCAATTCATCAAACTCTTTACTCGGGTCGTCAGCAAGGACAAGCAGATCTGTCCTCGTCTTGGCTTCCATCCCCAAAACCCCATCGACAGTTGGCGCGATTAAGTTGTGCATAGTCATTGGTTGATTGCGTTCTTTAAGTACTGCAACGACTTGCGGCGCTAGCTGATCGCCATCGTAGTACGCGCACGCTTTGTTTGCATTGGTTCGCCAGTTCGGCTGAGCATCAATATCCGACATAATATTGAGTAGCTTTTGTTGTTCGATTTTTTTCATTAGTGCGCCATCCAGTGTTTAGATTTGTCGCGTTGAATTGGGGTGTCTTGGTAAGTGGCGGGCATTCTTGCTCGCATCTCTTGAGCAATGGCATAGCTCATGACCTGATCGTCAAAGCAGCCTTCTTGAGCGCCCATTGAGCCATTTTTTTGATAGACGTAGGTGGTAATTTCACTGATTGTGCCAATCCAGCGGATCCCGGACTGACGATTGCGAAGTAGGGTTTTTAATCCCTCGGTTAAAATTGGCTTGCTGTACTTGGTTGTGAGCCAGCCAAGCTTGACGGTTTCATCTTCATTCGCTCTATCAATATATTGCTCAGAGTAAATACGGCTGATTTTGTAGTGCTTTTTAAACTCAAGGATAAAGGCATGGCCGTGATTGTTTCGCTCTGGACCTGCATAAGCCCAGTTGTAAAGCTTACCGATGTGCGCTGCAAGCTGTGCAAAAAGCTCGACATCGAGATACCCGTACCAATGGGCCACTTGCTCGCCAGTGCTTCGCTTAACAACGTCAAGACTGCAGCGGTCACCGTGCTCAAGGCCTTCTGCAATATCGATACCCATCGCATAATCTTCATCCTTATCGGGCAGCTCCCAAACCAGCAGCATGTTCATGACTGAGTTTTGCCCTTGTTCGTCCATGGTCTCTGGCTTATTAGCCTTAACCATGTTGCCCGTTACTGGCTCGATATCGTAGATGATGATTGGATTCATCGTATCGCCTTCGGCTTGCATGGTATGAAGTGAATCGAAGACTCTTCGACCAGACGTTAAGAAAGCTTCAAGCGGCGTAGACGGAAATTCTTGCTTCATCTCATCACGCTGCTCGGCCTCTTTCAACACGTACCACTGGCGCTGCTCATCATCGATGACGCAATTCATAGCGTCCTCGACAGCATCAAAGTACTCTCGCTGAGTTTTGCTCATAACAAGCCCAGACTCAGGAACCTTGGCGCGATACTTTGGATCTTGCCACCACGCGAAGAAATGAAACTTCCAATCCAACTGTGTCAGTGGCTTTTCACTGCGACTCATCTCAAGCGACTTCATCGTCATCGTGTAAAAGTCGCCGCCCACGCCCTCTGCAGTAGACTCAATAAAAGCGATACAGCCAGGGTGAACCGCGTTAAGCGTACCGGTACGAACCTCTTTCGCTTTCGCGGGGTATTTAGCACAAATTTTGCCATGCTCTGAAACGTGTAAACGATGAACCGTACCAGAACGAAAGGACGTAGCAACTTGAATGCTAGAGCCATGCTCAAAGACAATGAAACCACCCGTTGTTCCTGAGCGTCGGCTTTTGACTTTGAATCGCGTCTTAAGCCAAGCTGGCAAGTTATCAAACGGCACCTCAATCTTGGTTCGATAAATCTCACCGGACGCGGATTGATCTTGTGCGATGATCCCGCATTTGAGGTTGTTATTAAAAAGCGCTTCATCAAGCAGATAAATATCAATCGCTGTCGAGAAACCAAGTTGCCGTGCTTTTAAAATGATGTTGAGATACCACATCATCTCAAAGAGAAGTCGCTGAGCAGGCCGAAGTCGGAAGCGAACTAACTGCCCTTGCTCATTCTCGATCATGTAGAGATTATCGAGACGCCACCATTTATCTCTGAGCTTTTCTTCTATCTCGAGACGTTCCGCGTCTGAAACATCTTCAAACTGATGTGTCATTGCTGTTTGCTCATCAAACCATCGCTGCCCATGGCGCGAATATCATCAAGAATTTGTGACACCGGTGTATCATCGCCTTTACCCTCATTGCTTATCTTGTCAGCCTCAAGGCCAAGTTTGCGAGCGGCATTCTCGACGCGTTTTGTGTCAGCGACGATATGAGGAACTTTAACCGTATCTATCCGTAATCCTGAAAGCGTACGGGTGATAGATTCAATCCGACTTGTCAGTGATGCCATTCCGCTGTCGATACGCGCATAAGCCTCATACAACGAAACCCTATCCTTTACTGAGCTGGCGTTTTTGATATCACTCATACATTGAGCCAGTGCTTCCGCTCCCGACTGCAAACGAACGCGGCACAGCTCCAGCTCATCTTGTAAATCAGCAATAGCGGCTGCATCGAACTTTTCCAGCTCTTCTTCTTTGAAGTACTTAGCGTAAATGCCATGCTTTCTTGCTCTCGCATTGCCTGGCTCTGCTGAATTACTGGGATTTGGATTGCCAGCGTTACCGACTGATATTTTATGGCCTGGGCGAAAACGACCGCTTTCATCCCGTTCACCCAATCCCATGTCATGTTCGTTAGCATTCTTTTGAGGTTGCAACGGTGTGTCATTTTGTTTGTGACCATTTTTCCGCGTCACTTTTTTCTGATCTGCTTTTTGCGCATATTGCGCACTTCTGATTTGCGCAGAGTGTTTCCTTGCGTTTTGCGCAGTGCGCTGCGCAGTTTCATCGTGCGCAGTCTTGCGTACTTTGATGTAGCGACGTGCGGAGTTGTAATTGAGCCCTTGAGTTTCGCACCACTCTTTTGCCGATATGCCAGTTCTCGCGTGGGCAACTTCGAATTTCTTTTGTAATAGTTCCCAGTTGTTTGACATGTCACTCTCTTAGTTCTTTCTTGGCTGCTCGTTAGAGAGCTCTCCTTCTACTACCCAATCTCCTATAACCGGACGATGGGTAGTTGGAATGCAGATACGCTCACCCGATGAGAGTCTTACCCGGGCTGATTGGCCGTTATAGCCAATAACAGCGTTAACTTTGCCTGTGCGCTTTGCTTTCATCAGTTTTGTAGCTCTCGTGTTAAACATAATCGGAGCCACTACCCGAATGGCTCCTGTTATGTATATTCTTGTGCGCCAATATCATTCAGCCTGGTTTGTTCTTGAGGGTTCTCCACTTGAGATACTCATCAGCTTGAGCGGCGCACTCGCTGAGCGCTGATTTCAGTCTCGGAATATCTTCAGTAACGACGTCTGGCCATGTCCCAATCACTTGCGGCTTGTAGCATGGAAGGATTAATCCTTCGGGCGGGAGAATGTATTCAGTAACCACTATAGGGTCTGGTTTAATAGGGCTCGCGCAAGCGTTCAGTAACAGTGGGAGGGACAACGCAGCGACTATCCGCCATCTCGCCCCTAAGGTGTGTGATTTCATTACGTAGGCTCTCTTTTTCTTGCGCATTTCGCTGCGCTCTTTCAGTGAGTAGTTGACTCATGCGCTCGCGATCGTCACTTATTTGCTGATTGATTGTGCGCTGCACGTGAAAATTCGCTCTTGCGATCGCGGCTCTTTCACTGAGCATGATGATTTCCGCTCGTTGTGCTTTGAGCTGTATCCACATAGACACAAGGATTACCCCGAAAATGCCGGTGATGATGAGGTTAGTGCGCATTGAGCTGTTCGATGATTTCACTATCAAGTGGAAGCTGACCCAGCCTTATGAGCGCATCGTTAATCGATATCTGCCCAAGACAAAGTTGGGTCACGATTTCTCTACGAGTCACAATTCCTCGACAGTTCCACTGCGGATCGCGGCAATTGCGGAGCTCACCGTTGATTCGCACATAGACCCAGCGATTAGGCTCCATGCAGGCATTTGGATAGTCAGCGTTCTGCAGGAAGCGATACATCGTGCTATGGCTAAATGCGCCAGTGCCGAGGTTGTAAGACATATCCAGTGAAGCGAGGTGAACATTGGCGGGTAAGCGTTGGGGAATTTTCTCAAGTGGGGCGTTGTGTTTGTTGAGAGATTGAATAAACATCACCTGACAATGCTCATCCGTAAACTCGTCACCGGGTTTGATATTAAGCGTTTCGCCCCAGCAAGCGGTCCACACTCCCCCGCTATCTTGGTATGCAATGCGGTTGTAACCCTCAAAACCGCCCGTTATACCGATCGCAGCAGCGATTAACGCCGTAGTCAGCTTGTTATAACGCATTGGCGAGTCGCTTAGTGACGCGAATACGATAGAGCGTAACCACAATACCGAGAGCGCCCATAACGATACCGGCTATCGTAGCGATATCAGAGCCGTAGAGTGTGTAATCACCCGCTAATATTTGTGAAATGCTGGAATTTAACAAAGATTGCGCACTTTGCGCAGATTTAGCAGCACTGACTCCGACCGTCGTTCCAGTGCCAGTAGCGATAGCAATCGTGGCTTTATCTAGTGACATTGTCACCCCCAAATGACAGGCATAAAAAAACCCCGCCGAGTGGGCGAGGTTGTGCATCTTGTAAACATTTTGCCTGATTTTTGGGTTCAGTCAATGACGGCTTGTTTATGAAAAAACAGTTAAACTATCCTTATATGGAATAACCATTATAATAAATAGCAATGGCATAGGGTATAATCGCGATATAGTGAAATAACACTACCACCCCATCTAGTATGATAGAAAATGGTGTAACTAATATTTTACCAACTTTCACTGCAGTTGAATCTGGTATTAAACTTTGGATTTTCACATACAATGGTGTATCTAGCATTTTAAATGGAAGCTCACCATCAACTTCATATAGTTCACTTTCAAAATAAAAGTCTCTTGGTATTAAACGCCATCCCGTGCTTTCTACTCCTGATATCAATCCTGTGTGATCATAATATTGTATAATCCCTAAGCGCTCTAACTTACTGGTTAACTCACTATCAACGTGAGTAGGTACCTGAGTCATCCCACTAAGAGAAAGCTTCCCCTTTAAAAGGCTATTTTCATCTAACACGAGAGATGCTAAATTGAATCTAATATCTATAAATTCTTTCGTTTCAAGGTATGAGCTCATCAGCTCATTCGAGTTTATAATATAACTGTGCTTTCCCCCGAGAAGAATCAACCTTGAGTAATCATCATCAATATAAACGCCTTTAATCGTTTCTTGATAATATTTATCGCCCCACAATCTATTATAGTTTGAATTATTAATAGATGATTGACTAGCGCAACCAATAGTAAAGAATATTAAAGCTATTATTATTATAATCTTCTTAAATAAATACATTCTTGCTCCATAAAATTTTTATCGTATCATTTCTACTGATTGTTTAGACAATTAAGCCTCCCCTCATCAACAAGAGCAATCATCTACTGACATTCATTCTTTTTTTCATAAAAACAACTCTAGCCATGTAAGTCACGACAATGATGTTTACAACGAAAATGCTCACTCCCAGCATGCTTGGACGCACAACCATTTCATATACTTCGAAAGGCAGATAAATCGCACCACTCAACAAAGCAAACCATTCAGTCCAAACATACGATTTCCATAAACCATAAGCTTCTACAAAACGAATGAAAGAGTATGCTAACGCACCTAAAGAGATAAGCTTAATATTGGTATTAGAGAGATCGCTCACTGCCGTAATGAAAATACTTGGGAGATGACTCGCTGGATTTAGGTGAGCATGCCTAACTATGGATTCTGCTAATTCTTGCAAGTTATCGCCAACAAGAAAATGTAAGCCAATAGCTACAACTAGAGAGAGTAGACCTTTGCCCCCTTCTAAAATTGCCACGGCTTTAAGGCCGACCATGGATTTCATAATAATCCCTTTAAATCTACAAAGAAAAAAACACTAGTATCACCCAAATTGGCCACAGTAAAAATGAGCGCTTTTCCTGAACATTTACACATAGTTCAGACCCATTTTATTTCAATCCATTGATAATAATGGATTCAAGCATAAACAACATACAAATGCACTTGATCTATAACACCGTAAACAATTAATTCAGTTAGGTCCGCAGATACTACACGTTGCAAATCTCACTTTTTAACAGTTTGTTATGTGATTGTTGCACCAGAATTGTCATCAATTACCAGCTAGAATCTTATGCGCCCTGTTAACTATTATAAAAAGGACATCCCATGAAAACGCTTATTTATGAAACCCTTGTCAACCTTGCAAGCCAGGAACCGGAACAACATGCGCAAATACGACAAAACCTTTACGATCAGTTAGGCTTACCTTTTGAAAAACAACTTACTTTATATTCTCAGGCTCTTGGACCTGCTGGCTCAGGAAAACTTGAAAATGAGCAAGCAATGAGCAACGCCGTAGAAAGCGTAATCCAATTGTTTGAAACTTCTAAAGACTAAAGGCCTTCCAGTTGCAATACGGCTCATTCGCTTCGGGCCGTTTTAATTTCCACCTCACCGTATGACACTGAAACCAGCGCACAATAACAGTGATACGCGTGGGAATTATGCATTCACTCAAAGATTTCATAATAACGCTCAACGTTTACCGTCACCTTGCCCCAATTAGAAGCTTTAACTCTTTTCTGATGATGCTCGAAAGCAGCTTTATCAGTAAACTCTTCGTAAACGTCAAAACGAAGAGGATTTTCTGAATTTTCAGTGACACTAAACGTGATGCAACCAGCCTCTTCTAGAGTAAGACGCTTATGGTTTACCAACTCATTTTTTACCAATTCAAGATCCGATTCAGGAACTAAAATAAAGCCTTTTAATGTTACTTTTGACATTAATTTCCTCATGACGCATAACGCCCGCATTAAGGGGCAGCTAACGCTACTACCAAGCTCCCGAATACCACCGTAATCACTAAAACCAACGCATAGTAAAAATACCACGCGTTGGCTGTCCCTCTTGGAGCGTTCGTATACGCCTTGCCTTCGAAGCCATTTAATACCATAATTAGGTACTTCTTGGTACTTTTGGGGATAAATTTATGGCTAAGAACACAAGTATTACCCTTGGTGAACACTTTGATGGCTTTATTACAAACCAAATTCAAAGTGGGCGTTATGGCTCTGCAAGTGAAGTTATTCGCTCAGCTTTGCGTTTACTCGAAAACCAAGAGACTAAACTGCAGACTCTCCGTCAACTACTGGTTGAAGGTGAACAAAGTGGTGACGCTGATTATGACCTTGATAGTTTCATCAATGAACTTGATAGTGAAACTAATCGATGAAACCATTTAATCTTACAACTGCAGCCAAAACTGATTTACGTGATATCGCTTTATTTACTCAACGCCGTTGGGGCAAAGAGCAGCGAAACATCTACTTAAAGCAATTTGACGATTCATTTTGGCTTTTGGCTGAAAATCCCGACATCGGCAAATCATGTGATGAAATTCGAGATGGTTACCGTAAATTTCCTCAAGGTAGCCATGTGATTTTTTATCAGCAAACGGGCAGCCAACAGATTAGAGTCGTCCGTATTTTACATAAGAGTATGGATGTTAACCCGATCTTTGGCGCATAACGCAACGTTAAGGGGCAGACAACGCCACTACCAACTTTCAGCATAACATCGTAACCACAAATGCCAACTCATAGTAAAAATGCCGCGCGTTGGCTGTCCCTCTTGAAGCGCTTGTATGATTCACATTGCTACCCATGTAGCGTTACGCTACAATCATTCAAAACTTACAAGAGGATTATATCATGTCAACTGCAAGCATACGTCTTGATCAAGAACTCGTCGATAAAGCAGCTATAATGGCTAAAGCCCTGAATCGTACCACGCCTAAACAAATTGAGCATTGGGCTAAAATTGGAGAAATGATGGAAGACAATCCAGATCTACCCTATGAATTTGTGAGACAAGCCATTATTGCGAAAGCTGAAAAAGAAGCTGGCAAACTTGAGGCTTACAACTTTGGCTAAAATAACACAGGTTCTTCAGACTCCATCTTTCAAAAAAACAGTCAAAAAACTGCACCAAAATCAAAAGGTGGATCTCGATAATGCCGTCAAAGCACTGATCGAGAATCCGCTTTTAGGTGAACAAAAGAAAGGCGATTTATCCTTTCTTAGAGTCTATAAATTTAAGATGGTAAAACAATTGACCCTACTAGGTTACAGTTATCAAGATGGCACGGTTACCCTTGAATTGATAGCACTCGGTTCACACGAAAACTTCTATCGTGATGTTAAGTTGTTTTACTGAATCTGAATGAATCGTAACGCCCATTAAATAGCCCGAAACCCACTACTACTAAGCTCAATCAAAAAACGCAACCTACACTAATAGTGGTAACGGCACGAAATGATAGTGATAGCGCTATCATCAACCGCATAGACTAACCTATTCGTATCATCTATTCGTCGCGACCAGAAACCAGATAAATTTTCTTTTAGTGATTCAGGTTTACCTATGCCATCGAAAGGCGAACGCTTAACGTCCGTGATGAGTTTATTTATACGTTTAAGTGTTTTCTTGTCTTGCGTCTGCCAATAAACATAATCATTCCAAGATTCATCAGTCCAAGATAATAAACGACTACTCATCAATTAAATCTCTTTGACTCACCTTACTCGCTTTAAATTGAGCGATTGAACGATGTAAGTGCTCAGCATTTGCCGGAGAACGAAGTAAATGAACCGTTTCCATTAAGCTATTGTAATAATCCAGTGACATAACAACGGCATCTTCAGCATCACGACGTGTGATCACGGTTGTATCCGCGTCATTAACGACAGCATCTAAAACACTCTTTAGGCTATTTCGAGCTTCCGTAAAAGATACAATTCTCATAAAACCTCCACATGTACACTTAATAAGACAAGTATATGACTAAAAAATCAACTTGTACAGTCAGTGGTACATGCGAACTTTTATAAACAACTAACACTTGGTCAAGGTGTGAATAAGGTAACCATTGCAACCATAAACTGCTGTAACCACAAAAAGAAACGCATGGCATAAATACCATGCGTTTCTTTTTATAATTGAGGCATGTCATACGTTAGTGATTTTATCAAAGCCCATGTAAATAGCTGAAAAAGCCAAGACAGCGTAAACTAACAGAAATGAGAAAATAAAAATCACACTTTTTAGAGCACTGCTTCTGGTGTCGCAAAAAGCTTCACATGCCTCCTTAAATGAAAATATCATGTACGTAAAGGCAGATAAACTTAGAAGAACCATAACTGATTTAATAACAATCTCATTGGAATCTGGGCTACCTAACCCTTTACTTATTAAACCTGCCGCCAAAAACATTGCAACTGGAGCTACCAGCCTTTTTATAGCTTTATCAACAATATTTAGTGTTTCTGTCAAACCTATCTCTCCAATCATATAACCCCCTGTTAAGGTGTGAGTAAAACAATGCCGAAGCTCCCGAATACCACCTTAATCACTAAAACCAACGCATAGTAAAAATGCCACACATTGACTGTCTACACTGAGGCATTTTTTATAAATCATTTAGCGTAATATAAACTACCTGTTTTGGATTTCCGACCTTAGTGCAGTCCTCATCAATTTGATCAGCTAACTCATCGCCATAGTTATCACGAATATAGGAAAGCACCTCTGAGCGACTAAATGTTGAGGCTCCTTTAGATTCACCATAGTAAACTTTTCCATAGTCAAACTTTACACACCCATGTTTTTGCAAAAGAGGTTTAATTTCTTCTTTTAGTAACTTTTCTTGATGAAAAAGGGTTTTAATCTGACGTTTTAATTCAATTAACTTGTTAGCTAACTGCTCGATTTCTTTATTGTCACCCATAACCTAACCATCTGTTGATTAAAATGTAATTCCGGATTACTCATAACACTCATTGTTCTGACGGCAGTATTAGTCCCTCCAGAATGCCGACTTTAATCTATCACTTCAATTTAAAATAAATAGTGATGCATTTCGAAAGTTATGCAATTTAATGACTAAAACATCCCCTAAAGCACCGTCCTTTCTGCCATCAGTCTGTTTTCTAGCGCATCTGCTGCATTTAGCTCGCACTGACAATAAAACGAAACAAGATCGGTGATCACCGGCTGATAGGTTCTAGTAAAATCTTGCTCAGTGATACGTGCTCCCATCTGTCTAAACTCTGAGTAAATGCGCTCTCGCGTTGGTTTAAAATAACCAATCCCATCACACGCATCACATCCCTTGTTGGCGCTAATGCCAGTCCCACCGCATTTTGGGCAATTCAGGGACTGACTTGCTTTTAGCTCTGCATAGGATAAAAGCTGCTGCTTTTCTTTTTCGATATCATCAAGATGCCTATCTATCATGTACTGCAACTTAGCGTTACCTGAACGCTCCATAGATTTAATGCGCTCGCGCCATGTTGAAATAAGCTTTTGAGAGCGTTTTGCCCTTCCCCCATATTGCTTATGCAAGGAACGTAATTTAACGCGCTGAGAATGAAGCGGTTTTTGCATTACTAGGCAATAAACGATATGCGCAACAATTGAAGCGTGAGCAACGTGCTCTTGCTTTACCTTATCGAGAATATGCGCAGACAAGGTTTTCTCTGCAGCAAGGTCGTTAAGATAACGCGCTTCAATAATCACCCGTCCTACAGGATACCCATGCAGCTCTGTTGATATCGCCCCAAGTATCACATCTGGCGTTAACCGTGTTTGTCCTGATTTTCTTTCGATGAATATTGGCTTGGGGGAGTGTAACTTGCTCAACAATTCCACGGCATAATTCATAGATCACCTGTCATATACTCAATAATTACTTGTTTTGCTTGCTCAGCACCCTTCGGAAATACGGTGAGATACCCTTGCTTGATGAGTTTTTCGCTCATTACCTTTTGTGCGTCAGAGATAGTTGAACGGTAGGGCTCTGGCGCTTTCATTTCGATGCGCAAGCCGTGATAACCACATCTGGCCACATCAAATACATAATCGGCATAACCGGAAGTGCCGCCCATCTCGATAAAGTCTTTGCGCGCTTTTGGGCCTCTCTTCCCCTCATTGGGAATGTGAGTGAGATAGTCAGCAATCATAATGTCGTCGATCACCGTATTTTGCGCCCACTGATAAAACGCTCGACACTCAGCGGTTTCTATCTCGCGCACTTTACGCTTAGCCTTATCACCAACCATCGTGACATGCTTTCCGGCTATCTTCTCAATATCATAAGGATTCATGAAAATGCCAAAAGCCCCTGTTCAATCATGCTCTCTTGAGTCTCTTCCATCGCCCTTAGCTTGTCTGCGGCATAAGCCTCCCTACCTCGTCGATCAATCTCGGCATGACAATCAGAGCAAGCGTAAACCACCATGTTGTCACCGGCTTTAATTCCCATACCTCGGCGAACACCAATATGCGCAGCCACTGTAGTTTCAGGATTGAAGTTACAAATACCCACTAAGCGCAAAGTGCATGGCTTACCTCGCGCCGACTGCATGATTTTTTGACTACGAACAAGTGTCATACATACCCCAACATCTGATTAACTACGTTTTCCATCTCTGCTTCACTGCCGAGATAACCGCCTGGTCTTACAATCTGATTCCAAATCACATTGAACGAGGCACGGTAAAGCTCGTTAAATTCGTGATCATCCATGTTGGCAAAGCTGATGGATTTCGGTTCTTTGCGAATAGCACCGTTTGGCAGCATGATCACCGAATAAAACCCAGCCTCCACAACGACCCAACGTCGATAAGCAAGAAAACTTTTCTCCGTCGCATAGCTAGATCTTTTTTCTCTCAACTTAGTCGTGAATGCTTTTTGGCATTCCTCAAGCACGTCTTCGTAACCCAGTAGCTCAGATAAGAAGCCGGTATAGTTATCCAGCAGCTTGTTTTCGCTTGGGCATAACGTGCCACCTATTGGCTCCCAGTAGTCAAAACCTAGCTTGAGTAGCGCCATGTATTTACGATGAAACTGCGGATTTCGAACCTTATTAGGTAGCTTGGGAAACTCAATCACATCACCAACTCGGTAGCGTTTTATTATTTCATCATCTTCTGGTGAGAGAGGGGCCAATCCTCCCGTTTTGCTTCGAACAAGAGATAGGCTCATTCGTCATCTTCCCGATCGTTACGCTGAGACTCACCAGAAATGCAATACAGCGTATATGCAGAAACACATGCGCAAACATAAGAGCCTATTGCTTTCCACCCGTCAGACAGTTGAGCGTTGCTAAGCAAGAATCCGGTTGCAATAGCAACAATCGACACAATAAAAAACATCGATAACAAACGAGACTTAATCATACTTCCACCCCGATCTTCTCTACGACTTTCCAGAGCGTCTGTGCCGGAACTAAACGATAGCGCCAGACCTGTTTTTTGTTCACCACTTGCAAGTTTTTCTGCTTCACCAAACCATGTTTTGAGGGACTGACTTCTCGAAGCCTTGCAGAAATGGCGGCTTGGGTATCTCTGTCTGGATAGTGCGCGTGGATCATCTCTTCAATCTCACGCAGCGTATGCCAGCTGCCACTATCAACCATGACGGCGACGACTCGACCAAACTGTGAGGAACTGAAATTGATCCGCTCAGCGTACTTGCTACGCTTCCACTGCTCTAAACTCATGCTACCCGCCCCTTTTTCATGCTCGCCTTCCAGTGCTGAAAAAGATGTTTAGATACATGGCGATCTTTGTCGATTTCATAACACCAGTTCAGCCAGTGATTAACCACGGCTCTGGTTGGCAACAGCTGATAACGGTAAATCCGTATATCGTGACTTTTGGCAAGCTCAAGCAGTGTGTTGACGTGTTTACTTGGCGCACCGTTTTTGGTCCATTCTCGAACCGCTCCGTAAGACACATTGCAAACTCGCGAAATGTGGAAGATGGCGTCTCCCCGCTCCATCGGCATCAATCGAATAAGTGAATTTATTGCACTCGCTTTCAGCTCGTTTCGCATGAGCCGATATTCGTCATCGGTAAAATTAATGGTCATTGGTCGTTACCTTTAAAATCAAAACGTTGGTTTTTTTCCTTGCTCAATCAGCTGCTGCCGAAACCGCTCCGAGGGACTAAGTTTTGGCCAGCGTTCGAGTCGAGGTGGTTTTTTAGGTGGCGAGTTCTGCTCTGCCATCGTTGGGGCGATTGGCACAAGGCGTTCAATCCAATCCACTTCAAAGCCTTGCCAGCCTCGTTCAGCGCAAAGGCCGAGTACATCATCGACGCTCATGCCGAGTCGTTGGTGTGCTTTGAAGAGTTTTGATGCCAGTCGGTTGATCACGGTTTGAGTGATAGGCGCTCGTTTTTTGTCGCGCATGATTTTCCAGTCACGGAAGACTTGATCGCTCGGAGGTGATGGCCAGCAAGAAAAATCGAATTCTGTTTTTTTTGGTTTACTTTTTTCTTTACTGATCTTGATACTCTGATCACTGGTATTCTTATATGCGGGATTTTTTTCCCTACCTAGTGGGGATTTTTCTCCCGACCTAGTAGGGATATTTTTCCCGCCTTGGTCGGGATTATTTTCCCCATCTCCTTCATGTTTATTCCACTGTTTTCCTTTGTCTGTTATTCGAACAAGAGGGCGATTTTGATGAGTGATACGTTCAATTAAGCCTGCCTTTTCAAGTGCGGCCATATGTCTTTTCACCGTATCAGGCTTATCCGTCAGGATAGGAAGTTCACAAATAACTTTATCTTTGCCTGACCACCAAAATGCCTCCCCATTAATGACCGTACATTTCCCCCACGTGGGGAGATCATGTAAGTAGCTAAATAGAATGGCCTGCTGAACATTCAGCCCCCATTCCATCGCTTTAGCTTGATTAATAAATAGGGAAAAGCGCATTAGTGCACTCCTTCAACTTTCCTCGAAAAATCAAAGGGATTATCAGTCCCCGACCCTAGCATTTGTTCAGCCATTCTTGCGCGGATCTGATCGCGGCGTTCGCCAGAATAAATAGCGGCTTGCTCAACGACTAATTCCACAAAATCGCTATGATTAAGAGCAGGCTTTCTCGCCTGCCCTGTAGTGTTATTGCTCATGTTGATATTTAACCCCGCGATCGTGTGATGAAGAGATGTGAATGACGGTATAATCACCATTCACGGTATATGGTTTGTGGTTTTCGAGTTGTTCGAAGAAATCCAGCCGTTCACCTCCCATTTTTTCCCATGCACTCATTACCCGATCTTTTAAATCAGGCTCACTGTTTAAAAGTGCGATCACCGCCTCGATCACCAACACATTACAAAGCACCGCTTTCTGAGCGCTGACTTCATTAGCTATCGCGGAAAGAAACGCACTCTCACCATAAGTAAAACGTGTCTTAATTTGTGCAACCCGCACTTTGTCAAACGGCAGTCCTTCCATGCCGACCATGCGGTTTATCTTTAAGTTCTCGATTTTTTCTAGGATGTTGGTCACTTTCATTGGTCGTTACCTTTTGATAGGGGCCGTCTAGCGGCTTGCTTGTAGTTAAACTATTTTTATGTTTTGGGTTGGGGAATACGTCATCGAATGAACAATGTGCACCGAGTTGGTTTAGGGCATTAACAATCTTCCAGCACTGATTGAAATCCGGAGTCCTTCTATTTGACTCATAGTGATAAACGGCACCTGGCTCAGTTCCAATCATTTCAGCTAGGTCATTAACAGAGATATTTACCTTTTTTCTTATCTCTCTAATTTGCTGCATTTTTCCACCTCCGGTAGCACCAAACCAACAATATACATTATGTACACAAAACCATCAACATAATGTACATAGTGTGCGTTGCCTGTTTTTGTACATTTTGTATATTTAAGAGTATGAAAATGAATTGGACAGATCTGGTAAAAGCCAGAATTAAAGAAGTGGGGATAACCCAAGAAAAATTGGCCGAGTTAGTTGAAGTAACTCCTGGTGGGATAGGTCATTGGCTAAATAAAAGGCGCGAGCCTTCCTTAGAACAGATCGCAAAAATACTAAAAGCATTAAAGCTCGATTCATTAACTTTACACTCTGACGGTACTTTAGAATATCCCGATCAAGTAATAGCCAACGTGTCTAAGGTAGAGATTCAACCTGTATATAAGGCATGCTTTCCTGTACTTAGCTCAGTTCAGGCCGGTGCATGGACAGAAGCTTGTGAACCTTACATCTTGGCAGATATTAGTGAGTGGCATGAAACTACCGAGAGAACCAGCGAGCGCTGTTTTTGGTTAAAGGTGGAAGGCGACTCAATGACATCTGCAACGGGAGTTAGTTTCCCCGAAGGGACGTTAGTATTAGTCGATACTGAGCGCGATCACGAGAATGGCTCTTTAGTGGTAGCGAAGCTAGAAGATGTCAACGAAGCTACTTTCAAGAAGCTAGTCCTTGATGCTGGGCAGCGCTTTCTAAAACCCTTAAATACCAACTACCCTATCATGTCAGTGAATGGAAACTGCCGCATCATCGGTGTGGTTGTGGATGCTAAGTTAAAACTATTTTAAATAGCTCTCAGTTTTATCGATTAAGAATCAACTCGATCCAGCCTTACTTCGTTGAGTATTCGAGAGACTGCTAGCAAGTTTCTGCCCCAAAACGTGTTTAGTCGAGCGTCGCAAATGAGCGAATAGAAGATCTTTGGTCTTTATATTGAGAAGCACTGCAATTGAACATTTACCATGATTCCATTGCTCAGCTTTTTGTCGCATTGGCGACGGCAACCAAAAAGGGGCTGTCGCTTGCCCCTCTCTGGACTCTCCCAGCGCCCCTAAAATCACGATTAATCCTCAAATAATCAATTGATGTGAACATAAACGGCGACATAGGATATGCATGGCCTAACCCGCCTTTCATTTTATCGATGAAATGAATTGCTCATCAGTTATCTATTTTCAGGTGTGATAAAAGGGGGAAGGGTGTCGCCTGTTGGTTTTTTTTCAATGCTGCAAGTTGCAAGAGACGACCCCACTTTTCACTTTCAAGTAATCTATTCGCCGCTAACTTTAAGCGCTTGCTGATAGAGGACCCACTGCTGTTCAACGGTTTCACGGAAGGCTTTGTCTTGTTCTATAGGATGGATATCGAAATCCTTAAGCGTGCCTTGGTACAAGGTTTCACTGCCATTCACTTCTGCGCGTAAAGCGTTCGCAAACATCTGCTCTGATCCTTCAAGTTGACCTAATAACGCTAAGGCGTATGCCTTGTTGCCAATATAGATACCAGAGGCGTGCTCGCGAATCGCCAATTCAAATTTTTCTAAGGCTTGATTGAGGAGTATGTTAGCACCGTTAAACTCACTTTTCTGAATCAGTGGCTTACTCTGGCATAGCAAGGTAAACCCAACTTGATTAAAAGCCGTGGCAACATACTCTCGCAAAGCCGGCGTTTGGTCGTCACCAACGTAAGCGATTAAGTCATTGTAGGTTTGGATGGCTTGCTCAGACTGATTTAGCTGGCCTTGCCTAACGCCTTTGTTGAGCATGGCCTTCACAACCCGCTCTTGCAAAGCCGGCGTTTGGTCGTCACCAACGTAAGCGATTAAGTCATTGTAGGTTTGGATTTCTTGCTCAGACTGATTTAGCTGGCCTTGGGCTAGGCCTTTAGCAAATAACGCTCTGCAGGCGAAATCTTTCAATCTTGGATCAGTATTAGATCCGATATAAGTCAATACCTTTTCAAAAACTAAAAGTGAAAAACCGTAGTTTTTGTCATTAAAATCTTCACGTGCTTTATCAAAAATAGTTTGCACATGAATAAGCTTTCCTTGGATTTCTTGTTGCCCGTGGAGCTCGTCAAACTTAGTCGAATGCTTTTTTAGCTCGTCTTTGAATTTTTGTTCTTGTGCTTCAAGAAGACTCCAACTTTGTGTTTTGATGTAGTTCTGCGCTTCTTTTTGTGCTTCTGCAACCGCACGATTTTTAGCCGTAAAACCTAAAAAGATAGCAGCAACTGTAATGATAGCGCCAAAAACACTCAGGATGAGACCCCACATATTGGTATTCCAACTAACGTCGCCAATCCTACGGTCATAAGACGCCAGTTCTTTAGCTTGGTTTTCAGTCTGTGCGGTTAGCTTTTCTTTCACTTCAACAAGCTGAACTTGCAGCCTATTTAGCTCTGCCTCGACATTTTTTAAATCGCTTCTGCTTACACTCTGTAGCTGTAACGTCGCTTCAAGTTTTGCGCTTTTAGCTTGCAGCTCGATAAACTGACTAATCAGCCACGTTTGGTCTACTACTGTTTGAGATTGTATTGCGGCTTGATTAGCTGCATCAGAAGCAAAACATGTTGAGGGGCTGAACAAACCGATAGAGAACGTCAAAAATAAAATTAGATAGCGCAAGACGAGCATCCTTGTCCGACTACTGATACATTGAAAAAGCGTTAAACGCGCAAAATACGCTGCCCCAATATACAGTCGTTAGGTTTCTTTAAGTCATTGAATTATATAGTTGGTGCATTGACTAAAACAAGCAGTTTTTAGTCTCTAAAAAACCAATAGGTAATAATGGGGTCACACATTAACGCGGTAAGTTGGGCTTTCTTATCATTATTGTCGGGAGGCGTGTTTTCGCTACTTACCCGACCAACGTAGTTTAAAAAGTAGCATTAAAGATCCGCTTTTGGCACTGAGCCGTCCTTTCGGAATGGTTTACTGTATAGTTTGAAGGAATATAATCTTATTCCTAATCCAATGAATTGATGCGAAATATACCAGATTTTCCTACATTGCAAGGATTTACTTCTGTACTTTGGAAACAAGATAGCTCATACCATGGAGCATCAATAATGGTTGGTGCTGGTTTTAGCCGTTGTTCATCAACAACGGTAGATCCAAGTAGGAAGTTGCCACTATGGTTTGATTTTTCGAGAACGTTATAACAAGAGCTTGGAACTCAAGGGAATACAAATCCACTTCGTCAGGGCAACCGCATGAGTTGCTTTCTTGTTAAGAAAATAGCTGTAAAATGTTACACCTAATGTATCAAAGCCTGTTTTTAGCAATCATCGCTTTTAGGGTTTGTTTGATAATTAACCAGTCAAGTGGTTTTTGATACACAGAATAAGTTATCAGGATGTTGATATTAACAATGTGATAACTCATGCGGTCACCCTGTCCACTTCGTATAGCAGAAGAATATACTGCTTATTTCTGTAGACAAGCACTAAAAAAGAGATTAATGATGCCTCTTAGGAGTCCGGAAAACTGCATAGCGAGCTACTTCGTCTTCCTTGGACTGAAGTTCTAACTACATGGAGAACTCTAATCAGGAATGCACCGATTTTAGGGGATTTTTACACTTTCATTCTTTGTTTCCCCAAAGGATTCATAGATGTTTGATTGTCCGACAATTAAACAAGCACAATTGTAAGTGGATGATTTTCCTGCAGAAACCCAACATCACCTAATACTCAATCTCCCTAGAAATCAAGAAGATAAAAGAATCATGTCTTTTGATGGATAAATTTTATGATATATTACGTCTTTCAATTTCTGCAGTTGCACAAACAATGAATCAGTTCCTAAATCATAATCACACATTAAGATATTTTTTTGAAAAAAATCTGGATGAGTTAGATGTAAACTCAGCTAGTGAGTTAGTTGATTTAGACTCTATCGATTACGTTTTGCGTAAGTGTTTAACGATTGAAGAGATGAGAGAAGCTGGTAGTTTCTTTACTGGTCAGCAACTAGCAACAGAAGTTCTTAGTAATTTTCAAACTAGAATAAATTTTGATTCAATTGTCCTCGACCCAACGTGTGGGGCTGGAAACTTATTGATCGAGTGTTCTAGATTTTTAGATGTAGAAGAAACCTTATCAATCACTATTGAACGGTGGGGTAGAGTACTCTGTGGTTATGATATTCATGAATCTTTTATTGAAGCTGCCAAATTAAGAATTGTAATTGAAGCGCTAAGACGAGGAGTTCGGCGTGATTGTTCTATAGATGATGCTCTAGCTTGTCTTGATAATATTAAGGCCAAAGATGTTTTAAATATAAAGTCAGATGATTTAATGGGTGTTACTCATGTTATAGCTAACCCACCTTTTACTGCATGGGAATCTCCTAAGACTAATTACTGGAAAAGAGGGAAAGTCAATTCTGCGGGTGTTGTAATGGATCATCTATTGCGAACTTTACCACCTTTGTGCGAAATTCACGCGATACTTCCAGATGTACTCCGTTCCGGAAGTCGTTATCAAGGATTTCGCAATTTCGTGTCGTCAAAGATGAAAGGTGACTGCAATATTTGGGGTAGATTTAGCTCCAAAGCAGATGTTGATGTATTTTTGTTGAAAGGGATTTATTCAGAAAACGATAATAAAGTTTCTTGGTTTGATGAAACTGAGAAACAAGTGGGCAGAAAACTGGGGGATGACTTTGACGTGTGCATTGGTCCTTTGGTTGGATATCGTGATCCGAAAGAAGGACCAGAGCACCCATACGTACATCCGAAAAATGCACCCATTTGGGAAACATTAAGGCAATTACCTGAAAAGAGAAAGTTTTCAGGTAGAGTTATTACTGGTCCGTTCGTCGTTGTTAAGCGAACTTCTAGTCCAACAGATCGCTATAGAGCCTCTGCAACAATCATAATGATTAAAGAACCAATTGCTGTTGAGAATCATATGATTGTTATTAAACCGCGAGATAATACGCTTCGTAGTTGCCAACGTCTCATGAGAATATTGAGAGCAGAGGCAACTAACGAATTTCTAAACCAACGTATTCGGTTAAGGCATCTTACAGTGGGTGTGGTTAAAGAAATTCCTCTTGATTAAAATATAAGTTAGGCATGCCTTTTTAAATATGCTTTATTTTCGGCAGCATTTCTTACTAGATTTTGAAAAGTTTCTATCATTACTAAAAGTTCATCCTCTAGCTCTTGATGTGTTTCTTCTAAATCCTCATCACCTAGCCTGTCTCCATGAGCTATTGCGTTGCGACATTTCAACAGTTTGGAATTAATGAAGTTCTCTTTTAATTCAAAAACGGTTGTATCTAAGCCAAGCTGGCTGAGTATGTTGAAAACAACCTCGTACTTTAAATTTGATTCAGTATCTATAACCACACTTTCGTTTACATCAAATTTTACATCTTGTTGTTGAGTCAAATAATCGAATACTTGCTTCTGCGAAGTAAAACGCTTAATCGAAAATCCTTCTTTAAATTTTTCACCAAGACTCATTTGAATAAAATTATCAGTCATTTGACTGTAACTAGGAGCAATATTTTTTAAATACGTCAAATAAACTTGAGAACAGAATTTTACATGACCTTCCCAATGAGCATACAACATTGCAATTGATGCCCTCATTAAAACCCTTTTTTCATGGTTTCTTCTGGATCCAACTAACAACTTCAGAGTTGTGAACTCCTTCTTTCTCCAAGCAAGGTCTTTATCCAGTTGATCTTCAAGCTCTTCTAAAGACCTTACCTTCATTTAAACAATTCCTTGCCTAGTTCAGCCATGAGGGACATTCTCTCTATAGGTCGAGTTCTCTTCTCTAAAACATGAATGAATCGCTGGTGTTCAGTAAGTGCTTTTGATTTCTCATGTATGAGTTTAATGATGTCTGCATCAGACTTGCGTGCTGTTTGAACTACATTTGAGACACCTACAGTAAGAGCTTCGTAGACTGGTAGGGATATTGCGCCTTCATAACGCCCTTTATCATGGTTATACTTTTTAAATGTATCGTCTTCTAACGCTTTATTGAATAAATCAAACGTACGATCAAATACATCTTTCTCTGTGGTATAATCAAATCCAGAATCCGATCTGAATAAGCGTGTCATCTCGGCGTTTAAGTATGGGGCAACGTCACTATGTTCTTTTTTTGTTTGCTCATTAGAATGACGTTGAATCACGAAGCGTAGTGCTAACTCTTGGTTATAACATTCTTCATTTTGTTTATCAGAAAGTGGGGTTGCAGCAACAAAATTGTGATTTTTTGAAAGCTCTTTAAGCCATGTATAGCTTTTGTCATTAAGCATAAGTAGCATACAGTTACGAACCTCTTGGTCTGATAACTGTGAGCCACCCGTATTCAATCGTTGAAACAACTCAAATTTTGTATCACCTTCACTTTCTCGTTTAATGATTTTGATATCGAGCTTTTCTCTTTTAAAAACACGCTTAATGTCAGCATCAATTTCTGATGAGCGATCATGGAGGTTTTCCCATACTTTTCCTTCTAAAGCTGGTAAATATTTAGTCGCTAAGAGCTTTAATGGTGTTATGACATCACCATTTTGATCTTTCAGTTTTCCCATAAAAGATAAAATAGTAGATATACGTTGTAAGCCATCTACAACGTCCCAAACGCCATCATTTCTTTGAGCGACAAAAATAGATGGCAGTGGAATCCCAAGAATTATAGATTCGATTAGCTTACTTTTTTGTTCTTCTGACCATCGGTATACGCGTTGAAATTCAGGGTGAATATCTATTTCACCATCATCATATAGGTTAACCAGTTCACCTATAGACATAGGGTAAGAGTCCGTATGAACTTGCATTCGAGCTGCATTTATTTCTTTTTGTAATTGAGAGGTCATATATCAATCCACTTTAATAATTTTGGTGTATGGGAACAAGGAAGACGATTTTATTTGAATAATTAAATTATCAATCCTTTTGTGTTCAATATTAAGCGCCATCTCTCGCAAAGAAACGCTTTCGTAACTGATAAGAATACATCAATGGCAACCATTCAGATAGCTGTTGATACCGCATACGTGACAAGAAAAGAATTTCTGCGCCGCACATACTAATAGGGCCAGATCTTGCCTTATACTTGAAGTAATCTATTGATTACTAATCTAGCAAGGTCACTGACTGATTTTTGTCCAAGAACGAACCAGCGATCGTAGCCAGCTCAAGTTTTATCCAAATTTAAACTCCACCTAAAACCGCCATATTCAGGCGGTTTTTTATTAACTCCATTTTGCAAAATCGATCACATTTTAAATCAAAACAAAAATAAATGTACAATTTGTATTGATAGGACCGTGTACGTTTTGTATATTTAATTCATCCCAAGGCAAACCGCCTTAGCTCTTTAACAATTTGGACCATGAACGATAACTACCCTCTTTGGCAAACATGAGGGTAGAGGTCAGCCCAAGCTCCACGAATGGGCGACACAAATTTCGTGAAATAGACTTATGCGCCTCTATCGGCGACCGGATGTTAGCCCCTATAGATAACGGGTAAAAAAGCTTGGAAGAACCAAGTTGCTAACAGTGCTGGAATGGCTTAACCGAGAGGATGACCCGATAAGCGCATAACCCCGCCTAGTTTCGGCGGTGAGGTAGAAACACAAATCGGCTTTGGTAACAGAGCCAATTTGAAAGCTCTTTAATGTTCGGACAGTGGACTAAGGAAAAGCCGAAAAGCCTAATGAAACTGCGTTAAAGAGCTTTCAAATCACAAGGAGGATTTATGCAGGAGCATCGATTCATTTTTAGTAAGCCAAAGCCGTTCATAGCTTATCGTCATTTTGACAGATTGGTGGCCGATATTAGCGGCTTAATGAAATCACAATCCCCTGCCGATATGTTACGCCTAACTCTCTGCTTAGTTGCGAACAACGGACAAATCACCATAGCTGGCTTTGCGGGTTTCTTAAAGCTTGCTGAACACCACAACATAGGCGTTCATTTGCAACTGCCTGCCGTAGTTGATGCATATAACTTACGCGGCATTCCAGAGCATGATCATAACATCACGTTCACTGTATTGGGCATTGAAGTGCTTTCTGGTTCGGCAGAGAAAATTATTGAGCTGGTTACTGCACAGAAAGGAAAAATGAGCTTTATGAATTTCTCCAGCGACATTACTCAACAAACCATGTCGCCAGATTCTTTTAAGCATTGGCTAAAGTATGAAGTTTCTAATTTAGCGCTCACAGACGCAACTTTGCGCCCCGCTCAAGTAGACGTTGATGAGTTGTCTCTTCCTCAATTAGCTCGAAGCGTTCTAGATATTTTTGATACCTATTCTTAATGCTTTCTGACACCCAAATGGTTATACGCGCATTAGCTTAATCGGATAAAGCAGTCCCCCGCCTTTGAAACAATTGCAAGTGCTTCAATAAGTATGCTAGCTGCAAGGGATACACGGAGAGTTTCTGGTTCGAATCCAGAGTGCGCGATCCCCTTTATCTAACCACTAACCTACCTATACCAAAAACCCCGCATAAGCGGGGCTATCGGGGAGCGGATAACGACCAAGAAACCCACTCCAACCGCCTAGGCGGTTTGAAGGTAACGACCAATGAACACTGTCCACTGGCGATTAGAGCAACGACCAAGAAGCCCCAACGCAAAGGAGAATAACATCGTGAAAACTCTAAATCTAGTACCCGAAGAGCAAGAACAAGCACTCAATCATTTCATTGATGACGGCTTAGCCAGACTTAAATCTAACCGTGAGTTTTGTGGACTCTCGTTAAGTGGTTTTGTGGATTGGATGTACGAGCAAGATCTTCCCCGAAAAATGATGTATGGGCTTACTCGTAACATCCTAACCGTCCAGTTCGAACCCATGATGAGTAGCCATAAGCTCATTGCACTTGAAACGTACCAAGAGCATTTCAACGAACTGCTTGAGAAGTACATAGAAATCAATAAGCAAAAAGTTATCCATACCTACCGTGAAAAAATCAACGACCAAATCACAGAGCAACAAATCGCTCAGTTTGAGCTACGTCAGATAGCTAATTTAAATTGAAGGTAAAGACCAATGAATGACTTACAAGTTTCGCAGGAAAACCACGGCGTTTCTGTTCGCCCAGACTCATGGATGAACGGCGATACACTCACCCATTTATGCCGATTGGCAGAAATGATGGCCAGCTCAAAAGTGACCGTTCCTAGACACTTGGCTGGCAACGTTGGCGACTGCCTTGCTGTATCAATGCAGGCCATGCAATGGGGAATGAACCCATACGCGGTGGCGCAAAAAACGCATATTGTGCATGGAAATTTAGGTTACGAAGGCCAGCTAGTAAATGCCGTGGTGACCTCTATTGCCCCGACTGAAGATCGCCTAGAGTTCGAGTTTTTCGGGCCATGGGAAAACGTTATTGGCAAATTTAACGTTGTCGATGGGCCAAATGGCAAATACACCAAGCCTTCTTGGAGCGAAAAAGATGAAGATGGTATTGGTGTTAAAGTCTACGCAACAATCAAAGGTGAAAGTAAACCAAGAAGTATTGATGTACTTCTAAAGCAATGCTGGCCTAGAAACTCTACGCAATGGGCTACTGACCCACAGCAACAAATCACTTATGTTGCCGTTAAAAAATGGGCAAGACGCTACTGCCCTGACGTCATTCTCGGTGTTTATACGCCTGACGAGCTAGAACCCGTTGATAGCAGGCCGACTGAGCGTGATGTTACCCCTGAAAAACAACCATCATTTTACTCACAGGAAGATTTCGACAAAAACTTCCCAAAATGGAAATCCATGATCGAGGCGGGACGCAATACGCCTGAACGCATCATTTCAATGGTGGAATCAAAAGCCATTCTTACCGATGAGATGAAGCAACAAATCCAACAAGTTGTGGGAGAGTAACCATGCAAGTCACTAATATCCAATTTCATAACGTTCAACAAGGCACCGATGCCTGGCATGCTCTTCGTGACACTGTTGATTTCACTGCATCAGAAGTCTCTGCAGCCCTTGGTTGCTCACCATACAAAACTCGCGATCAACTGATGTATGAGAAAGCCACCGGCATTAAGCCTGAAATCAGTGGTTATCAAGAGAAAATCTTTGCCGATGGTCACCGCTTTGAAGAAATGGCCCGTCCAATTCTTGAAGGCAAACTCGGTGAGGAACTTTATCCAGCGACCATTACCGGTGAGTGTGAAGGGCTTACCCTACTCGCTTCACTGGATGGCTTAACCATGGATGGCGATGTAGCTTTCGAGCATAAATCCCCAAACAGCAAGCTGATCGTCAAAATTGCAGAGCAAAGCCTAGATACACACTATGTTGTTCAAATGGAGCAGCAGTTAATTTTATCTGGCGCAGCGCTTTGCAAATTCATTGCCAGTGATGGTACCGAGCAAAATTGGCACGAAATGGATTACCGACCTGACGAAGCAGTACAAAGCTGGATGATTTCAGGTTTAAAGCAGTTCAAGGCTGACTTAGTAGAGTACAAGCAAAAGCTAGCAAACGGTGAAATCACTCAGGAAAGCAAGCCAGTGGTCACCGCCGAGATCATTCAAGATCTTCCCGCTGTTACTTATAAAATGAACGGCCTTGCGATCATCAGTAACCTAGATGAGTACAAAGCCAAAGCGCTGGAACTGGTCGAACAGTCTAAGAAAAAGCTAGAGACAGACCAAGACTTTGCCAACGCAGAAAGCATGGTTAAGGTCTTTAAGTCGGCAGAAGATAAACTTGGGCTAATGTCTCAGCAGGTTCTCGGTGAAGTAGAAAGCATTGATAGCTTCGTAAAAGACCTTGGCTTTATCAGTGAGAACATTCGCCAAGCTCGTTTAGCGCTCGATAAACAAGTTAAGTCTCGCAAAGAGGAAATCAAAACTGAGTTGGTTCTCAGTGCAAAAAACGAAGTTCAGCAACTTATTAATGAAGCATCAACAAAGTACAACGCGCCATTTAACGTTAAGTTTGACTTTGCTGCGGCCATTAAAGGTAAGCGCAACATAGAAAGCATGCAGAGCGCCATCAATGACGAGCTAGCCAAAGCAAAAGTTGCACTGTCTGAACTAAAAGATGGGGTTCAAGCTAACTTGGATATCATCAATCAACATGGTGAGCACCGCTTCTTGTTTAACGACTGGGCGCAAATTGCCTTTAAAGCACCGGAAGACTTTGCAACGCTCGTTAAATTGCGTATCGCTGAGCACAAAGATGCCGAAGAAAAACGTCTTCAAGCAGAACGCGATCGCATCCGTAAAGAAGAGGAAGCCAAAGCGAAAGCAGAGGCCGAGCAAAAAGCGGAAGCGCTGCGCAAAGAGCGAGAAGCGGAAGAGCGCCAAAAGGCCCAAGCCCTTGCTCAGCAGCAAGCGAAAGACTCTGCCGTTGATAAAGCAATAGCTGAGGTTCCGCAAGCTCCATCAGAAAATCGACTAGAAGCGGCTAGAAAAGTGTTAGCCGAAGCCGAAAGCGCAGAGGTAAAGCCTTTCAAATCAACGATGAGTATTCTACTTGATGAGAAAGCAAACCCAGAAGCAACCATCACTATCACAACTGGTGAATATGACGAGCTTGTACGTAAGTCAGATTTACTCGATGCCCTATTCGCTGCCGGTGTTGATAACTGGGATGGATACAGCGAAGCAATGGAAATGCTTAAAGCTTCCTAGTCAAACCAAGCCACTTTTTTAGTGGCTTTCTTTTTAAATCAACTTAGGGACTAGCCCCTGAGTGGAGGTAACGACCAATGATCACCGCAAAAGAAGCCTATGCCCTTAGCGGCCCAGATACGTCCGATTATCTTTCTTTTCTTGAAGATAAAATCTTATCCGCAGCAAACAATAAGGCCAAGCAAATTACGATTCGCGAACTGCCTTATGCCCAGTGGCTTTACGATGAAAATTCACTGTCACAAGCCGAGAAAGATGCCTTGCGAGTTCTTCGAGAAAACGGATTCAAAGTTAGCCTTTATTACAAAGAGCTTCAATTTGTTGATATGGGCTTAGTTATTGCGTGGGGGTAGTTGTAATGAGCAATGAAGACATTATCGCCAACCTAGCGAATAAGCTCGAGCAATCTGAATCGGATAAAGCAGAGCTAGTCGCAGCATTAAAATCTCTACTTTCAGCAGAGCTATCACGTAACGCCTTATACAGCGCTCGCAGATTAATGGAGAAATACAGCCATGCCTAAAACAAAACTTTCATTCACCGCCGACAAGGTAACCCACCATGGTATTGAGGTGATCGCCGAAGGAGTTCCGGTTGAAGATGTTATCAACTCCATTTCAGAAGATGATGCCGCCGAGTATTTTGATACAGAACTCCTACTTAGCGCCATTGGTTACGAGAAAGCCGCAGCTTGGCTTGAAACCATGGGCTACCAAGTCATTTAAGCAAGGTAACGACCAAATTTTAGAAAGAAGGGAAGCGAAGAACGTCTCTTTCCTCTTTCTCTGTATCACCGTTCACTAAATAGAGAGGCGTTTTTATGTCCAAACCAGAATCAGGGAACCTCAGCATTGAGGACCGTACCACCAATTTTCCAAAGCTAATGCAAGAGCTCGATGGCGGGGTTATTTCTAACGTTGTCGGTTTAGCTCTATCGAACGTTGCGCGAGCTGTCTCGTACAGTGATAAACAAGGCAATGTGAAAATCGATTTAAAACTAAAACCCATGGGTACCAATAATGAAATGGTAGAAATTACCGTCAACATGTCGGTGAAAGAACCCAAGACAGGTTTTGGTACTAAAAATGAAGATTTTCAGTACACCTCAATCGCATTTGTAGGTAAAGGCGGCAAGCTTACCTACGATCGCCCCAAAGAAGATATTCGCGGCCAGCTCATCTTTGATGATTCCAAACAGCTTCGCGAAGTACGTTAACCCCTCCCCCTGAATAGTAAAGAGAGAAAAACCATGAGTATGGACAAAACCGCCATTCAACAAATCCAAGAAGCCGGTAATGCGAAAGAGTTTTTAAATCAATTGGCAAAAGCTGACTTTCCAGTTGCCGCCCTGCCTGAGTCGTTCAATATACACGATTTAGAAAAATTCATGCCACACCGTAACCTGTTCCGTGGCGTCATGGAAACGAGCAATATCGCTGAGTTTGTGCGGTACCATGAAGAGTTTCAAATCGAGGGTAATCAGTGTTTCATAGGGATGGAGCGCATGTCAGCCATCACGATCTTCGATATTGGAACCATGCAGAAACCCGGTCACTGTAAGCACCAAGCCAAATTAAACCTGCGTAAAACGGCATCATATAAAGCACTTCTAGAAATCAATGGGGAGCGCCTAAATCAGAAAAAGCTGGCTGAATGGATTGAAGATTACAGCGAACTGATCCAAGTGTTTTCAACTACGGGTGACCTTATTGAGAATTCCGTGGCTTCTGCAGCAGTGCGTAACATGAAATTCGAAGCCAAATCTGGTCGCGAATCCAACGTAGATGATTTTAGTCACCATCAATCAGAATACGAGTCCATTGCTGTTCGCACTAAAGAAGAGTTTCCCATGCCAGCGGTGTTTAAGTTCTCTTGTGAACCTTATTTAGGATTAAATGAGCGCCACTTTGAACTACGTATGAGCACTATTGGCAACGAAACATTAATTCTGCGTATCAAAAAACTCGAACAGCATGAAGAAGAAATGGGCGAAGAGTTTAAAGAGAAACTGACCAGCCAGTTTATTGATGACGACATCGTCATTACAACGTTTATCGGCTCATTCTCCTACTAATATCGTCTAAGCCCTCAATCGAGGGCTTTTATTAAGGTAACGACCAAATGATACTACCTAACGAAATAGTTGTAGATAATTTTGCCGGAGGCGGTGGCGCATCCACAGGGATGGAGCTTGGCCTTAACCGTCATGTCGATATCGCAATCAATCACGATCCCGAAGCGATTGATATGCACAAAATGAATCACCCAGAAACGAAGCACTATTGCGAGTCGGTTTGGGATGTTGATCCAATCGAAGCGTGCGAAAGCCGGACTGTTGGTTTAGCTTGGTTTTCGCCGGATTGTAAGCACTTCTCTAAAGCCAAGGGTAATCGACCCGTTGATAAAAACATTCGCGGCCTTGCTTGGGTTGCAATTCGTTGGGCTGCATTAGTTCCAGTGTGCATCATAATGCTTGAGAACGTTGAAGAGTTTATGACTTGGGGGCCAGTGGTAGAAGTTGAGCCGGGTAAGTTCAAACCATGCTCGAATCGTAAAGGCGAAACATTCCAAGCTTTCTTAAAAGTGCTCACCACTGGATTGGAAAAAAATCATCCCGCATGGGAAGAAATTCGCGAAGCATTGGGAAGCTGCTTTCCCTATGACCGCTTAGAAAAAGGCTTGGGCTATAAAGTCGATTATCGCGTTTTAAGTGCTTGCGATTATGGCGCGCCAACCATTCGCAAGCGTTTTTTCCTAGTGGCTAGAAATGACAACAAACCGATTGATTGGCCAGCACCCACACACGGCCCAAAAGGTTCAGGATTAATCCCTTACGCGACTGCAGCAGACATTATTGACTGGTCAATCCCTGTTAAATCCATCTTCGGAAGAAAAAAACCACTTGCCGAAAAAACAATGGAACGCATCGCCAAGGGGCTGGAAAAGTTTGTCTTTAGTTCTGATTCACCTTTCATTGTTAACGACGAATGCGCATTTATTGCCAAGCACTACACAGGCGTTACTGGTTCAGATTTAAGAGAGCCATTAGCGACCGTTACAACGACTGATCATAACGCACTAGTTATGGCATTCATGACAAAGTTTAGAGCTGGAAGTGTTGGTTATGATATTGAAACGCCAGTTCATACCATCACATCCGGTGGCGAACAAAAAAGACCTGGCACAGCAAATACGCAAGCACTAGTAACCAGCCACATGGTTAAACTGCGTGGAACAAACGTAGGTCACCCAACAGATGAACCGCTGCACACAATTTCAGCCGGTGGTTTTCATCTTGGTGAAGTTAGAGCCTTTCTTATCAAATATTATGGCACTAGTTTTGGTGAAGATCTTCAATCGCCACTGGGGACTGTAACAACAAAAGACCGTTTTGGTTTAGTTACGGTTCGCGGTGAGCAGTATCAAATTGTTGATATCGGCATGCGTATGCTTGAACCTAATGAGTTATTTGCAGCTCAAGGTTTCCCGTCTGATTACAAAATCACTCATAACTCACAAGGCAAGAAAATAAGCAAAGCAAGCCAAGTGGCAAGATGCGGTAATGCGGTATGTCCTCCGGTTGCTCAAGCGCTTGTTGAAGCGAATTTGCAGCCATTATCTAAACAAAAAGCAGCATAGGTAACGACCAATGAACCACTACGCTAAGGCTTTAGCCGAAACCCAAAGCCGATCAAGCCATAAATTAAAAGAGATTGGTGATCAATGGCAAACCCCAAAAGCAATCGCTTGGGGTTTATTCAGTACCTTTAGTGCTCGTCTCGGCTCAATTGTCATTGACATCTTCGCAGACGATTGCAACACCCTTTTACCGAATTACTACACCGCTGCCGATAACGCTCTTACCCAAAACTTAGCCGCTGATTTAAGAAAGATTGGCGGTAGCGCCGCCTACGGTAACCCGCCCTATTCTCGCCCTTGTTTCGATGATGACGAGAACGCCATCACAGGCATGGAACACATCATTGAATGGTGTCGAAAGCAGCGTGATGAAGACGCGAAAATCATACTGCTTATCAAAGCAGCGACTTCAGAATCGTGGTGGCCAGAAGATGCAGATTTTATCCAATTCATTAAAGGTCGCGTTGGATTTGAAGCGCCTGGTTGGTTTGTGCCAGAAACAGCAAAAGACAAGCCAAGCTCGGCAGGCTTCCCCTCTGCCGTGGTCATCTTTGACAAGTCTTGGGCATGGGAGCGCCGACCAATAGAGCGACTAAGCCGTGATGATTTAATCGCGCAAGGTAACGTTATCTTAGAAATGATGAATAAGCAGGTGGCAGCATGAAAGAGCAAAATATTTCTATTCCGATACCAACTGATATTGGCGATCACGAAACATTAAGGGATTACGCTTTACGCAAAGAAGCGGAATGCAATGAACTACGCGAACGCGTTGCAACGTTGCGTGAAACGATAAGCGAAGCTTGCATGATGAACGACGCTGAAAGAGTTTCAGAAAAACTAGCTAACGCATTATCAATTTGACAGTCCCTGCTTTAGCAAAGCCCAGTAGCTACATTGCTATCAACGCTGGGAGGTAACTCAATGCAATGTAGCCACTGCAAAAAAATCGCTATTACATCAAAACCGGAACCACTTTGTGAAGATTGTGCGCTAGACACCGCGCTTTCGCTTCTTGCTGTATGTAGGTTGAGTGAATCATCAATTCATGCGCTCATTCAATCTGGTTTCAATATACCGGTGATCACCGATCGCCATTATTCCGCAACCGATATAGCAAAAGAGCTAGGAATATCCGCACAGAGAGTCGGCAAGATAGCCAATGCCAACCACCTCAAAACAGCAGATCACGGTCAATGGAGGCTAAGTCAGGCAGCAAACAGCAGCAAACAAATCGAAACCTTTTTCTACAATGATAAGGGACGAGAAAAGCTCAAACAATTGTTGAGGTAACGACAATGGAAATAAACAACGACCATACCAATGCAACAAGAGTTCACCAAGGCACTAACGGAGGTAAAGCTTACCAAGCAAAATGCTATCAGCACTGGGCATCGGTACGCTTTCATGTTGAGTTGGCCTATTTAACTGAAAAGTCTTACGCCGGTGCAGCTCGAGAACTTAATCGAAAAAGAGTGCCAACTATGAAGGAAAACTCTCAGTGGTATGCACAAACCGTGAAGGATGCGCTCGAACATTACGGTGCTATTGATTCACACAGTAGTGACGACTAAATCGCGGCGATGACGCACTCAACGCCAGTCATATCATGCTTGAATAATACCGAGAAGGTGAAACTCATGGATAATCAATTCAAACCATTTATTACCGATAAAGAAATAAAATCCACTTTTGGTATCAGCCAGCCAACGCTTTGGCGCTGGACGAAGAACTTAGGTTTCCCGCCACCGATTGAGGGAATGAAAGGCCGACGCTCATACCAAAAAGTGATTGAGTGGGCAAAGGAAAAAGGAATAGCTTAATTAGGCTCCCCCTTATGGTTAAACGACGATGAGGGGGAAATAAGACAAATGGCGGTTTCTTAGTCAAAGCCTCTCGTACATTGATAATCACTGAGCTGAGCATTTAATCAATGTTGTAAGTACTCGGTTCTTCAATTTACTTGCATAATCTCAAATTTATAGCATTTATATTGAGTTAGCCCTCCCTATAATCTAGAATCCTCGCCTTTGGCATACTAGTATAGATTGTATATTTTAAAGTTTTGCTCCAACAAAAATCGGATAACACCATGAATTATAAGCAACTAGCAAAAATGTTTACTAGTACAAACATAACTAAAGTTGCTCAGGGTGATCTCAGCCTTGTGCATGATGTTACTAGTGATTTTCCTACGCTAAATCATGCGAAAACTCTTTGTGAACTTTTCGAAGCAGCATATACATTGCTTTGTAAGCATTACCCTAATGAATACGTTATAAAAAACATTATTGCTAATAATATTTTATTAGGCACACATTCCATGAACACCGCGAGTATGCTAAGCGAATTACGCATCGGAACAAATAAAGCAGACTGTGTCATCATCAATGGCTACTCTACATGCTATGAAATCAAAACTAAATTTGATTCATTAAAACGCTTACCTGAACAATTAGCGGCTTATACTTCTTCTTTTGATAGAACGTATGTGGTGACCCATGAAATACATCTTGATTCTTTACTCAAGATTCAAAAAAATATGCCAAGCTTCGGCATATTAGTATCTAATAACAAAAATCAGTTAAGCCGTAAAATTGAAGCCCCCTTAAACACAAACTTCGATACTGATTTAATGTTTCATACTCTACGAAAAAATGAGTATGTGGATATAGCACGCAGTGTTATTGGAACAGAACCTAGATGCCATCAAACAGAGCTATTTAGTGTATGTAAAGATATTTTCTGTGCGCTAGATACAACTGAAGCCAACGAGCATTTCAAAAGAGTCCTTAAAATACACCGTCGTAATGATCACAAATTTATCGACAAATTACCTAAATCAATGAAGAATCTTGGCATTAGTTACAACATTCACAAAAAAAACAAAGACAACATCATATTATCACTATTGAATTGCAATCAGTTTAATAGAGAGGTGTTTGATGTATTTTCCATTCATGAGAGGGAAGCAGTTTGAACTCGCGGCTCTTAGAGAAGTAGCTCCAAGATTAAACCCAGCCAAAGTTCGCCCAATAATTGAGCCAATCAATGATAAAATTGACCTACTTTGTGCAACAGTTGAAGTCCTAAATAAACATCATGTGATTCCTCACATTATAGTAAATCCACAAGTTGGTGATTTAGCTAGTGACTCACCTGATCATCTGAATATTGAAATCTCTGCCCGTGGTGTATCATTCATTCCTTGTGTAAGACTAAATAATCAAAATGTCATATATGCCCAAACGTTGTTACAACAGCTAAACCACGATGACGTAAAGTTTTCGCTATACTTCGAAGAAGATATACAAACCAATATTACTGCACATACGTCAAAAGCAGTGGCCAATATTATCCAAAACCTCAATAGATACTCTCATCATTTTAGTAACTCATTGCCAGCTAGCGTAATTGTAGGTAGCTCTTTCCCTGCAAAACCAAGAAATGCAGACTATAGCAGAACACCTCAGTTTTTCTCAGATGCACACGTTACATACAAAAAACCACTTATTCAAAATCAAATCGGATTTGGTGATTTTCTAACAATTGATGACAGTTGGTCTACTTCTGGAGGACCAGCTTTTGTGATCGCCCTTCACATAACCTATATTGATGAATCAAATAGTAATATGTACGTTAAACATTGTTTATCAACTAAAAATCCAAATGATCAAAGTGACCCAGCAGGTAAATTTAAGGAAGCGCTAAAGGAACTGATTGATTTTGCGAATATGACTCCTAGTCTCAACCAAAATACACTTGGGTTCCAAGAGTATTTAAAAATTCACAAGAATGGGACATATCATGGCTTAGGCGTCCCCAAAAAGTTGAGTATGATGCATCACATTGAAACACTTAATGATTATCTTTGATATCATAGGTCGATTTAATTATCTTCTGCTTCATTGCAAAGTTGGCAGATAAACCGCTAACACGACATATTTTTGTATAAAGAAAATAAAAAGAGTGGTTACGCTTAATAATAAGAAGTAGCCACTCTTAATCTATTTAGCTTTCTTACGACTTTCTAATTCAGAAAAGTGCGTGTCAGGAAAAGGGGTAGTGTAAGATTCGCCAATGCCATCAAAAAGAACAACGACATCTGTTACATTCTGAGGTGATTTAATAACCCAATTATTAGGGTCACTATTTTTTTTAGCAGTACAATCACTAAATTTATCAAAGCAATTCTTAGTATAAAAAACTCTAACTCTAGGCCCATCAACAATCACCTGCATTGAGCCTGAATTAGATTTGAAGTTCTTGTAATAGTTATCCATTACTTTCATTTTAGCTTCAGCGTCTTTAGGGATAACGGCAGATATTCGGTGGTAAGAAACCAACTCACTATTAGGAGTGGGGTTCCCCTTAGCCCACTCACCTTCAATATAAGCAGGAGCATCCATACGCCCACCTGACGAATGAGCACCTGGATAACCACCTACAGAGCCCATAGCAAAGTTTACTTTCCCCCCTGAGACTGTAGTAACAGTCATTCTATATACAGAATGTCGCCCTGTAGAACTGCCATTAGTAAGCCCAACATCTACCACATAAGGCTCTGGCCCACAGCCCCATAAGCTAAAGAACAATATGAGATAGAGACTATTTTTCCAATGAACCATTATTAAATACCTTGAGGCGATTAAATCCACCCCACTTATTGGTCAGCTTTCTTACGACTTTCTAATTCTGAAAAGTGCGTGCCAGGAAAAGGGGTAGCGGAAGATTCACCAATGCCATCAAAAAGAACAACGACGTCTCTCGTGCCTTTAGGATCTTTAACAACCCAGCCATTGGGATCGCCATTCTTTTTAGGAGCGCAATCGTTTAAGGTCAAACCACCTGCTACAAGATTGCTTTTTAGCTGAGTGTAACCATTTGTTCTTTAAAATTACTGTAATGCTTTTTCCAACACAGTTAAGGTTGGCACTAGAAGCCAACTCCAGATTCCAACACTATTAATCCACATAAACAATCTAAATTTTTTTGACTCAGTCTTAACTCGATATCTTATAAACGGGTAAGCTATCCAGTACCTTGTTAGACGACTGACTATTGAATAAGAGGTTTGGCATTGCCATCTTAGATAACCTTTCTCATCGTAAAGCTTGTCTAAGTTTTTAGCTAATTGCTTATCAATAAAAACAATGCGTTGTATGTTACCTAAACCAACCACTGCACTCATTATCACACCAGGGATTCCCCATATGATGGCGTAAATTGCAAAAACTCCACTTATAACACTAAGCAAATCACTCAAAATAAGTCCTCAACTAATCCTCCACTTGACTCCGTCAACTCGATAGCTTTTTCATATACAATATCCCCCACATTTTTACCAACAGTTCCGCCCGCCACACCACCTATAGCACCACCTGCTACAAAAGCACCAATAGAAGCAATGGCTAATACGGGAGCAGTGGTCACACCTAAAACACCAAGAACTAGCATAGTTCCCGCAACGGCTACATTTCCACCAATAGCCCCTCCACCGCCCCCCCCCAATAAACCCGACCACTTCACAGCTAGATATTTTGCCACAGTTCCCTGTGCTATCTAATTCGGCGTATGAGCTTAACGAAAAATTTGACAGGAATCAGCATGCTCATCCCTAATAACGTCAAAAATCAATTATCCCTAGTGTTTTGGCAAACAACCCTAAAACAATCAATCCTATCCAACACCAAAAACCTAAGGAATTAAACCACATAAAAATTTTAAATTTTAATGAATCGGAAGTTATACGGTGACGAATAAATGGGTAAGCAATACAATAGTCAACAAACCTTGACATTATGTTATATGACATCATGCATTGATAATTTGAATGAAGTTTATCAACATTCTTGGATAATTGTTTGTCGATCCATACAATTCGTTGGGGATCCCCAAGAGAAAGTACTGCGCCAAATATTACACCGGGAATAGACCAAATAATGGCATATCCTCCAAATATAGCTGCGGGAATCATAATTAAAAGCTCCCACCATGAAGCTGTAGACATAAATTACTCCATAATCCATTCGTACACTGAGTAGGCAATATCTCCTGCTTTTTTCCCTGCAGTAGTTCCGACAATTCCCCCTATTGCACCACCAGCAACAAATGCTCCAACAGAGGCTATCGCAACAACAGGAGCGGAAGCTGTTCCCAATAATAGAATGGTAGTACCCACAGCTAATGCCCCTAGCTTACTCCCCAAGTAAGTTCCCCCAATAAACCCTGCAACTTCTCGAGTCGTTACTTTACCACATTCACCAGATCCATCTACAGAACAAGCTTCGTACATATTCTTAGCACCGCTCGCACCACCAAGTATCAATCCCACATACCCAACACCTCGAGAGGCAGCGATGCCAATAGCTACATTTGCCATCCGTTTACCTAAATTGGGTACAAAACCCTTAGCTATGATCTCATCAGCATTATGGATAATGGAGCGAGTAGAAAGTTTAAGATTGCGTTTTATCTGAGTGTAAATGGGAAGTTGAACACTACGTTTTGATAAAGCTGCAAAACTGCCGTCTAGCTTTTTAAATAGATTGGCGCGTTCTGAGACAAAAGAACCATAGTTAATCCCACCAGTTCGGCTTGCCATGGCAACTTGAGCAACGTAGAGATGATTAATTTCGAGAAGCACACCGTTAATGTTTTTCAAATGCTGTTGCACCCCAGCGGCTATAGCGCCCACACCCATTGACGCATAAGCGTATAGATCACCAGGTAAGCCATCCGAATCGATTTTTTTCATCGTCTCATCGGCATAGTAATCTAATAATTCAAAATGTCGATTGACAGTCGCTACTTGATCTTCAGTAAGTTTAGCCAACTCGACACTTGCAGCTTGAGCCTCTTCAATCAAGGCGTCTAGCTTTTCTTGTTGAGAGGCATTTTTTGGCTCCATCGTTGGTAATATAACAATTTCACCTTGGCGAACAGGATCGTTTAGGTGCGTATTGTACTTTTTAATTACCGCTCGGTGTTGCTCACTGGTTTCGGAGCTAAACAACGTTTCCCAATAGGTATCTAAGTCTTGTGTTTGCTCTACTTGGGTAAAACCTAAATCAAATTCCGTTGCACTCTCCGAAATGGTTTTTAGGTTCACCAAAGGAATATCAGGCACTAAAGAGTGGTTAACGTTGATCGCTTTCACGTTGGTATCGACAAGGAAGCGCTCAGAATAGTCATAAAATGCGTTCAATGGATGATTAAACGCATCAGGAGCCGCAGGCGGTAAACCGTAGCTAGCCCTATTCTCTTGTGGCTCTTCGGTTTGAGACTTATCTTCTCTGGCAATAACAGGTTGTTTAGCCGCCTCTAGCAACGCAGGTATCGTCAACTTAACGCCGTGCTGACTCAACCACTCATCATTAAGGTTATCCAGTACGTCACGGGCAATTTGCTGTTCAAGATACACCAGATATTGATTCTCAACGATCTTGCCGCCAATTTTCCAATACACCAATAAGGCATTTTGATACATGTTGTAGGCTTGGGTGTCATCTAAACGTTCAGACGTCGAACGAGTCCCGTAAAAGCTCCATTTTTTATCGCCAAGCAATTTGTACTCTTGGATTAATTTCCCATCGTGAAAATGATAAAAATAGCCTTCGGTTGGCAGGCCAAGCCGTTCACCCAATTGAACCGCTGGACAAACGGGGATAAACCCTTCATAGGCGGTCTGTGTACCAATAGGTTTCACTTTCACAGGCTCTTCAAGTGAAATGCCCATCGGGTAGGATGCGATTTCAGCCACTAAGCGTTTAGGTTCATCAACGGCAGTAAGGACGGTGTATCGAGTACCATGCTCGGTTTTAGATTCCGTCCAACGGCCAAGCATTGCCTCGTTTTTCGTCTTAGCTAATACGAAGGAACAACAGACTCGATGGCGAAATGACTCATCAGAACAAGCGATCTCAAAGCAATACTCGTATTTGAGAGGAAGAGGCTTATCTGAATCACTTGGCTTTGCTGGCTCTGGAATGTAAGGAGCCATCGGTAAAGGAGGATGCAAGTTACGACTTTGAGTTGCCCCAGAAACAGCCCCTGACATATTGGTGCGAGCAAGCAGCGCTTTTTGAGCGGCAGGTTCGAGATGGTCAATAGTTTGATTATTGATCACCCAAGCAGCGTTACCCATTTCGTTTGATTCTTTGATCAACATGGGGGTCACAGGTGAATCATTTAATAATAGCCAATGGCCTTGCTCGACCTGTTCAATAAATTGATCAACACTAAAATTGGCAGGGATCGCGGCTTTAAGGGCTTTTTTATCGAGAGAATCGAGCGCACCTTCAACTTGCGCAAATTCATGAGCCATCAACTCGGTGATACGAACGGCTTTATAAGTCACTGACGTTCCTTTGGATACACTATTATATTTTTGCAGCTATTTTAGCCAGTTAACTCATCAAGACCAGACTTAAAGACCTATTAGACAAGTCAAATTATGAACCAACATCACATTATATGAACAAGATTGAGCATAATTACGCAAATAGCGGTGTATGCACCTAAAAAGCCACCTGAAATTTAGTGACCACTACAAATCACATCACACCATTTCTCATAAGCTTCCCTTTGTTCATCAAGATAATCGTAATCGAGATAATGGCTTTGTACGCCAACGTGAACTTTATGCCCTAACATGGTTTCACCGACGTGATACTGAATGCCCATCGACTCCCATATATTGCGTGCTGTTCTTCGCATATCGTGATTCGTTGTTCGAGGGAAACCTAGCTCTTCCATCTTTACCGCTAGTTTGGCTCCAAAGTCCACAGGAATACTCTCTGCCATAGGTCTATCTTCCTGAGCAACGACGGGAGGAAACATAATTTCAAACTCGGGCCATATTTCAAACTGTCTTTTTATGATTGTCGCGGCAAGCTCTGGTATTGCTCTGCGGATCTCCCGCCCATCCTTCTTCCTTGTCTTATTGTTCTCCTTCGGCACTGTCCAAACCATCCTATCCAAGTCAAAGTCTTGCTTCTTAGCTAAACGCAGCTCATTCGAACGGTTGGCAAATATCATCATCAGCCGCAAAAAGTTTTTATTACTCTCATGTACAGGTAGCGTTGATATTGCCTTCCAAATAACAGGCACCGACTCAGCATCCTGCCTCCCCCTTTTGACATCCGTGGGTTGGCCAACATCTTGCTTTTTCAATTCAGAAATGACGTTATGCTGCACTAAACCATGACGTACCGCGTAGGATATAACCTGTTTTAAACGTGACATAAGGTTAGCCGAATGCTTAGGGCCAACTCTTCGTTTCGCCTTTTGAAATACTGGCATGAAGTCCGATAGCTCCAACTGCTTAACTGGATAAGCCCCAAGATAAGGAGAGATATCAACCTCAAACATCTTTTTAAGGCTGGGCCATCGCTTTATGTTCTCTTTGGCATGGTATTCAACCCAGTAATCAATGATCTCATCGAGAGTGATAGGTTTGCTGGTTTCCGGTGCCAATGACTTACGGGGATCTATCCCACTCGCTACGAGCTCTGCTTTCGCATCTCTTTCTCTTAATGCGTCTCGGATCTTCATCGCAGGGTATTCACCAAGCTTTAGCTTTATCGGCTTACCAAAAAAGCTTACTCGATAAATCCAAGTAATTTTACCTTTCGGACTGATCCGAACACCAACACCATCACGGTAGGTAATTTCTGGTTTGCCACTGTACGGTTTCCCGTAAACAGAGCGCAACCAAGTATCTGTAATTGTCACGATAGCTTGTACCAAATTTTCAGCGGGAATAAGATTTGGTACAAATTTGGTACAAAGCAAGGACGAATGCAAGCTAATTATGATGGCTTCATGTCGATCTAAAAAATGGAAAATTAAAGAAAACTTGATTTAACTGTATGAAATAAAAGATAAAAAATGAAAGGATTCGAATCTTGGCTAGGAATTGAGAATGTAAAGGAAAGGGAGGCGTTGACATACACCAAGCAACACGTGTTCAGTACGTTAATAGTAAACATCGATGGTCACTCGGTAACACGAATACCGGATCATCAACGCTGGGCGATTGTACCTAGGTCACATCCTTAATGTAAAGGATGAATGCGAAAGCAAATAAAGAAGCCCGTAGTATTTCACTACGGGCTTAATATCAGTAGTAATTAAGCTTCGCTAGGGCGACGGCTTGAAGTACTTGGGCGATCGCCGCGATAGCTGCTACGACCATCAGCGCCACGGTTACGGTCAAAACGGCGCTCACCTTCACGAGGAGGACGAGAATCGCTACGTGCTGGACGAGCACCATCACGAGCGCCACGATAGCCACCGCCATCACGATTACCTTCTGGACGACGACCACGTGACTCGCGGAAGTCATCAAAATCACAGACAACGGCACCCACTTCTTTCTGGCGAATGCGCAGTTTACGTAATTTACCGGTCACGTCGCTAGACATGCTTTTTGGTAACTGAACAAACGTATGGCCTTGAGCTAATTTAATCGCACCGATTGAGCCTTTGGTTAAACCAAGCTCATTAGCTAATGCGCCTACGATATCTTTAACTTGTACGCCTTGATCGCGGCCAACTTGTAATTGATAAGTATCCCAATCAACATGACGAGCGTTATCACGGCTACCAAATTCACGGCGGCCATCACGACTGTCGCTACGACCATCACCTGATTCACGACGATCACGACGACGAGATTTATCACGCTCAATCGCCGCTAGCATTGGATCTTCACCGGTATAAAACAGTGGACGTTTACCCTGCTGACGCTTAAGCAAAATTGCTGCTAGTGTCGTTGCGTCAACATCTAATGATGCTTGCAATTTCTCAACCAATTCAGCAAATTTTTCTAGTGCGGCATGATCTTTATCCGCTTCTAACTCAAGGCCTAGCTGAGCTAGACGTGATTCAGCCACTTTATCACGATGAGGTAGCTGGATCTCTTCCATAGAAGTACGTGTTACTCGTTCAATGGTACGCAGCATGCGAATTTGGTTGGTGCGAACCAACAAAATCGCTTTACCTTTACGTCCAGCACGACCAGTACGGCCAATACGGTGAATGTAAGATTCAACATCGAATGGAATATCATAGTTGAATACATGGTTGATACGCGGCACATCAAGACCACGAGCCACAACATCCGTTGCTACTAAAATATCAATCACACCTTGTTTGATATGATCAACCGTACGCTCACGCAACGATTGAGGAATATCACCGTGCAAAGCAGCGGCTTTAAAGCCACGCGCAATTAACCAATCGGCTAAACGCTCAGTATCTTGACGGGTACGAACGAACACGATAGAAGCGTCCGTTTCTTCAGTTTCAAGTAGACGAGCCATGGCTTCGTCTTTCTCTACACCTTTAACAACCCAATATTGCTGCTCAACTTTTGCCACAGTTTGGTTTGAACCCGCCACGTCAACACGTGCAGGATCACGTAAAAAGCGGTCAACAATGTCTTTAACAATCGGGGGCATCGTGGCAGAGAATAATACACGCTGAGCTGTTTCTGGCGATTGTTCCATGATCCATGTTACGTCATCAACAAAGCCCATTTTTAGCATTTCATCGGCTTCATCTAGTACGAAAGTATGGCATTCGTCTAAGTGCAGACGTTCACGTGTGATCAAGTCTTTAACACGGCCAGGGGTACCAACGATGATATGAGCGCCTGATTTTAAAGCACGCATTTGCTCAACGATAGAAGCTCCACCGTAAATCTCTAATACTTTCAAACCTTTAACATTTTTGCCAAGGGTTTTAATTTCCGCAGCAACTTGAATTGCTAGCTCACGAGTTGGCGCCATAACAATCGCTTGTGGCTTGTACTGAGCAAGATCAAGTTTATTAAGAAGCGGCAAAGAGAAGGCTGCCGTTTTACCGGTACCGGTTTGCGCTTTACCTAATGCATCACGACCTGCTAATAAAAGAGGAATGGCGGCAGCTTGAATTGGAGTTGGAGTAACAAAGCCCATTTCGTTTAGGGCAGAAAGGAGTGTGCTGTTTAGTGCTAAATCACTAAATTGAATAACGGTATCTTGCATGTGGATCCCACTAAAAGAATAAATAACTAAGGTCCCACGTGCTATACCATTTCCAACCAATCCTAAAAGAAGAGCTGATTCCGTTCAGATGCGGATGAGTCTCAAAAAGCATCAAGCCACTAGGGACATCTAAGGGAGGCGGATTATTCACTAAAAGCATAAAAAAAGCCAGAAAAAATTGAAATTCATCACATATTTTTTCCTAAAGATGACAAAAGATACAATCTGTATGAACTTAACTCACTCTTTGCAGAAACTTCATTCACATCCCCCCAGCTCCCCGTCAAAGTGACTCATCGGTGTCATCCAATCTATATGTCTAACAGTGCTAATCCGCTCGTTGATCTCACAACATGACCAACATGCTGAAACATCGAACCGAAAAACAAAGCGGATTTTTCCTACGCCTGCTGTCTCTTTCACTGATATCTAATCATGCATACTTGCCGAATAATGACTAGGACTTAGCGAAATGGTTGATCTAATTCCGCATAAAGCAGTGGCAACTCGTTATTGAACAGTGTTTTTTAACACATTTGTTAATAATTAAAGAAATAGAAGTAAGTCGTTATTATTTTAAGGATAAGTAATGAAAAAAAATCTGGTCTCTCTTTCCATCATCGCTGCATTAGCGATGACAGCCGCCAGCGTTAATGCCGAGACTCATTCTGATTCAGCGATCGATTCATCAGGCTGGTGGATTGGGGCAGCATCTGGCGTGACAACTGCAGATGGAAAATCCATCACCGGGCACAGAGATAAAGCCATCAGTCCTAAACTTGAATTAGGATACGATGTTAACCAATACTGGGGAGTTTATACTGGTTATGACTATGTGCATCGCTTAGGTGTTGATAAGCTACATATCGGATCTTTGGGATTCAAAGGTCAATATGAGTTCATGGATAACCTCTCTGTTTTTGGTAAATTAGGCGCTTCTTATATTTACTCTGATGACAACACATCCAATATAAAAACAGATACATTTACTGGTTCGGTAGGCATTGGTCTTGAGTATCAACTTACTAATGCAATTTCAACAAAAGTAGGTTACGACTACTATGACCATGTACAAGTAAAAGAAGGCCGTAAACCGCATCTACACCAGATTTACTGGGGAATGGCGTATAAATTTGGCCAACCAGCAACACCAAGAGTAGTCACTGAGCAGGTGGAAGTGATTCAAGAGCGAGTCATTGAAGTCCCAGTTAAAGTTGAAGTTGCTAAGCCAGCTCGTACTGATTTCCTACTGCCTTTTGCTTTAGGTAAATCAACGCTCGAAGATCTCTCTTACTTCTATCTTGGTGAAGTTGTTGATGTGATGCGAGCTAATCCAGCGTTGGTTGCTCATCTAATCGGCCGTACAGATAGCACTGGTTCTGATGCGATCAATAACAAGATTTCAGCGCAACGTGCTCAAGCGGTTTCTCAATATCTTCAATCTCAAGGCATTGATGCAAGAAGAATTAACGTATCATCGGTCGCAGACTCTCGTCCTTTAACTCAAGGCAGTGCTGATATCGAGCGTTCAGTACAAATCATTCTTAAATAAAAGATCCCAATACCCTCTCTTCGGAGAGGGTATTATCCGCTTTAACATCATACTGCAGTGTATCCCCAGCATTAATTCCTATCTTCTAGACGATAAGCCATCTACTGCAAACGAAAGAGTGCGCTATACTTTTAGCGTATTGCCAAGTACCATGTAGATCATGACAGATTGATCAATATCCCCCGCGAGTAAGCCACCTATTTAACATTCTCAGAATCGCTTTTAGGCAGTGACAGGGAACCCAATCGCACTTTAAGAATTAAAGGGTTACAATTAAACATGTTTCAAGACAATCCACTTCTTGCTCAACTTAAACAACAAATTCAAGAAAACTTACCCAAAAAAGAAGGCCAGATCAAATCGACCGAAAAAGGCTTTGGTTTCCTTGAAATAGATAGCAAAAACAGTGTCTTTATCCCACCACCCTATATGAAAAAATGTCTGCATGGTGATAAAGTCATAGCGATTATTCGTACCGAAAATGATCGTGAAGTCGCTGAACCACAAGAATTGTTAGAGCCATCGTTAACACGTTTTATTGGTCGTATAAAAATTCATAAAGGCAAAATAAACGTTGCCCCTGATCATCCTCAACTGAAAAAACTCCCGCTGCGAGCTAAAACCCGAAAAGGCATTAATCCACAAGATGTACAAGAAGGTGATTGGGTAGTAGCCACATTAATCGGTCATCCACTCAAAGGCGATACTGGTTTTTTGGTTGAAATCACTCAAAAAATTACCGATGCTGAGGATAAAATTGCCCCATGGTGGGTCACCTTAGCAGAAAATGATTTACCCAACTGTGAACCTCCCGGTGTGGAGCATTGGTCACTGAACGATGATTCTGCTTTGCAGCGTATCGATTTAACCCATGTACCGTTTGTAACTATCGATGGCAAATCGACCAAAGATATGGACGATGCATTATACGCGATTCAGCGCCAAGATGGCGGATTTGATGTCACGATAGCGATTGCCGATCCCACTGCGTATATAACCGCTAATGACAGTATGGATAACGCCGCACGCGAGCGTGGATTTACTATCTATCTTCCTGGGCGCAATATTCCTATGTTACCGCGTGAATTAGCGGATAATCTTTGCTCACTGATCGAGAATGAAACTCGTCCAGCTCTGTGCTGTACCTTAACAGTCGATAAAGATGGCGTAATTAATAGTGAGAGTATTCGTTTTTTTGCAGCTTATATCCGATCACAAGCACGTCTTATCTATGATGAGGTATCAGACTGGTTAGAAACCGGTGAATCTCAATGGCAACCAAGCTCTGAAATTGCGCAAGTGGTTCAGGATTTGTATGCCTTTTCTCAAGCTCGCGCCCAATGGCGTGAAACTCATGCCGTAGTTTTCCCAGAAAGGCCAGATTATCGCTTTGAACTCAGCGAAGATAACGATGTTATCGCTATTCACGCCGATAAGCGCCGTAGCGCGAATCGCCTCGTTGAAGAAGCGATGATCACAGCCAATATTTGTGCAGGTAAAATACTGCAATCGTCTTTTTCAACTGGCGTATTTAACACTCATGCTGGGTTTAAAAATGATAAAATTACTGATGTTATTGCGCTTATCAAAGAACACGGTGCTGAGTTTGATGAAGCTTCACTAACCAGTCTAGAAGGATTTTCTGCCTTACGACGCTGGTTGGTCAGCCAACCGACTTCTTATCTGGATAATCGTCTGCGTAAATGGCAAACCTACAGCGAGATTGGCAATCAACCTTTACCTCATTTCGCAATGGGGCTGGATATCTATGCGACATGGACATCACCAATCCGTAAGTATGGTGATATGGTTAATCATCGTCTGTTAAAAGCTCATATTCTCGGTACAGATCCCGAGCAATGGCCTGATGAGCAATTGGGTGAAGAGCTAGCTATACATCGTAAACATCATAAAATAGCCGAGCGAAATGTTGCCGACTGGCTCTATACACGTACTCTTGCCGAAGAGCCGAGCAAACAGACCCGCTTTACTGCTGAAATTTTTGATATTAACCGAGCGGGTATGCGAGTTCGTTTACTCGAAAATGGCGCAAGTGCTTTCATTCCGGCCACACTCATTGTCGACAATAAAGAGCGAATCGTTTGTCATAGTGAGCAAGGAATCTTAGCGATTGATGATAAGCCAATCTATCGATTGGGTGACACATTAGAAGTCGTCTTAACCGAGGTTAATCAAGACAATCGCAGTATTGTTGCGAAACCAACCCAAACCTTTGCTGGGCTAGCAACGTCGGCCGATAATATCGACGCCGAGTCAGTCTAAAACCAAATCGGTATAAAAACTAAGGGGAAGCATCGGCTTCCCCCTTTTTATCACTGTCATATAGGTAGAATTAAAAGTGCAGTTGAATGACCGAAACCACCACGCATGCGGGGCGACGGACGCCTTCTATTTCTACTTTAATTTCACGTTCAATCTCTAAGCCTTTTTTCACTGGCGTGACTTTGAGTAACGTACTGACAGCGCGAAGACGATTCCCTGCTTTGACTGGATAAGGGAATCGTACTGAATTTAAACCAATATTAACGACCATTTTCGCCGTCGGAAAAAGCGGTTGATTGGCATCAACGCTATCGGTCAATTTTGGTAATAGGGATAAGGTTAAAAAGCCATGAGCAATCGTCGTTTTAAATGGAGACTCTACGGCAGCTCGCTCTGGATCGGTATGAATCCACTGCTGATCCTCCGTCACGTCGGCAAATTGATTAATGCGCTGCTGATCGACGGCTAACCACTGCCCAGTATGAATAACTTCACCTAACTTATCCGTCAACTCATGATAAAGCGCTTGAGCTTCTGGCTTTAAAACAATTTCGGCTGGCAAGCGGGTATCTTCATTCGCTGGCTGATGAAATTCTTTCACCCACGAAAAAAGCTGACGACTGTTCGCTCTATCTAAAAAACCATCCCAGTACTCACGTACCACTGGCGACATCCATTGCTTAAATTCCGTAGTCTTGACTAAATTTTCAGCACGATGCTTTAAAAGATCGCTTACTTTCATCAGAACCTCATTCCTAACAAAGAAACACTGCTAATTTGTTAATTTTGAGACACTTCACACTAATCCGCAAACACTTTCGAGCGTACAACTGTATGCTATAGAGGATTTATCATTAATAAACAAATGGTTACCAATAAAACATTATTTTATTAGCAACCTTAACTTAGAGTAAATACTTCATCTTCATACCTATTTGCCAATCCGCTCAGAGAGAATTTTCAAAAAGGTTGGCTCTATCTCTTTTATCCCTTCCGATAACCAAAAACCGTTTCCTTCAGTGACCGCAAATAAAAGATTTTTCCGCAGCGCTTCACTGTTTTTCAGTTTGTTATTTTGAAAATGAAACTGTTGTATCTTCTCATACAACAGATCCGCTAACTGTTTCGTTTGCTCATTTGTTAACGTCACTCGACATAAACCAAGCTGAGGTATATGGCAGTTAGCAAAGACATCCTGCTTTAACTTGCTCGTAAACAGTTGATCAAGTTTTGAGCCCTCATGGAATGAGTAGTAAGGCGGAGTCAGATAATTGATCCCCGAGTTGTGCGGCTTAATCTCAATCAGCCCCATCACCTCTAGTGCCCGCAAATAGACATAAACAGTTTGATCGGAAAGCTGGTTTTCCTGCTTCACCTGTTCAACAGGTTTGCCCTTTACTCGAATTTCGTTAAAGAAGTCATAAAGAAAAGGATATTCAAAGAAAAGCTCATCTCGCTTTTCACCACTTAAATCTAAACTATCACTATGAATTTCACCCGCCAAGCGAACCAGCTCTTCAAGGTTAGTGTCTAGGATCGATGCGTATTCAAGTAGTTTATCGAGACTGATTGATTGACTATGAAAATGGCGTTTCAGTGTTGATACCGGAACGTTAATTCTCTCCGACAACTCACTGTAAGTGACATTTTTTTCTTTTAATTTTTGGCGTAATGCTTGCAGTAATAAATTGGCACAGAAACTCATACAACATCCTTGCTTATGTGGTGCGACCTTGGCACCTACTTATTCTTATCGGCTGATCCGACCTGTCAGCAGTTGAGCACAATAGCTTATTTATATTCTGCTGTTCAATAGCTCAGTAGATGAAACTTTACGGTATCAATAAATAACACCCCACAAATCACTCCCAAAAATAGATTGCTTGAATTAAGTCAGTTGAGTTACAAGCATGTTAAACAAATATAACAGTCACATGCATCTCTATCACTAAGGAATGGTTTAGCTCACATTGATGAGTAGAAACTGGTGAAACATACATGATGAACTGCCATACAACACACATTGCAACATGGAAGTTAATACATGCAAATCTACTCTTTATCACGGATAGTGATGCTATCGTCATTGCTGATGATCAGTCATCAAGCCGTTGCCAACACTCAACCTTTTGTTTACCCACAAGAGTTAGAATCGGAATCTGAGCAAAGCGCTGATTTTGTACCCATCTATGCAGCCAGTTTAACTTTTGGCTATGATTCAAATATTTACAACAAAAATGATTACCGTTCAGAACGTAAGCTATGGTGGAACAGTACACTCAGCCATACCTTTGCTCCTCATTATTCAATTTCGCTTTCAACTGGTGCTTATCGCCCATTACAGCAAGAGCGCGGTGATTTTTTTACCGACACGGCTATCGCTTTACACCGACAATCTCAATTTACTTTTGGCGAAACGGGACGCATTGGCTGGCAAGCTCAATTCACCCTGCCAACATCAGAGTTTTCACGCAAAGACAAACTGACGACCGCCCTAAGGTTATCAACCCCTATCCAGTGGCAAGCGGTCAATATAGATTGGCAATTGACGCCTCGCTTACGCAAAAATTTCCACCGCTATGAAACCGTGGGCGAGCGTTCGCTAACCGAATGGATTTACGGTTTTCACTTTCTTGGCAGTTACCAGTGGCGCGATTTTACTTTCAGCAGTTCAGTGCTGGGAGGCAATACCATTAGCTACGCTGGTACGCGACGTAACTCATTCGATTACGCAGGTGATGTCAATCTCAGTTACCGCGTAAACCAACATGTGGCCTTTAATGTCGGAGCCTCAAACTCCGGTGTTTATTACGATGCCGCACAGGGTACCTTGGGGAACATCGATCTTTTTGATGCAGATAGAGTGATTTACTCCGCCAGTATCAGTTTGAACTATTAACAAACACCACTCGATTTATAACAAACCATCACACATTTATTGCTTTCATCGGCATCACCCATCATGGGTCATTATTATCCGTTCAATAATGACTCATTGTCTGTGCTTGACGAATCGGTGGATGTGTACGAGTAAATAAACACAACAAACATAGGTAGCAATACGATGAGAAAACTCTTGTTAGCATCGTCGATTACCGTCATTTTGGCGGGATGCGGCGCAGATAAACAATCTTATGACACGCTTCCCCGTGATATCAAAGAAATCGCGGTAAAAGATCTTAAAACAGAAGGTCGCTGGTTTTACGTTCCGACCACGGGTGCCGCTCCGCGCTTTGCGATTAATCAGTTTCCTTTTTTACAAGGCATGGGCCGCTATGCAGAAGTCTGTTTTAGTGAGCGTGGTTTAGAAGTTCGCAACTACGATAGCAACTATCCAGATGCGACTCTCCCTAAAGATGCTAATGGTTATTGTATACCACAACCAAGCAACGCCGTGGGCAGTGATAGACAAACGAATTTCTCACACATTTTAACCATACCGGGTGATTTCGCCGCTTATCGTTGTCAAGAAGATCGCTATGGTGATTGTGTTAATAAAGAAGAAGCAAACAAAGACGCCAACCTCCCTTTTCGTGCTAACACACATTTTACCCCTAAGCCTGAAGATCTATTGATTGCAGAGCTGAACTGGGAAGACTTTTATGGCATTCGTGAAGGTATTTCTGAGATAGGCAAAGCAGAACTGATTTCTTGGAAGTTTGATCCTAAAGCTGGCGTACTCAATTTTGAAATTGAGCGTACATTCAAAATTGATGAAGATAAGCGTAGCTCGTACATCAAATGGGAAAACCGCGCAGGGCTGCGTGATGCCATTCAAGACGGTGCGTTTAAATCTCGTTTTCATTACTCTTTAGTTCATGAAAGCCAATTAGCTTCCACGGATTATCAGCCGATTCCCTACCCTGTAAAAGATGAAAATGACATCGGTTTTTTTACCACGTCATCGAAAGTTCTAGATCCTATTACCAACCGCTATGATAGAACGGTGACCTATCTCAATCGTTTCAATCCCAACCAACCGATTGAGTACTATTTAAGTGATAGTTTCTTTGAGCCAAAAAACAAACTGTTCTTGGACTCAACATTAGAAACCATCGATCTTATGAATCGTACCCTTAGGATCATTGAACCTGATTCAGGAAAGCCACCCATCACGATTGTCAATCGTAACCAACCAATGAATATTCATCCCGGTGATCTTCGCTACAATGTAATTAATCTTATCGATGAGCCGCTGGCCAATGGATTGCTCGGTTATGGTCCATCCGTCAGCCACCCTTTGACTGGTGAGATTTTAAAAGCTCATGTTAACCAATACTCAGGAGTTGCTCGGGCAGGAGTACCTTTCTATTGGGATAATTTAGTGCGGTTTTACAATCGTGGCCAAATTGAACGCAGCTTATCGGATAGTGAATCGATAACCACGGCTCACGCACAAAGCAGTCAAGCCCTATCTCAAGATATTGCCGCTCGCTTAGCGCAGCAGAATGTATTGCGATTAATGGAACAAGTTGAGCGCGTGGATACTACCCAGTTTCAGGTACCGTTATTAGGCGCTGATCATGCCCTAAATCAAAGACCGTCTGCGAGCCTTCCTGAATCAATCTTTCGTAAGTTTGATGATGACATGAGCCTAGAGGAGCTACTGCATGCCGAAGAACGCCGTTTAGCCACTTGGTCTGAAAACAATATTTATCCTGTCGAAGCCACTTGGGTTTCCTCAACCTCTAAAACTCTATTGGATAACTTGCCGTTAACCGATGCAGGTTTTTTTGACACCATCACTAACGCACAAGGGGAACAAGTTAAACAATTAAAACGCTGGTCTGCTCTTCCTAGCGGATTGAAACAACAAGCGGCAGATGCGATTACGGTTGCAACTTATGCCTCAACGCTGGTGCATGAGCTAGGGCATAACCTTGGGTTGCGTCATAACTTTAAAGGCTCAAATGACAAGGCGAACTTCTATACTCAACAAGAAGCGAAAGCCATTGGTCTCAATAATATTCCCGCTTATAGTTCAATCATGGATTACGCACCAAGCATGCTCGATCAACTACCCACTTGGGGTAAATATGATCTTGCCGCCCTTAAGTTTGCCTACGGCCGTAAAATTGACATCACAGCGCCAGCAAATTCAGTGCATGCTCAGTCTGATGCAGAGAATCCCTTTATTTTGAGTGCGAGAAATCCAAATAACCCCAGTTTACTCGATTGCCAACCTCGTGGTCAGCTCAACGATGGGCAAGTACGGTATAGTTGTGACTTATCGACGTTTGATGCGATTGCTTATAATGCTCATCAATCGCCTTATCGCAACGCCCTGTATGAGCAAGTGCGCTATGGCGCAATAAACTATCTCGCCCAAATTAAACAACAACATAATTTGTCAGAGTTAGCGCAGATCAATTATCAGTTCTGTACTGATGGTAATGTCTCTCTCAATAGCGATTGTAACCGCTTTGATGAAGGAACGAATTTAACCGAAATCGTCACCTATTCATGGCAACGTCATTTAGACAGCTATGATGCTCGTAATATTGGTATTCATGGTATTTCTGGTTTATTCAATAGTGATTATCCAAGCTACGTTTTACGTCGCTTTAGAGAAATGAATGAAATTCGTGATATCTTAGAAGATCATGAGCGCATCGATTATCGTTATCGTTCACTAGGTATCGCTCCTGCTGGTGCAAAGCCTGGGGATTTTCTCAGTAGCTTAACCAGTAATCCCGAGTACTGTCGTGGTCAAGACACGGATTTTTGGTTCTGCGATTTAGGTAATGCGTCAAAGCTCGCGGCACAGTTCTTTTTAGACGTCTTAGCGACTCCAGAACATCAATGTGTTTTACAAAATGGTAATCAATATCGAGTTGAATCATTAGGGCATATGCTCAATGGCTACTCATTCAAGATACCTGCCACTTACAATATTGGTGATGCATCTTGCTTTGACTCGGTAAGCTCTGAAATCATTAACGATTTTGCTCGTGGATTTACACCCGTAGCAGAGACGGTTAATGGTCGATTCATTAACTCCGTCAAAGGCTTTGACCCCGATTTTCCATGGTCAAATGCAGTCTCAGTGTTAGGGATATGGCCTGATAAATTGCTCGCCAGTAATTTACTTGCCCGTCGCTATTCACTACGCCAAACCGATGAAGTGAGCTATGCTAACTTGCTCGATCTACCTGGTGTTAAAGCGCAATTTGATAATATTATGGCTAACCTCATCGCTAAAGAAGCGCTCAATACTCCGATTGCTTTGCGCGATAAAGATGGCAATGCTTACACACTCCCTATCAATAGTGGGGTCACCGTCAATCTGCATAAAACCGAATTATTGGAATCTTTACCACCATTACCTCGTGGAATCATGGGTAGCTTCAATATTTCTAAGAACTCTCGAAATAACTTAGCCAACTTGATCTTACAACAAGCCGTTGAGCAGATGCAGTCGAATGATTTTGAAGTGCGCAGTCGTGGTATCGCCCAATACGACAGCTGGACTAAACAGCAAGATCGTTCCGGCACTATCGCTGGTGAAACCATACCGTTTGATCTCTATGGCCAACGTTATGTCGCCAGCAAAGCCAACACCATGGCTTATCAATACGCCAGTGCTCTACAGGCAAACGAGGGTTATCAGTTAACCACCAAACTGCAAAACTATTCTAATGCCGAGTTACGCGCAAAAACCACGCAAATTGAAACGGCTTGGAATGGTATCTTGGAAACGATTATTCCCGCCTTTCATAGTCCGATCAAAGCACTTAACCCTGAGTTAATACAACGCTTTGTGGAGCTTAAGATAGATGAAGGCGATGATGAAGTTGAAAGATTTATTGCTTTTATCAATGCATTAGCGATGGAAGATAACACACCTCTGCTTAAGAAAGAGAATCTCTACCAAAACCGTGATAATCCGTTAACGTTTAGCCTCCCAGAGCTCTATAACATCTTCTGGCGTAGTCGTGCCCTGTTTGCATCCGATTTTCAAGAGCAGTACTTCACTGCCGTTGACAATGTCGCTCAAGGCTATGCCAATGAATCAGTGGATCAACAGTTTTTCTGGACAGCCGATCTCTCGTTAATTAACGCTTACGCCAATGGTGAATTTGAGCGAGTTGCCGGCCAGTATTATCAGATTCTTGATAGTTTACCGATTTCAAATCGCTAATAGATAACCAATGATGTCTGATAAAGAATTGTATTGATCCTCATTATCAGAAAAACACTTTCCCAGCTCACTTTTTGAGCTGGGACTTATTAAATCTAGACACAGATTCAATCATTCTCTTGGCATTAATGCCTTTTATTGAATGAAAGAAACAAATATGCAACATTACCCATTGATTATTACACATGGAGCCGTGATGATGAAAAAAACACTCTTAGCAGTCGCTTTAAGCAGCAGTTTGCTTAGTGCGACAAGCATTGCCAATGATCTTTCATTGGGCATTACTCAATTCCCAAGTAACTTACATCCTGTGATTGATTCAATGACAGCCAATTCGCTGATTATGGGGACCGCCTTTCGTGATATGGTCGCTTACAACCATGATTGGCAAAGTTTCTGTATGTTATGTACAGAAACCCCTTCTTTGGATAATGGACGTGCGGAAAAATACACCAGAGAAGATGGTACACTCGGTATCAAACTCACCGTTGAGCTCAAAGACGATTTATATTGGGGAGATGGTACACCCATCACCACCAAAGATGTACTTCTGTCTCATGCCGTTCTGACCGATCCTAATGTCAAAGGCATTCCCGGTTTAGAAAGTAACCGAATCATGGAGAAAGTGGTGGCTTTGGATGACAAGACCTTCGAGGTCTATCTTAATAAAGCGCACTTTAAGTACCGTGATTATGTTCCGTCTGTACTCCCTGCGCACCTAGAAGAAGCGATCTATCGCGAAGATCCAACGACGTATGATCGCCGAACGCTGTACGTTACCCAGCCCACTCATCCTGGTTTATACAATGGACCCTTTCGCATCACGCAAATTTCACAAGGTAGCTTTATCACCTTAGAGCGTAACTCGCATTGGAAAGATCAAGCGCCGGATTTTAATCGCCTGATCTTTAAAGTCGTCGAAAACACGGCAGCGCTTGAGGCGCATTTGTTATCAGGCTCTGTCGACTACGTTCCGGGTGAGCTGGGCTTTTCGATTGAACAAGCCTTACAATTTGAGAAGCGTCACGCGAATCGCTTTACGGTCGAATACGCGCCAGGATTACTCTACGAACATCTTGATACTCAAATGGATAATCCGCATCTCGCCATTCGTGAAGTACGCCAAGCGCTGATGTACGGCATGAACCGAGAAGAGTTGGTCAATCGTCTATTTGAAGGACGTCAACCCGTTGCTCACAGTAACGTTCATCCACTCGATGTCACTTTCTTTGATGGGGTACATCAATACCAATACGATCCGGTCAAAGCTCGCCAATTGCTTGAAAAAGCCGGCTACACGCTGCGCAACAATGTCATGGTTGATAAAGAAGGTCGTCCACTCCAGTTAGAATTAATGACTACCGCCGGTAACCGCTCTCGTGAGTTGGTTCAGCAAGTATTGCAATCACAATGGCGACAAATTGGCGTACGCGTACAAATTAATAACCAACCCGCTCGCGTCTTCTTTGGTGAAACGCTTAATCAACGTAAACATCAAGCACTCGCAATGTTTGCTTGGGCTTCTGCACCTGAAAGCCCGCCATTAACTACGCTTCATTCAGCGCAGATCCCATCGGCACAAAATAGTTGGGCTGGACAAAACTACATCGGTTACAACAACCCTGATATGGATGTGTTACTCGAAAAAATTGAAGTGGAGCTCGATGATGAGGCTCGTCATCAACTGTTCCACAAAATGCAGTCACTTTACGCTGAAGACTTACCGGCGTTACCTCTTTACTTCCGATCTGATAGTTATGTGATGCCAAAGTGGCTAAAAGGCGTGCGCCCAACGGGTCATAAATACCCCTCTACCTTATGGGTAGAAGAATGGCGTAAAGATGGGGCATAAACCAATGAGCGAAGTATTATTAGATGTAAACCAATTGCGGGTGACCTTCCATGGTCACCCAGCCGTGCATGATATTAGTTATCGTATCCATGCTGGTGAGATTGTTGGAATTGTCGGTGAGTCTGGCTGTGGCAAAAGTCTAGCGTCTTTAACCTTAATGGGGTTGCAACCATCGATTATGCAAGCCTCTGGTTCGGTCACGTTTGCCGGACAAAATATCCTGACCAATACCGCTGAGCAATGGCAAAAACTACGCGGTGAAGGCATCGCGATGATCTTTCAAGAGCCAATGACCGCCTTAAATCCGGTGGTCACGGTTGGCGATCAAATTGCAGAAATGTTTCTTCTTCATCAAGGAGACAACAAAGCACAAGCGCGACAAAAAGCGATTGAAATGCTGGAACAAGTGCATATCCCCGATCCACTGCGTCGCGCCAAAGCTTATCCACATGAGCTGTCTGGTGGCATGCGCCAGCGGGTAATGATAGCCATGGCGCTCGCCTGTCGGCCTAAACTGATCATTGCTGATGAACCAACCACCGCCCTTGATGTTACCGTACAAGCGCAGGTTTTAGACTTGCTTGAAGAGCTGCGAGAAACCACCGGCACCGCCATTCAATTTATTAGCCACAATTTAGGTGTCGTCTCACAACTTGCCGATCGCGTCGTCGTGATGTACGCCGGTCGGGTGGTAGAAGAAGGAACCTCTGATCAATTGTTTAGCGATCCACAGCATCCTTACACCCAAGGACTACTCGCTACCCTACCGCGGATTGGCCACCGTCAAGCTCGTTTACCCGCGATTGCTGGGAGTGTGCCCCCGCTTGGGCAACGCAGTCTCGGCTGCCCATTTGTCGATCGTTGTCAGCAAGCAAAACCACTCTGCCACCAGCAGATGCCGGCAACACTCTCCCTTTCAAACTCGCACAGCGTTGCGTGCCATCAAGTGGAGTTTGCCCATGCTAGTTAAACTCGATAATGTCAGCCAAGCGTACCCAATTGGCGACAGTGATTTTTTTGGACGCCATCAGCAATATCTTCACGCGGTGGATGATATTTCACTGCAGATTAGCAAAGGCGAAACCTTAGCGATTGTCGGCGAGTCTGGCTGTGGCAAATCCACCTTAGGTCGAATGGTCTCACTGCTTGAAAAACCAAGTAGAGGCGAGGTGTACATCACTGGCCAACCGACCGCTAACTTAAGCAAAAAAGCCATGAAAGCGCTGCGTAAGCAACTTGGGCTGGTCTTTCAAGACCCTTATTCGGCGCTTAACCCTCGCATGACCGTCTCACAACTGGTCTCTGAGCCATTAGAAGTCTATGGTATGGGTAATCGTGAGCAGCAACGCGCTAAAGTATTAGAGGCATTATACTCGGTTGGCTTAAGTGAAGATGCACTCAACCGTTATCCTCATGAGTTTTCGGGCGGACAACGTCAACGGATCTGTATCGCTCGCGCATTGGTATTGGATCCAGAGCTGATCATTGCGGATGAGCCATTATCCGCGCTGGATGTCTCGGTACAAAGCCAAGTGCTCAACTTATTTGTTGAGTTAAAAGAAACTCGCCAACTGTCGTTCTTTTTTATCAGTCACGATATGGCGGTCGTCGATCATCTGGCGGATACAGTTGTGGTGATGTATTTAGGGCGTATTGTCGAACAAGCGCCGCGCGAAGCTTTCTTTTCTGCCCCTGCTCATCCTTACAGCCAAGCCCTACTTGCTGCCGTACCCGAGGTCGCTCTGGGGCGCAGACGTAAAGGCTTAGCGCTACAGGGGGATGTGCCGAGTCCGATTAATCCGCCATCCGGATGCACCTTTCATCCGCGTTGTGCTTTTGCTGATGAGGTATGCCGTCAGAAGAAACCCGCGATGCAAACCCTCGCGCACGCCAAACATCAAGTCGCTTGTCACTATCCGCAATTAGTGACCCATTCTGATGTGGTAAAAAATGACGCTCATATTGCTGTTATGGAGGTTTCATGAAAACCTATTTAGCTAATCGTTTTATTCAAAGCCTATTGGTTTTGCTGTTTGTTTCCTTCGTTTCTTACAGTCTTATTGGCCTGATGCCGGGCGACCCGATTGATTTGATGTTTGAATCCGATCCGACCATGACACCTGCCGATGTGGCAAGAATGAAAGCGTTATACGGATTGGATCAACCGCTCATCACTCGTTACTGGCACTGGCTAACTTCCGCTTTGCAAGGAGATTTCGGTTATTCAAGACTCTATTCGCAACCAGCGATCGATGTCTTGATCCCAGCGGTGATCAATACCTTAAAATTAGTCGGCTTCGCGACTTTCTTCTCTTTAGCGATTGCTATTCCCGTCGGTATTATTGCCGCGTTAAAACACCGTAGCTGGGCGGATTATTTAATTAGCTTTGCTGCGTTTGTCGGCTTTTCTACCCCTGCATTTTGGCTAGCCTTAATGCTTATTTTACTCTTCTCTGTCACCTTGGGCTGGTTTCCGGCTGGCGGAACGGGACAAGCTGAAGGGGGTGGGTTTTGGTTAACCGCTAAACATATGGTACTCCCGACGATCACGTTAACCGTGTTAAACGTTGCTAGCCACTCACGTTACGTACGTGGCACCATGCTGGAAGTGATGCGCCAAGATTATATTCGTACCGCTAAAGCTAAAGGGGCAGATAATAAACGGGTGGTGATTCATCATGCCCTACGTAATGCGATGATCCCACTCGTCACTATCGTTGCCCTTGATATTGGCTTTATGCTCTCTGGAGCGTTAATTACCGAAACGATTTTTGCTTGGCCGGGAATGGGAAAACTGATTTTTGATGCCATTATGGGGAATGATTACAATCTGGCGTTGCTCGGCTTAATGGTGATTACCTTTACCGCATTATTGGGTAACTTAGTGGCCGATTTACTGTACGCAAAATTGGATCCGCGTATTTCTCTAAGCCGAGGAGCGACATCATGAGTCAAGGAACAACGACGATGAGTTCGAATGTTGTGCTTCATGAGCAGCCAAAAGCTCAGCCTAGTGTTTCACCTTGGCGTTTAGTCTGGAACCGATTTAAACGCCATAAAGCGGGTGTAGTCAGTGCCATTTTTGTTGTACTGCTGGTGATCCTGTGTTTCTCTGCCTCTTTGATTGCGCGTTGGATCGGACATGACCCGTTTGACGTCAATTTCTTTGCTCGTTTAGAACCAGCGAGCAGTACCCATTGGTTAGGAACCGATGAGCTGGGCCGTGATGTTTTTTTACGTCTCTTATATGGTGGACAAATCTCATTAATGGTTGGCGCAGTGGCGGCATTTGCCACAGCGATTATCGGTAGCTTGATTGGTGTTTGTGCCGGATATTTTGGTGGAAAAATCGATGCTATTTTAATGCGCATTGCCGATTTCACCCTCTCACTGCCTACCTTACCATTGATGATTGTACTTGCCGCCGTGGACTTACGTAAGTTAGGTCTACCCGATGAATGGGTGCAAGGCGATACCATTAGCCTGTTACGGATCATTGTGATTGTCGCTCTCTTCGGTTGGCCGACTACTGCACGCTTGGTGCGTTCTGGCACCTTATCAGTTCGTGAACGTGAATATGTCAAAGCCGCGGTCGGTTATGGCGCTTCTTCCGCTCGCATCATCCGTAAACACGTATTGCCGAATGTGCTATCACCGGTGATCATTTCGACCACCATGGCCTTAGGTGGCGTCATCTTGCTTGAGAGTGCTTTATCTTTCCTTGGCTTAGGTATTCAGCCGCCCCTGCCTTCATGGGGTAATATGTTGCAAAATGCCCAAGAAATGATTTGGCAATCCCCAGGGCTGGCGATTTATCCTGGAGTGGCTATCTTATTCACCGTCATGGCGTTTAACTTTCTGGGCGATGCGCTACAAGATGCGTTAGATCCTAAAGCTTAAACCCTCATACTTTATTAAGATCATTCACGCCGCCCTGTATTCGAGGGCGGCTTTTTTTTTCAGTCATGTTAATCTTAAGACGGCTTGATACAAAACCAATGATAGTGAGAAAAAACAAGCACACTATTTTTCCTTATCCCGCTTGAAGTCCGTATTTTTTGCCTTATTTATATGGGTAAGCCACCTACATTGACTGTTAAACGTATTAACGGGGGTAACGATGAATACCTTGCCCAATATCCATTTACAAATCTCGGAAACTGCTTCGGGAGCAGCAAGTCCAAATTGGCCTGCGGTGATGGCTTTTCCTCAACGCAGCCAAGATACTCTTTTTTTACCGCCGCCAAAACGGGTGGTTATTTTAATACCCGAACTGTGGTTATGGCTGGACATCATGAAACTCGCCAACCTTTGGAAACCGACGATTCATTAATCGTCCAAATTGACGAACCGCTACCTCAATGCGCGATCAACAATCAAGCTTGATTGTTCAACCCAACGGTTAAGGGACAGAGAGATTGATTGAACAACACCGCAATAAAATACGAAACCGCTACAAGGTCATCAGCTCTGTAGCGGTCGAATGGTAGCAGTTGAATGGCTAAAGTTCGCGGACGGCCTAAGCCGCTTTAACTTTGTCGTCCGTTTTCACACTGGTATTTTGGCTAATTAGGGCTTGGTGTAAAGCGCAAATTGCACTGTTATAATCACCATCTTCCACCACAAATTGCACATTAACATTGCGCATCGATGAGTGAGCAGCCATCGGGTTGACCCCCGCTTCCATTAAAGACTGCATGCCTTTACCGAGCGCGAGGTTAGTATTAATCGACGCTCCAATCGCCGAGATTAACGCAACCATTTTTCCTGAAATCGACGCATTCGGATAACGCTTCTCTGCTTTATACAGGACATGATTCAAGTTATCGCTCGTGCCACTCAAGAAGTAAGTCATTGAATTTGCGTTCATTTCTTTACCAACTAAATGGACTTTCGCTTCAGCAATGATTTCCATCAGTTCATAGCTGGCATTATCAACATTACCCACCATGCTTTGATCAAACATATGTAAGGCGAACACTTTGTTGCGCCCAGCAATGATCTCGACTTTATTGGCTTCCGGTTGATGATGATTTGAAATCAGCGTACCAGGATGATCCGGCTCAAAGGTATTTTTGACTCGAAGTTCAATGCCTTTTTTACGTAATCCAGCCGCAGCGTTAGGATGAATCGCTTCCATACCCAAATTAGCCAACTGATCGGCCACATCAAAATTCGTCAGTCCCAGCGGGCGAACTTTCTCCGGCCCGACGACTCTAGGGTCTGCGGAGCTAAGATGATATTCTTTATGAATGATCGCTTGAGAGGCGTCGGTTAAGACAGCTATTCGGCTAAAAGTCATTTCGCTGTAACCGCGATCGTAACTCTTCATCAAGCCTTGATCGCAATAAGCGTAACCGGTAACAATGGGTAACTCTCGCGTCACATCAATATCCGCAAAGGCACGCTCAATCACCTCATCCAACTGGCCACGCGTTTGTTCACTCCAACCCGATAAATCGACAAACCGAGCATTAATGCCCAACGTTTTCAATTTAAGCGTGGTGTTATAAGCGCTGTGCGCTTCGCCAATAGAAGAGAGGAACTCTCTAATTTGTGGTAAATAATGACGCAGTGAAAACTGACCATATTGGCAGGTTTCTAAAATGTTGTTGACGCAATTGACCGCTTCAGAGAGACGAGAGCGAATAAACTTATCGGCGCGAATTCGACTCATGGGATCGGCAAACAGATTTTCGTTGATCATCAACATCCGTTGTTCAAGCTCGTATATCGCGTCTTGCCAGTGTTCATCACGCTTAGCAATCATTTGATAAATACCCGGTTTCCCGGTGCGTTTACACTCTAAAAGTGCATCGGTCATCCCTGAATAAGCCGATACCACAAACACTCGTCCATACGGGTTAGTCGGCTTTAAAAAAATATTGTCCAGTACAGCATCAAACGCCGACATGGAAGTACCACCGATTTTTTCTACGGTGTAAGACATAAGGTCTCCTTGTATTGAATATCGGTTAGGTTAGGTTAGGTTAGGTGAGTAAGCAGCGTAATAGACTTTGATTCGTTCAACATCCATTTACACTGCTTATGGTCAGTAGATTCACTCAACGATGGGATAAACACCATCTTTATCATGAACTTCCGCTCCCGTTATCGGAGGATTGAATACGCATGCCATCACCATATCGGCCTCTTTATGGGCTCGTAGATAATGCTCATCATGCTTATCCAAAATATACAGAGTACCCGGTTTAATGGGATAAGTTTCACCGCCAACAACTTCTATCTCTCCTTCACCAGACATGCAATACACCGATTCCAGATGATTTTTGTAGTGTATGTGGGTCTCGGTATTTTGATAAATCGTCGTGATGTGAAACGAGAATCCCATATTATCGTCTTTGAGCAACATGCGTACACTTTCCCACGTTTCGGCGACGACGCGACGTTCACTTTGTTGGCATTCTTGTAATGTTCTAACAATCATGATCTTTCCTTAGGATGCTTTTTGAATAAACTGCGGAGCGACGTTTTCCACCGCTTGCTGGAAAATCGTTAAGCCTTGCTCCAGTTCATTTTCACTGATCGTCAAGGGGCAGAAAAACTTCACCACTTCGTCTTGTGGCCCTGCGGTTTCAATCACCATGCCTAAACGAAAACACTCACGAGCGATCGTGTTAGAAATCTCACCATCTTGACATTCAATACCTTGCATCAATCCACGCCCTTTCAAACGCGTAAATAAGCTTGGAAAACGGCGGATGGTCTGCTGAATCGTATGGGTGACTTGTTCAGCTCGGGCTTTAATGTGCTGTTGAAAATCATCATTAGCCCAATAGGTTTGTAATGCTTTCGCCGCCGTCACAAAGGCGTGATTATTACCACGGAAGGTACCGTTATGCTCGCCGGGCTTCCAAACATCTAACTCTGGTTTAAACAGCACAACGGCGAGCGGTAAACCATAACCACCAATCGATTTTGATAACGTCACAATATCGGGTTTGATCCCAGCTGGTTCAAAGCTAAAGAAGCTTCCCGTACGTCCACAACCCGCCTGAATGTCATCGACAATCATCAGTACACCGTGCGCTCGACAAATTTTACTCAGCTTTTGTAACCAAGGATAAGAGGCTGCGTTTAATCCCCCTTCACCTTGTACGGTTTCCAATAGCACAGCGGCAGGTTTATCCAAACCAGAAGAAGGATCGCCAAGCATAGTCTCAAACAACGCTAAGCCATCGATATCGGCATAACCGTCGTAAGGGATACGAGTCACCCCTGATAGCCCCATACCAGCACCACCACGATGATGTTGATTCCCTGTGGCGGCTAAAGCGCCATAAGTACAGCCATGAAAGCCATTAGTGAAAGCCACAATATTGGTCCGGCCGGTTACTTTACGCGCCAGTTTCATCGCTGCCTCAACGGCATTCGTCCCCGTTGGTCCGGTAAACTGCACTTTGTAATCAAGCTGTCGCGGATCAAAAATGTAGGTTTGTAGCGCATGTAAAAAATCAGCTTTCGCTTCTGAGTGCATATCCAAACCGTGGGTAATACCGTCTTTATCAATGTAATCAAGCAATGCCTGTTTAAAAATGGCGTTATTATGGCCGTAATTTAACGAGCCTGCGCCCGCTAAGAAATCTAAGTAGGCATCACCATCTTGGGTATACAGCCAGCTTCCTTTTGCTGTAGAGAACACAACAGGAAAATTATTGGCATAAGATTGAACGTTTGATTCTTTCTTTTTGAAGATATCCATAACGATGGGATTTATCCTTTTTGGTTGGTGGGAAGAGAGAGCGGGATACGATACAAGTATTCCGTGTCATGCTCGCCATCAAAGTGGCGAGTCTCATCGAGAAAAGTAGACACTTCACCGCGTTCGCCATGTGCTCGATCCAGCTTTTTAAATAATTTCCAAGAGCCTTGATTATCACGAGTAATGGTCGTTTCTAACACTCTGATATCGCTCAATTCATCACGAGTCAGCAGCTCATTCAGCATATGGAAAGCCAGACCCATACCTCGCGCAGTGGGACTCACTGCGACTTGCCAAATGAATAACTCATTCGGCTTATCCGGCTTGCGATAGGCTGAAATAAAACCGACCAATTCCTGATCACGCTCAGCAATCACACAAGTGTTTTGAAAGTGGGTAGATTGTAAGAAGTTACAGTAAGCAGAGTTTTCATCCAGCGGAGCACACTGTGCTATCAGATCATGAACTCGCTTACCATCCGTTCGGTGTGGAACCCGAAAAGTCCACTCATCCTGAGTGTTTTGCATAATTTCTGGGTATGCAACCCAAGGCGATGCTGTCATCATAGCTTGATACATATTATCCATTAGAACTCTAAACAAGTTTCTTTTCTAAACTAACAGTCTCAGCGACTTTTTCAAGCTTAAATTTTACCAAAAAAGCATAACCACCCCTTAATGCAATGATAAATATACATAAAAAATAAGAATAAAACTAAGACCATCAAAACAAAAAGATTAGATGTGTAACAATAATGACAGTTTTATGAAGATAGAATGAAGGGGCATATGAGGATGAAACTGGGGGGAAGATCACTCAGGCGAAGACTCAATATCGCCTGAGGATCATTCACTTAACGAGGCAGTTTGTCACAGCGTGCAGCACAAATAAAATCGTTATTGTGCAGTCCATGAATGGCATGGGTCCACCAAGTTAATGTCGTTTTACCCCATTCGACTGTGATTTTAGGATGATGATGCATCGCTTCAGCAAGGTTTGCTACCTGCTCAGAAAACGCCCAAGCCTGCTTGAAATTGTTAAACCGATAGACTTTTTCTAACTGCGGAACACCGTCTCGATGCACCAGTGCCCATCCATCAAGCTCACTCAGTAATGTCTGCTGCTGATCTTGAGTTAAAGCAGTTGCGTTGCTATCACAGGCTTCACAACGTAATTCATCCAACATAGTTTTCTTCCTTTACAGTAAATGGCGCGGGTAGTAAGCCTAGTGCCATGGCTTGTTCAACATAATGCATTAAATCTAATTGACTGAGTGAGTAAAGCTCACCTATCTCTTCCAATACGTAATAAACTGGCTGAATATGATCGATTCGATACGGGGTGCGCAGTATTTGCAACAAATCAAATCGTCGATGCTGCGAGTCTGGTTTATCTAGCGCGCAGCGTGTTTCTGCAGGAGAAGAGAGAATACCGCCGCCATAAATTTTGACGTTCCCCTGCTCTTTGACTAAGCCAAACTCAACCGTGAACCAATACAAACGAGCTAAATAAGCCCGTGCTTTAGGAGAAGCACTCTTACCTAATTGACCATATCGATGAGTAAATGCCGCAAAATCAGGGTGCGTTAACATGGCACAGTGACCATAAATTTCATGGAAAAAATCGGGCTCTTGTAAATAATCAAACTCTTGTCGAGAACGTAAAAACGTTGCCGCAGGAAATTTTTTATCGGCCAATAACGCAAAAAAATGATCAAAGCTGATTAAGGCGGGCACGGGGGCAATTTGCCAGCCGGTTTCTCGATCTAAAGTATGATTGAGATCAGATAGCCGTGGCACTCTATCCGCTGACAGTGCCAGTAAATCCAAGCCATCTAAATAGGGCTGGCAAGCGGTCTCACCGACAATCGACTGCTGACGAGCGACAAGATCGTGCCAGACACTATGCTCTTCTTCACTCCAGTCGATCTCACCGTGTTGATTGAGTGATTTAGCAACATAACAACTCATGACGGAATCTCCGTAACACTATTATTACATTTAGCGTATTCACGGTTGCTTCAATCTGCCATTCATGACCAAGGATTGCTCCCGCCCTTTGCGTAACATTTTATTTACAACCATCGCTTGTATTTAGCCTCATTAAGCATGCCTGAGTACGTAATTTTGCTTGTTTATCAATCTTCTTTTTTTGACTTTACAGCAATTTATACAACACTTTGGGTATCTAATATTTGCTAACTTGAGGAAGACATGTCTCACTTTGACCCGATTTGGACGCCCAGCCAACAACGTATTCATGCTTCTGAACTGTACCAATTCATGCAACATCTTCATCAACAAGGCTATACGATGACTCACTATGATGAGTTGCATCAATGGTCGATTGAATCTCCCGAATTGTTTTGGAGTGAGGTCTGGCAATATTGTGATGTGATTGGCTTACGAGGCACGTTATTATCAACTCAAGGTGAAGCTCGTTGGCCACCATTTATGCCCAGTCGAGATACAATTTGGTTTCCACACGCTGAGCTTAATTACGCAGAAAATTTACTCGCTTATGCCTACCAACAACCGGAAAATATTGCCATTTGGTTTAGTAATGAGCGCGGCCAAAGTCGCCATTTAACGTGGCAACAGCTCTCTGATCAAGTCTGCATGATTCAGCTGTGGTTGATACAAAATGGTATCGGTCGGGGCGATGTAGTTGCAGCGTATCTACCGTATATCCCAGAAGCGATCGTGGCTATGCTCGCGACCACCAGTTTAGGGGCAATCTGGACATCAACTTCCCCAGATTTTGGGGTTAACAGCGTGGTTGAGCGTTTTGCACAAGTGGAGCCTAAAATTCTATTTTGCTGCGATGGGTATACCTTTTCAGGTAAAACGCACCAGATGCATGAACAAAACTCCCAAGTAGTGACTCGATTACCGACGCTCAATAATGTCTGCCAAATTGATTATCTGCAAAAGCGCGCCTATAACCCAAGCATCAATGAACACTTTTCCCATTGGGCATCCATTCTCGCTAGCTATACACCAAAAGGATTAACCTACCAACGCGTAGCATTTAATGACCCTTTGTTTATTCTTTACTCTTCAGGCACGACTGGACAGCCTAAGTGCATTATTCATTCTGTCGGAGGAACCCTACTGAATCATCTGAAGGAGCACCAACTGCACTGTGATATCCAAGCTAACGATCGGGTGTTTTACTACACAACCTGTGGCTGGATGATGTGGAATTGGCACGTATCAGCGCTGGCAAGTGGAGCGACTTTAATTATTTTTGATGGTAGCCCAATCTATCCAAATCCCAATGTTCTCTGGCTTTTGGCTGAGCAATCAAAAACAACGCTGTTTGGCACTTCTGCTATTTATCTAGAATCATTACAAAAATCGGGACTTTCGCCCAATCAACATCATCACCTCGCAGATCTTAAAACAATCTGCTCTACTGGCTCAGTGCTCTATCCTCATCAGTTTGATTATGTTTATCAACATATTAAGTCAGATGTACATCTCGCTTCGATTTCTGGAGGCACTGATATTTGTGGCTGTTTTGTCTTGGGTAATCCACTCTCACCCGTCTATCGGGGAGAATGCCAAGTTGCGGGGTTAGGCATGGACGTAGCGGCGTTTAACTCGCGGGGCGAAGCGGTCATACAACAGCGCGGAGAGTTAGTCTGTCGCAACAGTTTCCCTAATCAACCGATTGGCTTTTGGAATGATAGCGGCGAGCGCTACCACAATGCTTACTGGGCTAAGTATCCGAATACTTGGCACCATGGTGACGATGTCATGCGCTCAGAACAAGGCGGATTTATCTTCTATGGCCGAAGTGATACGACACTCAATCCTGGCGGAGTACGCATCGGTACTGCAGAGATTTACCAAGCACTTAAATCGATTACCGAGATAGCGGATGCGGTCGCCGTCGGCCAAAAGCAGCAAGGCGATGAAATTATTGTTCTTTTTGTTGAGTTGTCACAAGGTGCTTCGCTCAACGATCAACTGATCGAGACCATTAAACAACAATTGCGCACCCAATGTTCACCAAGACATGTACCGAAGAAAATCTACCCGATTTCTAAAGTACCGAGAACGCGATCCGGTAAATTGGTCGAGTTAGCGGTTAAGCAAATACTTAATGGGCAAACGGTCGACAATCGTCATGCGATTGATCATCCTGAAGTGCTTGATGAGGTGGCGAGTTACGTCAACGCGACCACCTAATCAACCAACGCCGCACTCTACTCACATCGTTGGAGAGACTCAAACCAGACGTGTGCGGTTATTTACGTCCTAGTGCAAAAAAGGCAGCTTGTGGTCCATCCGGGGTATCAATAACAAACGCTTGTGCAACCTCAATAGTCGTAAAGCCGGCTTGGGTAAAAGCTTGTCTGACGTTGAGTTCATGTAGATGGTGAGCAACCAACGCATTGTCTGCTAACCAATCCCACTGAATAAACAAACCACCTTCGTCTAGTAACGAGTAAATAATATCGACCACTTGTGGAAAGTCATCAACATAAGCACACACGGAAGCGGCGACGACAAGATCAAACTGCTTTCGAAAAGCTGGATGTTGAGCCACTAAGCCGCGCGTTAAACTATCAACCACAGGCTCAACATTAGGCAGCTCTTTTTTATCGAGCTCCTCAATCATCGATTCTGAGCAATCTAATGCGACGATATTTTTCGCCAGAGGAGACATCATCTGACTTAAGAAACCCGTTCCACAGCCATAATCAAGAATATGCTTGCCATCCAAGGACGTTAAGGTTTTCAGTTGCTGAAATACCTGCTGAACAAACAGCGTGTTTGTTGTATTGTTTTCCCAATCTTTCGCGAGATTATCCCAGTCGTGTACCATCATGGTCTCCGTATTACGTCTTGTATTCTGGTAATATGCCAAGATTAAACCAAAATAGAGTCAACTTCATAGCGTTAGCGAACAATCTTGGTTAAGAAAATACAATATTCATCGTAATGCTGAGAAAATCGACAATGAAAGTGGAAGTGATCAGCCTTGATTAACCTCGCTCCCGTTTAATAATGGAACCCTCATGAACCTATCACAAATAGAAGCATTTTGTGCTATCGCCGATGCAGGCTCAGTTTCCGAGGCGGCTCGCCAACTGGAATGTAACCGAACCAAACTGAGTATGGCGGTAAAAGCGCTGGAAAATGAACTTAAGGTTGAGCTATTCGTTCGCAGTGGTAATCAAGTCACATTATCGGAAGCAGGCAAGGCTATCTACAAAGACTGCCAAAGCTTATTAATTACAGCGACCAGAATTAAACGCACCTGCTCACAAGTGTGTGATGAATTTGCCGCTGAAATGTGGATTGCCCGGGATGACTCTCTGCCTGATGTGTTATGGCAAGATTTGGCTCATTCGTTGAATAAATTATTTCCTAATACATCCTTTAACATCGTCTTAGCTTCGAGTGGTGATCTAGCCAGCTTAGTGGCAACCGAGCAAGTGGACTTTGCGTTTGGTGTCGATTACGAGCGATTGGATGATCCTCGTATCAGTTATCAGCCACTTGGAAAAATCCGCATGATGTCGGTCTGTAGCGTCAGTCATCCTTTAACCAAACTCAAACGAGTTTCCGATGAAGACTTACGTAAATCTATGCAAGCGGTGATGGTCTACTTAAATGATCAAGATAACTCCAATCTTGAACCCTTTTCTCGTCGTTATATTGGCTTCTCAAGTTTTGAATATATGCTGGCGACCATATTGACCGAAAGTGCTTGGGGTGTGTTACCTGAGCCATTAATTCGTCATCATCTGCGCGAACAACGTTTAACCGTTATTCGCCATACCTACGGCTTAACTCAAGAAGATTATTGCATGTATACCATCCCCGGCGGTGCTGAAAATCCAGCCATGCTTTGGCTAGCCGATAAGCTAAGTGACTACCTATTTGACTTTTAAATAACCAATGGCAGTCAGAGTCAATTTTATTGACAGCAAAAAGACACCATAACTCATTGTTTTAAAATTAGTTTTTACTTTAATCATGTTTTTTATTTAGATCTGTAAGTAAATTGCCATTGTAATAGGCCGATTTTAAGCCAAAATACGTTTAGTTTTTAAATCGGTAGATGTTTTATGTGTGCTCAAACAAGTTTAAATGAAAATCGTGTCTTAACCTTCTCCGCCCTTATCGCATCAGTATTTGCCCTTGGCGGATTAGTGGTTGGTTTACTTGTAGGGTCATTAGTTATTGTCTTTGATGGAGTCTACTCTCTCATCAGTTTACTGTTAACATTATTGTCGCTGGTCGCTTCACGTTATATACGTAAGCCGTCTGATGCGCAGTTCCCTTTTGGTCGTGCGCTATTTGAACCTGCGGTTATTGTTATCAAAGGCAGCGTGATCTTACTACTCGTCACCTACTCACTCTATTCTGCGATCGGTGCTTTAGTCACTGGCGGTAGAGAAGTCGATGCTTCGATTGCGACCCTTTTTGGTACAATCAACGTTATCGGCTGTGGCTTAGCATGGTGGTATATGGCAAAACTTAGCAAACGCCACGCTTCAGGCCTGATTGGTGCAGAGGTAAAACAATGGCAAATGGATACACTGCTCAGCCTTGCAGTAACCATCGGCTTTATTGTGGCACTGGGTGTGACTTTTACCCCCTTCGCTCACTATGCGGTCTATGCTGACCCACTGATGATGCTTGCTATGTCGTTTTATTTTTTAAAAGTACCTTTCGGGATGGTGAGAAATGCATTACGCGAAATATTCCTCATGTCACCGAGTAAAGATATTTGTAAGCGCGTTGATCAAAGTATTATCGATGCCTGTAAAGAATCAGAACAAGATATTGAATTAACCGGAGTGACCAAAGTCGGTCCAGAATTATGGGTAGATGTGGATATCTATCCTGAAGACAACAGTGATGTAATTTTAGTCGATGATATCGAACAAACCAGAAAAACCATCGCTAAGCGTTTATCTGGGTTACCACTGAAACTACAAATTAACGTCAATATCGCTCGTTAATCACTGTTTACCCTAACCGATAAACCCGCCATTTACGGCGGGTTTATTTTTAGGTGGTAGCTTCAATCAGTTTAGGTTTATCACGCGTTAACCACCAACAGAGTAATGAACCTAACGTCACCATTGCAACCCCTTGCCAAAAGCTGGTATCGAGTATCACACCAAGAATTAACGATGAAAAAAGCGTCGATATTACAGGGGTAAAATAAGAGAGTGTGGCTAATAACAACATATTGCCACGCAAAATAGCGATATTCCATAATGCATAACCACTGCCCATCACCACACCAGTCAGTATGACATTAAAGGTGGTGATTGGGCTAAAGCTCAATGGCCCTTCTTGGCTTAGCGCGTACTTTATCCATAGCACTATCGCTGTAGCGATAAAAAACAGAGCGATAGCATTTTGACCTTTTGCAATTAATTTCGTCACGTTGCAATAGATTGCCCAAATCACCGCCCCCATAAAGGCCAACCCATAGGTCAAAGGATTACTGGCAATATTATTTACCACATGAGTGATAGAGAATCCGGCGTCTCCCGTTAAAGTCCAAACAACGCCAGTAAAGGCCAGACCAACACTCGGATAAAGCCAAACGCTGACCGTTTTTTTACTTAAGATAACCGCTAGTACTACCGTGATCGCTGGCCATAAGTAATTAATCACCGCCATCTCTAAAGCCTGATAGCGGTTATTGGCCATACCTATCGCTAATGCCAAGCAGATTTCATAACTGACAAATAATCCTCCTCCAATCAATAGATAGCGAAGAGAAAAATGTTGCCGTTTAGGGACACCAAGCACGACGATTAAAAAGAGAGCGGCAATAGTATAGAGTAAAGCTGCACCACCAATCGGTCCGAAAGCTTCAGCCACAGTGCGCATTAAACCAATCATTGCTCCCCACAATAAAATGGCAGCAATCCCACATCCTGTATATTTAAAATGGCTCATGCCTGTTCCCTTTTCTGCTCATTAGTTAAGCATTAATGACTTCCCAACTGTGGGTGAGCTCAATACTTTCACCGAGCATTAAACAAACTGAGCAGTATTTATTGAGTGAATCTGCCACCACTTGTTCAACAATTTCTGACGATACCTTATTCCCTTCAATCGTAAAATGCAGATTAATATGAGTAAAAAGACGCGGAGCCGTTTCTCGACGCTCAGTGATCAACGATACACGACATCCCGTTACCGCTTGCTGAGCTTGCTTTAAGCCATTAACCACATCCACTGAGCTACATCCCCCAGCGGCCATCAACACCATTTCCATCGGGCTGGGCGCAGAGGAGCCTGCATTACCATCCATCACGATAGAGTGTCCTGATGGTGATTGACCAATAAATCTTAATCCATCAACCCATTGTACTTCTGCTTGCATCGAATAACTCCTATCTTTAGCCTACATTGGCCTTGCAAAGTGAATATTATCTTTAAGATAAACGGGGCTTCATCGTGACGAACCGATGACCATCACAGCAATATATCTAAGGCAATGAAAAAAGCCAGTGAGTAATATAAAAGAAAACCCCACTAAGCTTACGCCTAGTGGGGTTCAGTTCTTACTCGCAGCAATCCGGCTACTAATCAAGTGCTCCCTGCATCAATTCCTTGATAGTCTGCTATATCCATTAGCACATTCCGTTTCATCGCCATCCTAGCGGTGTCCCTTGCTCTATCATCCTGATAGACGTGCCTTATTCCTTTAAGATGTCCATTAACCATCCGTGATAACCATCCTAGTTATTCGCGTCCTGCTAATGTCTTTCGCTTTCCTTGCCGATGTTTCATCCTGAATCATCGAATCTTCTTCCTGAAGATGACCTATCCTTGGGTCTTTCCTGTTCCGTGTCGGCTTCCTGCTGACAAATTCAGAATACGACAACCTGGTTTTTCAGCAAGGCCGTTCATTGACACTACTATTAAAAATAGTAACCCATCATATAGATAAACAAATAAAAACAATAAGTTAAGAACAAAATCACCATTTAAGCCATGATAAGAAACGCATATATCGCACATTGATTGTAAGAGATTTCTCACAAAGCCTATCGCTAAATATCCCATTCTGGTTTTGAGAAGGGTTACGCAAAGCGAGAGGTTTGTCTCACTCTAGTAACAAGGGGGACTGAATCGATCAACGTTTATCTAGCGTCTAGGCAGCAAAATTTATCTAGACTAAGCTCAATAAAATCACGATCATAAGCAATAAATAACGTTACGTTAAGGAAACCAATATTATGATTTCAAAATGGGCGCAACGCTTCTATCAAATGGCCGAGCTGGTTGGCTCTTGGAGTAAAGATCCGTCTACTCAAGTTGGTGCCGTAATCACTAAACAAAATCGCATTGTCTCTGTCGGCTTTAATGGTTATCCACACGGGATCTCTGACAGTGCAAACACCGACGACCGAGATATGAAATATTTAAAAACATTGCACGCTGAAGAAAACGCCATTCTCTTCGCTAAACGTGATTTGGATGGCTGTGAAATTTATGTCACTCACTTTCCGTGCCCCAATTGCGCGGCCAAAATCATTCAAACTGGTATTTCTGCGGTGCATTGCCCTGAACAATCTGATGATTTTCTTTCCCGTTGGGGCGAAAAAATAAAGGTGAGCCAAGATATGTTTTTACAAGCAGGGGTAAAAGTGAATTGGTTACCTTTGGCTGAACTCAAACCGATCAATCAGATCCCACCAACGAATCTCTAATTAATACCACCAGTAACCACTTAAGAGTGCCTTGTCTGGTAACCACCGTTCATTCACAAACAGGTAGGTGAAAATTAACCTACCTTGTTCTTGCCAATAACCCTAATCAATTAAGAACTACTTTCAGATCGCGAACACATTCAAACCACATGGATTAAATCACGCTGATCAATACCGATTAACCTGCTGAATAAATAGGTATTTTAGATTGAAATCACAAAAATTAAGTAACTAATTTTTCTCTTTCAAATACAACTATGATTTCAATGCATATCCTCACGAAATAAGTGACATTAATTAAAATTGTCAATACCGATTTAACCCTGAAAAACCCCGTTAAAAAACCAGAAAATAGTAGAACTACAGCCTAATATATGGCCATTAATTTTACTAGCAGAATAACCGCTCAAGATTTACAATCCCGACACAATCCAATAACAAGCTAGCTCAATACTAAACACAATACAAATTGTGATGGTTGAGCACGTGATGCTTATCGCTTGCGGTGACATCACGTTTAACCCTACGTGAAAGGTCTTAAGTCAACATGAGCCCAGAAAAACATCGCCTCGATTGGCAAATCAGCCAAACCATCGCTGAATCTATGTCGCCTCTGATTGGCAAACTTTACCGACAAGCAGGTGTAGAAATCTTATTGTTTGGTAAAACGCTGATCAATGCGACCACGATTGACATCATCAAAGCTCATAAAATTGCGAGTCGCTATATCGGGGAATCTTTATCTCTTGAACAAACCATACCTTTGCTCACTTCACTGGCAGAGATGACCCTATCGCCTTGTAAAATCGATATTGGCCAATTAGCACATCGTTATTGGCAACATCATGATGACGCCGATGCTATGCAAGATTACTTGCATACGGCACTTGTTGAAGCGGTGAACGGCCAACCTATGAATCAACCGAAAGACGTTGTGCTTTATGGTTTTGGACGTATTGGCCGTTTATTGGCTCGTTTATTAATAGAAAAAAGTGGTCCGGGTTACCCATTACGCTTACGTGCGATTGTCGTTCGTGGCGGTAAAGACGGAGATTTAGAAAAACGAGCCAATCTATTGAGACGAGATTCCGTCCATGGCCAGTTCAACGGTAGTATTATTATCGATAGTGAACGCAAGGCACTGATTGCCAATGGCAACTATATCCAAATGATCTATGCTGACTCACCGCAAGAGGTCGATTATAGCCACTATGGTATTCACGATGCGCTTGTCGTTGATAACACCGGTGTGTGGCGCGACAGTGAAGGGTTGAGCCGTCATTTAGCTTCTCCAGGTGCGAGTAAGGTTTTGCTCACCGCGCCCGGTAAAGGCGATATTAAAAATGTGGTTTTTGGCGTCAATGAATCGGTGATTACCGCTGACGATACGATTATATCGGCGGCAAGTTGTACAACGAATGCGATTACGCCAATTCTTAAAGCAATGCACGATCAATATGGTGTCCTATCTGGGCATATTGAAACCGTTCATTCTTATACCAACGATCAAAATTTGATTGATAACTTCCACAAAGGTGAACGTCGTGGCCGATCTGCGTCTCTGAATATGGTGCTGACTTCTACAGGTGCAGCGAAAGCCGTCGCCAAAGCGTTACCCGAGCTAGCAGGAAAATTAACTGGGAATTCGATTCGCGTACCGACACCTAATGTGTCCATGGTGGTTGCTAACTTAAATCTAGCCAAATCCGTCGATAAAGAGTCGTTAAACCACTATTTAAGACAAATTGCAACCCACTCCCCTCTTTCCGCGCAGGTTGACTATACCGACTCAACTGAAATCGTTTCGAGCGATTTAGTCGGTTCACGTCATGCTGGCGTCGTTGATGGTGCTGCGACTATCGCCCAAGACAATCGCTGCGTTTTATATGTCTGGTACGACAACGAATTTGGTTACAGTTGCCAAGTGATCCACTGTATGGAACAAATGATGGGAGTGCGTTACAAAACGTATCCTCAATAATCTTAACTGGCTCCACAACATAATAACAATAAACCGAATGTGCTGAGCGAAAAGCGGCGGAACGAGTTACGACGCTTTTATATTGTTGGATAGCCAATGATGCTCAGGACAGATGGATTAATCCCCCCATTGCCGCTTATCACGACCGATAGGCGGCTTTTTTATTTTGATCCACTAACGATACTCTGCTCTCGGGTTATGGCTAACTCATATAACTTACAGTTATTAATCAAGGTCAATCAATACATTGATATAACTACAATTCAGGCTTTCGTTGACAGAAAAAGGACAATAGATCAGGAATTATGATTAAGAGATAAGCAAAGCGCAGCGTTATTAATAAGTGAGCACTATACATCACCTCGATTAAGACAATCCCATACAAAAAAGTACACAAACACTGTAGCGGCCTGCTTGGCTGTAGGTAATAATACTTGCTGGATATTATCTTTATTATAGTAGTGGTAATTCGTGTGCGTTTAAAATTAGCCTCGGCAGCTCATGCCCAAAGCCAAAAGCATAAATTGAGAGATATCAGTAAGTTTATTATTAGGTCTTATCTTTATCCTCGTCATTTCCAAAAGATGGTAAATTTATTCCATCATGAGCGTCGGCAACATATTTTTATCCGTCAGCCAAATTATATTATGAAATGTATGATTCCATTTCTACATATTGGTTTAAGTAAAAGTGATGTTATACAGCTCCTCGATGACCACCATTCATGGCTAGAGGCCACGTTTTCTCGTGCCGCTATTTTAAGAATACATACAGATAAATTATATTTAGGCAACATAAATATTGACGATAAAAATTATCAGCTTACTTTAAGCTTCGATGGAAGAATACGTAAAGAAGCTGAATTAGCATTATCATTAGAAGATAGTATCGGCCATACTTATTATACTTTAGGCTTCACGATTCAGAACGATCTATTATTAATTGGTTGTATGCAAGGTACTATTAATGATAATGGTTTTAGTCGCACATTCACCAAAACTATCTATGGTTTAAGGCCTAAATCATTTATGGTTGAAGCGGTTCAATTTATCGCTCAATATTTAGATATAAAATCGATTTATGCGGTTAAAAATTCAGCCCATATTTATAACGCAAAGCGATATGGTAAAAAAAGCGATACCATCAATTTAGACTATGACCAATTATGGCAAGAACACGATGGCATAGAGCACAATCGTTGGTTTTACTCTTTACCCTTGTATGCTAAGCGTCGCACAATGGAAGAAATAAAGCGTCCGAAACGCAAAATGTACCGTGAGCGATATGCATGGTTAGACGCTTACCAGCAGCAACTCTATGCCTTGTTGCAGCCATCATTACTCTATCCTCATAATCTTAAGATGAGTATAGCTGAGCAAGTCGCTTGGCTAACCGATGACTCAACTCAATAACCCATTAGCCAGCGTCCATAATAGGGAGGGCGACACATTCTCCCTATGTGAAACTTTTCATCAACGTTAATACCATTTGAATAAGCATCGTTCATGTTTTCTTCATCACAGATGAGGTATGATAAATTGATATCGATTTAGGGAGACTGTTTATGTATCGAGTATTAGTAACCACCTTGACATTAATCTGCGGTTTTTTCGCCTTAATCTTTGGCTTACTACTCGCGATTCCACTCACCTTGATCGCCATCATCAGCGGTAAGCGGTTAGAAAGGCAGCTAAGACGCCGCCCTTTTCATCAAGCTCACAATAACGAAAGTGAACATGTTATTGAAGGTGAGTTCGAAGAAGTACCACATCGGGAACAACATTCCGAACAACGTAGCGATCACCGTCAATAACATTTAAGGTGGCGTTTTACTCGTTCACTGGACGATTTCAACTTACTTCGGTTGCAGTGCCAATATGCGATCAATATCTTGTGCGTTATGACGCTCAGCTAACTGCTCCCAAGCCTCTCCCCATGTTCGGTTGACAATTCGACCACGTTGCACTGCCGGACGTTCTGCAATGGTTTTCGCCCAACGTTGTACGTGTTGATAAGATTGCACATCCAGAAACTCAGCCGCATTGTAAGCATTGCCTAACACTAGATTGCCATACCAAGGCCAAATCGCCACATCAGCAATCGTATATTCTTCACCCGCAATATAAGTCTGTTTGGCCAGTTGTTTGTCTAACACATCCAGTTGACGTTTCGCTTCCATTGCAAATCGATTGATAGGATAAGCAAACTTTTCTGGAGCATAAGCATAAAAGTGACCAAATCCACCGCCCAAATAAGGCGCCGAACCTTGTAACCAAAACAACCAATTCATCACTTCTGTCCGTTTGGGTAAAGCTTGTGGTAAATAATGACCAAATTTTTCAGCAAGATAAAGCAAAATATTGCCCGATTCAAAAACGCGAATCGGCGATGCTAACGAACGATCCATCAATGCAGGGATTTTCGAGTTAGGATTAACCTCAACAAATCCAGATCCGAATTGCTCACCATCACCAATTTTTATCAAAAAGGCATCATACTCCGCTTGTTTAACACCTAATGCTAATAACTCTTCAAGCAAAATAGTCACTTTTTGCCCGTTAGGTGTTCCCATTGAGTACAGTTGAATCGGGTGTTGACCTATCGGTAACACCTGTTCAAAACGAGCACCAGAATCAGGTCGGTTAATACTTGCCCATTGTCCGCCATTTTCACTCTCCATGGTCCAAACCTTAGGTGGTATATATGCTTGTGTCATTACACTCTCCTTGCTTGTTATTATCTTGTCAGTAAATCTTGCCAAAACATCGTTTATACCCAAACGACTGGAAGTTGCAGGTAGACGGTAAGTGAGTGAATCCCCATGAGCATAGGCAAATGATGCGATTGGGGAGCCAACACCGCTGCTGCTTCAAGTAGGAAGAAGATACTCATTGTTAATTAACTAAGATATTGGGGCAGTTTCCAAACGTTCAAGCGATACCACGATCATCTCGGAATAAATAAGTCTCGCTATTTATTCGGCAACGTGTATAGTGAACTTGGCTCTTAAAGCAGAGTTGTTAATGTGACATAAAGTGTAAGTTTTTGATCAGAAAACCATCGATACCCTTCGTTTAGTGCCTGTACAAGTTTACCTTCATCTACCATTCAATTGCTTATCTATCAGCCAACATTAATTTAGTATCATAAAATATAGAGGTAATTATGTCAGGTAAAGTGACAGGTTCAGTAAAATGGTTCAACGAAACTAAAGGTTTCGGTTTTCTTACTCCAGATAACGGCGGAAGTGATGTTTTTGTTCACTTCAACTCAATCGCTTCTGAAGGATTCAAAACTCTCGCTGAAGGCCAAAAAGTAAGCTTCAACGTTGAGCAGGGCAAAAAAGGCCCTCAAGCAGAACAAGTAACCGTTCTGTAATAGAATGTTGATGGCGTGATACTTTATCACGCCATTGTTTTATCCATCACTTCCTTCTCCGCTTTGAGAAAAGCTTGCCACTCACGATACCGCACGACCAATATTTCTCGTTGAAATAACACTGAAATAGAGGTGTTAACGATGATGCACGGATTACATTCACTTTTGTGCAACAAATCTAATAACTCGGTTCTTAAGCTGGCCTTTAATCCTCATTAGTGTACTAATAGGAATCATTTTTTAATGGATGATACCAACATGGCAAAAGCCCCAAAAAAAACCAAAACAACCGCTCCTCAAGCAGATAGCAATGAGAAAACTCCGTTAACTCAACACCAAACGCGTAAAAAAATTGAAGATATTCTTGAGCAAAGAGCCTTTGAAAAACAGTATGGTGAGTAAATTACCTCAGGCCGATTGCCTTTTAGCAGCCGTCATTCGCTAAAAGGCCAACGCCTCACCCTCTCTCCCCATTTTCTTAGTTAAGTTAACCATGTTGAATTAATTAATACGTATCCGCACCAAACCACTCTGTCAACTTCATGCAATATTTTTTGTTTCTAACGATAGATTTGTAATACCATACCCCCCCTTAGAAACCAGCACCTCCCAAACTGTTCGCTCTTGCCATCATCGGCTTTGTTCAACATTAGGATTAAGCACACAGATAGCGATAATCCGATGTTGGCTCCAAGTTGCTAGGGATGCCTAATCACTGAGGATACGGATGAACAACCAACAACGTATTATTCAACAAACTCACCGCGAAGCATTAGCTGCCCTACTTCTCGCTTTGAGTTACTTTATCTGGTGGTATATCACGGCTTACGGCTTCTCTGCACCTTTTGATGATCTTGAATTGCCACCGCTCTACTTCGGAATGCCACTGTGGTTTTTACTCTCTTGTCTTGTAGGCCCGCTGATATTTACTCTGCTCTGTGCCTTAATGGTCAAATTCATTTATCGCGATATTAGTCTTGAACCAGATGTGAAAACCTACGATGAATAACCAACTTCTCTTACCTCTTATTATTTACTTAATAGGCGTATTTGCGATCGCTTTTTTTAGCCGACGTAGAACAACAGATGGCGGCTTTCTTAATGAATACTTTCTTGGTGGGCGCAGTATGGGAGGCTTTGTACTTGCGATGACGCTCGCGGCGACTTATGCCAGTGCTAGCAGCTTTATTGGTGGGCCGGGGGCCGCTTACAAGCTTGGTTTAGGTTGGGTCTTGTTAGCGATGATCCAGTTACCAGCAACTTGGTTAACGCTCGGTGTATTAGGCAAAAAGTTTGCAATTGAAGCTCGTCGTCATAATGCTTTGACTCTCAATGATATGTTATACGCTCGCTTCAAAAGTCGCAGTGTGGTCATATTGGCATCGACGTCTTTATTACTGGCATTTTTTGGTACGATGGTCGTACAATTTGTCGGTGGAGCACGCCTATTACAAACGGTTACTGGGCTCTCTTATCAACATGGTTTAATGCTGTTTGCTTTTACTGTTGGTCTTTATACAACAATCGGCGGGTTTCGTGCGGTAGTAATGACCGATACCGTGCAAGGGATCATGATGTTAATCGGAACTTTTGTGTTGTTAGCAGGGGTTATCCACGCTGGCGGTAGCCTTGGTACACTAGTCACGGAACTGCATCGTATTGATCCTGCGTTAATTACCCCCTACGGCCCCGATCAATTCCTCAGTCAGCCATTTATGTTGAGCTTTTGGATACTGGTTTGCTTTGGTGTGATTGGGTTACCCCATGCCGCCGTTCGTTGTATGTCTTATAAAGACAGTCAATCGTTACACAAAGGTATAATCTTAAGCACCATCATGATGGCTTTGTTGATGTTTGGCACCCATTTATCGGGAGCATTAGGGCGCGCTATCGTGCCGGATCTTACTAGCCCAGATCAAATCATGCCGACCTTAATGATCACCGTTCTTCCGCCTTTATTGGCAGGAATTTTCCTCGCCGGCCCCATGGCCGCGATTATGTCGAGTATTGATTCACAGCTAATCCAAGCCTCGGCGACATTATTAAAAGATCTCTATCTTAACTATATTAATCCCAGACTTATCGATGAGCCGCAGGCAGAAAGTAAGCTGACTCGTTTATCTTTATGGGTGACGATGATTTTTGCTTTGTTAGTTTTTTTTGCTGCAACCAATCCACCGGAGATGATCGTTTGGCTTAACTTAATGGCACTCGGAGGCTTACAAGCGGTATTTCTCTGGCCTTTGGTACTCGGCTTATATTGGAAAAAATCTTCATCAACTGGCGCATTAAGTTCAATGATAGTAGGGCTCACCACCTACACGAGTTTAATGTGGTTAAAACCTGATTTAGCCGGAATCCATCCCATCGTTCCCACCCTACTGTGTGGATTGCTCAGTTTTATTATGATGAGTTATCTAAAACCGGACACAGTGCAACCACTTGCATAAAGAATGGCTGAACGTTAAGTAAACCAAGTAAAATGCATTTCGATCTTTATTATTCTTTAGATGACCACAAGGTTAATAGAGACAAAAAAGTGCCTATAAGCTCGAAGGAGAACATCACTAAGTATGTTGGTATGGAATATGAGTGAAATTCTTTAAATTCATTACATAAGAATTATTCCATAAGATATCAGGCGTTAAACGTAAACTATAACTCTTTGTTATCTATACACAAGCTCTGTAATAACGAGCCAATATTAAAAATAATTCTCGCTATTTAGGATTCTGTGTGTATAGTTAAAGTTGGCTCTTACAGAAGAGTTGTTAATGTAAATTCAGTATAAGTTTTGTTTTATACAAGTCGCGAAACCTTTCGTTAAACCTGTGTCAACTTCACCTAGATAGATCATTCAATAGCTTGCGTTATCAGCCAAAATTCATTCTATTAAATTTAAGATATTTAGAGGTAACTATGTCTGGTAAAATGACAGGTACAGTAAAATGGTTCAACGAAACTAAAGGTTTCGGTTTCATTTCTCAAGACAACGGCGGTAAAGATGTGTTTGTTCACTTCAACTCTATTGTCTCTGAGGGCTTCAAAACATTAGCTGAAGGTCAAAAAGTAAGCTTTAATGTTGAAGAAGGCAAAAAAGGCCCACAAGCGACTGAAGTCACGCCTTTATAAGCCAAATTTCAAAACGCAGTGCTTAGCACTGCGTTTTACTTCACTCCCCTGCACTCTCGTTCATTCTTCGCTTATTGCAGTCACACTTTATTCGGAAATCTATGTCTAGAAGATCGACCAGACAACGTCAATGGTACAAACTATCTTGCAAAAAAGATGCTTTTCGTACCAATAAATAACTCTTCTCACCGTATCTATAATCTATCACTCTACTGAGCCATAATACTTCCAATTTGTCTGCTGAGATCATTAATCCGTCAGCATGTAACGGAAGGCTGAGATGTCTCTTTTTACTATCAATCTCCTTTACAAGCATTTTTTACACGTTACTATCGCAGCAAAATGGTGTTCTTCACCCTATTTAGCCTTACTACGAGGGTTTTATGCTGTCAGATAGTGAGATTTGCCGTACAACTCCCCTACAACATATTGAGCGCATCGCTAAAAAAGCGGGCTTATTGGCTGATGAATTTCACGGCCAAGGCACTTATAAAGCCAAAGTTTCCTTACACTGCTTACAACGCCTTAAAAATGTTTCTTCAGGGAAATTGATCTTAGTTACGGCCATTACTCCTACGCCACTTGGCGAAGGTAAAACGGTGAGCACGATAGGCTTAGCGCAAGGCCTTGCGCACTTAAACCAATCCGTTATCGCTTGTATCCGTCAACCCTCCATGGGACCAGTTTTTGGTGTCAAAGGCGGAGCAGCAGGTGGTGGCTATTCACAAGTTGCACCGATGGAAGAGCTCAACTTACATCTTACCGGTGATATTCATGCCGTCACTTCGGCGCATAACTTAGCCGCAGCAGCGATTGATGCCCGCCTATACCACGAAACTCGTCTCGGTTACCAAAATTTCTCCATACAGACAGGGTTACCTGCACTGCGAATCGATCCTAAACGTATTGTTTGGAAACGAGTGGTCGATCATAACGATCGCGCTCTGCGTTACATCACTGTCGGCCGTAATCCTGAAGGCCAAACAGCGAACGGCATTGAACGAGAAGACGGTTTTGATATTTCAGCCGCTTCTGAATTGATGGCGGTTTTAGCTTTGGCAAAAAACTTAGCCGATTTACGTCGCCGACTTGGTCAGATTATTCTCGCTTATGACCTCGATGGACAAGCGATCACCACCGAAGATCTCAAGGTCGCGGGAGCCATGGCGGTTTGTATGAAAGACGCGATAATGCCAACGTTAATGCAAACCTTGGAGGGCGTTCCAACCCTCATTCACGCGGGTCCTTTTGCCAACATTGCCCATGGTAACTCATCGATTATTGCTGATGAGATTGCCAGTAAACTAGCAGATTACACCGTGACAGAGGCTGGTTTTGGCTCTGATATGGGCTTTGAAAAAGCGTGTAATATTAAAGCCAATGTAGCTAATAGAGCCCCAGATTGTGCGGTTATCGTCGCAACTTTACGTGGAATTAAAGCCAATTCAGGGCTATTTGATCTAAAGCAAATAGACAGTCAGTTACTTTTTCAGCCCGACGACGCGGCACTGACCGCCGGCTTCACCAACTTACAATGGCATATTGATAATGTGAATCGCTATGGTATTCGAGCCGTGGTGGCCATCAATCGTTTTCCACAAGATAGCGAAGAAGAGCTTCAGCAACTACTTAGTTTGATTAAACGTCTACCTAATGATGTCAAAGTCGCCGTTTCAGATGCCTTTTCTCAAGGAGGGTATGGCGCACTAGACCTTGCCCAGCAAGTCATCGCTCAATGCCAAAAAGCCACACATTTTAAACCTCTTTATCAAGCGCAAGATTCACTGCTCAATAAGCTCACTGCGGTTGCGAAAAGTTATGGCGCAACGACCATCGAGCTCAGTGCACTGGCTAAGCAACAACTGGCCGAATTAGAAACACTACCTTATCAGCATTTCTCCGTTTGTTTGGCTAAAAACCCGATGTCTCTCACCGGAGATCCCGCTATTAAGGGTGTACCTAAAGCCTTTACTCTCACCATTAGAGAGTTAAAACCATGTGCTGGTGCAGAATTCATTTATGCCCTATGTGACAACGTGCTTACCATGCCCGGACTTCCAGCAAAACCCAGTTTTATGGCGATTGATCTCGATGATGATGGCAACATCACTGGTTTGAGTTAACCGCTCTAAATTAACCCATTCTAAGTTAACCATGGTGGTGACTTATTGAAGAAAAAAGCCCTAACGGATTTAATGCTAGGGCTTTTTTCTTCATTACTTTTTCTTCATTAATAAAGCAAACAAATATTTAGTCTTAACGTAATCCGTGCAAAAACTCGGCGCGGGTGGCTGGGTTAGATTTAAAAATCCCCCCTAAAGCCGTCGTGGTGGTTACGCTTGTCGCATCCATAACACCTCGAGACTTTACACAATAGTGAGTAGCGTCAATCGTTACCGCGACATCGTCCGACTCAAGTAAGGTCTGCAACGCAACTAGAATCTGTTGCGTTAAACGCTCTTGCACCTGAGGGCGCTGAGCAAAAAAACGTACAATGCGATTAATTTTTGATAAGCCGATGATTTTACCACGTGGAATATAAGCCACCGCAGCTTTACCATCGATGGTCACTAAATGATGCTCACAGGTACTGGTCACGGTAATATCTTTAACGCGTACCATTTCACTGACTTTCATTTTATTTTCAATGACGGTGATTTTTGGGAAGTTTTTATAATCAAGCCCAGAGAAAATCTCATCAACATACATTTTGGCAATGCGATGTGGTGTCTCTTGTAGACTGTCATCTGCTAAATCTAAACCCAGAAGAGTTAAGACTTCACGCATATGAAATTCAATTTGCGCTTTTTTCTCTTCACGGCTAATTGCATTGGGTTGCATTGGCGTTTCCTGACCGCGGCTCTCTAACGCTGCCTTCACTAACTGGGCGGATTCGCTCAAAATTGACATTTCCCCTACCTCTTCATTACCCCTCTCGAATGGCAGACAAGAATACTCGGATTTTTGAATAATTACATCCCTATTTTATGGACGGACATTATTGTCACGCCCTTTCTGTGTTAAAGTACCAACAAAAATAACCACCATAGGATCACCAATATGGGCTGTTGTGATGCGCCGGGCTTAATGCCGATTGAAGATGCGCTGCATTCCATGCTTTCTCGTATTATCCCAGTGAATCAAACACAGCAACTACCGCTTGCTGAAGCTCTGGGATTTGTCTTAGCCGAAGATATTCTCTCTCCGATCCCTGTACCTCCTTTTGATAACTCAGCGATGGATGGCTATGCCGTCAGACGCGCTGATATCGTCCATAATCAGCCCTTGCCGGTCGTAGGAAAGTCGTTTGCTGGTCAGCCATATGCTGGGGAGTGGCCACCGATGACCTGCATTAGAATTATGACTGGCGCACAAATTCCAATCGGTTGCGATGCGGTGATCATGCAAGAGCAAGCGCAAGTCACTGAGCAAGGTATTCGATTTGCTGTGACCCATGTTCAACCAAATACCAACATTCGTCCGATGGGCGATGATATCGGACACAATGATCTGGTCTTGCGCAAAGGTGCACGTTTAACCGTTCGTGATATCCCAATGATCGCGACTTTAGGTATTGGTCATGTGAGCGTATTACGTAAACCTAAAGTCGCCTTTTTCTCTACCGGAGATGAACTAAAACCACTCGGTGAGGCGCTCTCTGAAGGGCAGATTTACGATAGCAATCGCTATGGTATCAAACCGTTGCTTGAAAATTTTGGCTGTGAGGCTATCGATCTGGGGATCATCCCTGATTGCCCAGAGACATTAAAAGCGACTTTTCATCAAGCGCAACAGCTTGCGGATGTCGTCGTCACATCTGGTGGCGTCAGTGTCGGCGAAGCTGATTACACCAAAGATATTCTTGCCGAACTTGGCGAAATTGGTTTTTGGAAGCTCGCGATAAAACCAGGTAAACCTTTTGCTTTTGGTCGATTGGAAAACGCTTGGTTTTGTGGTTTACCGGGAAACCCTGTATCGGCGATGCTGACCTTGTATGTTCTGGTGCAGCCTATGCTGGCCAAACTGGCAGGACACAGCGAATGGCAAGCGCCTCAGTCTATTCCTGCTCGAACTAAAAGTCCCTTCAAAAAATCGCCAGGTCGCACCGATTATCAGCGTGGTATTTATCACCTTGAAAATGGGCAGTTTGTCGTAGAGAGCACTGGTAATCAGAGTTCTGGCGCTTTTCGTTCAATGAGCCTTGCCAATTGTTTTGTGGTATTAGAGCAGGACCGCGGGCGAGTAGAAGCTGGTGAAATCGTGAATATTCAGTTGTTTAATGCCTGTTTATCTTAAGGAACACCATGGATATTTTATCTGACCAAGAGATGCTGCGTTATAATCGGCAAATCATCCTTAACCAGTTTGATTTTGAAGGACAAGAGGCGCTTAAACAAAGCTCTGTATTAATTTTAGGTGCTGGTGGTTTAGGATGCGCGTCCAGTCAATATCTTGCAACAGCAGGTGTCGGTACAATAACCTTAATTGATGATGACTGCGTTGAACTATCGAATTTACAGCGCCAAGTGTTACATAGTGATACCGATGTCGGGCGTAAAAAAGTCGATTCGGCTGCAGAATCATTGCGCCAACTCAATCCTTATCTAACCGTCAATACGGTGGATCAACGTTTGACTGACGCGCCGTTAAAACGCTTAATCGAACAACATACTGTAGTGGTCGATGCTTCGGATAATGTCGAGGCGCGTAATCAATTGAATCGACTCTGCTTTGCAACGAAAACGCCGTTAATATCTGGCGCGGCGATTCGTATGGAAGGCCAAGTCTGTGTATTTCGATATCAGCATCCTGATGAACCTTGCTACCAATGCTTGAGCGCTCTTTTTGGCCACCACGTACTCACTTGCGTTGAAGCGGGAGTAATGGCACCTGTCGTCGGTATTATTGGCGCGGTCCAAGCCATGGAAACAATCAAAATCATCGCCGATTATGGACACACCAAACTGGGTAAGCTTTTAATCTTGGATGCCTTATCAATGACCTGGCGTGAGATGACTTTACCTAAACAGGCCAGTTGCCCAATTTGCCACACCTGAAGGATAACGACGTGAAAAACGCGGTATTTTTATTGCGCCGCATGATCACTACTCCCTCTTATTATAAGGAATAAGCCGCATGTCCCCACTGATTACTCCAACTTGGCTCTATGAACATTTAAGCTTACCTCAGTTAGTCATTTTGGATTGCAGCATTGAATTTCAGATTCCGAGCGAAGGTGAAAAAGATTGGCAAAACAAAATCCCCGGCTCACGTCGATTTGATTACGACCATGAGTTTTGTGACATTGATAGTGCGTTGCCACACATGATGCCTGCCCAAGCGCGTTTTAACCATCTCGCACAACAATTGGGCATCAACCAAGATTCAGTGATTGTCGTCTACGACAACAGTGGGACGTTTGCTTCTCCTCGCGCTTGGTGGATGTTCCGTGCTTTCGGTCATCAGCAAGTCTATGTTCTCAATGGTGGATTACCGGCATGGAAAAAGGAAGGCTATCCTTTGACTCAAGCGTACTTAACGACCGTACAGAATGGTGATTTTACTGGTGAGCTTGATCCACGTTACTTTGTTGATGCTAACTACGTATTGAGCAAACTCAACGATCCGGCCAGCCTTACCATCGATGCACGCTCAGCAGAACGTTTTCTGGCTCAGATTCCTGAACCTCGCCCAGGCATACGAAGTGGTCATATCCCGCGTTCATGCAATCTGCCCTTTACTCACTTGGTGAATGGTGGCGAGCTAAAACCAATCGACGAATTAAGTTCTATTCTCGCCGATAACCTCTCGGCTGCTGATGAGTATCTGTTTAGCTGCGGATCAGGCGTGACGGCGTGTATTGTTCTTCTCGCCGCTTATCTTTGTGGTTATCAAAACCTCGCCATTTACGACGGTTCATGGACAGAGTGGGGACAACGCGATGAGCTACCTATCGAGCCATCCTGATCGCGTGATTGCTATTGACGGATGGCACTGCGTTAATCATCTACTGTACGTTGCGCATCTGTTCATCGAGGTTTAATACCGTCAGAGCATTACTGACGCTAGTGGCAATAACATCTATCGCTCCGGTGCGTAATGCTCCCAGCAGCGCAAGCGGCTTACTGTTTTCGGCCGCAATGGCAATCACTTCAGATATGGGCCGAAACTCGTCAATCCCCAATCCAATTACCCGATCACTCATCACGGTATTGGCGATTTGCCCATAGATATTAAAGAAATCGTAACCAGCAAAATCACCAACAACACCTTGCTGTAAGCGAGACTGAACGACTTCGTCAGGTGTAAACCAACCGAGGTCAACCATATAACTGTTTTCACTCATATCGCCAATCCCTACTAAGGCAATATCGGCTTTACGAGCTAAATCTAAGGTTTGCTTAACCGTTGCATTTTGCATAAAAGCCAATTTTTGCGCGCGATTTTCCGCATAAGCCGGAGCGTATAGCGTTTCCGATGTGCCGCCGTATTTTTTCGCCATTTGGCGACAAATATGATCGGCATTAAACATCCCCCCACGAGGATGAATACCACCAATACTGCATACAAACTTACAATCTCGTGGCGTAATGACGCCGATATGATGGGCAACTGCCGAGACATTTCGACCTTGTCCAATAGTCACAACCATGCCATTTTTTAACGTGCCGGATAGATAATTTGAAACTAAGCCCGCAACTTGTTGCCTTTGTTGCTCTTCATTCGGTTGATCCAAGGCTACTAGAGCACGTTTTATACCAAAACGTTCAATCAATCGCTGCTCAATTTTCGCACTAAAAACAGGGTGGTATTTAACGGTGATTTCGACAATACCTTCATCACGCGCCTGCTTGAGCATACGTCCAACTTTCGCTCGTGAGATAGCAAATTTTTTAGATATCTCTTCTTGGGTCGCTCCATCTTGATAATAAGCGACAGAAACTTCCGTGAGTAAGTCGGTACTTTCGACAGATATATCTTGATGCAAAGTCGTCATGATGATCTCTTTATTCTGCAAACCCATTGAAATTGAGAGCCGCAGCGAATAGGTGGATAACAAAAAACATGAGCACGCTGACAATTAACGCTTCAAACAGTAAGGAGCAGGCGCGCAAAAAAACGAACATTGAGCATATGCTCATCGTGCTAGGATAAGTGAAGTCCGCCTTCATTTGCAACATTTGTTCATGACAATGACATTTTCTCAGCATAACAAGTTTCTCTCAATCAACCCTTGTCGTGACTAGCTTAGATTAGGCAAACGTTTCTTTTTCTACCTGCGAAATAAATAACATAAAATTGTTGATTCACATCACCATAAGCCACTAACTATGATTGACTTTCTAACTGGATAAGATAAAGATGGTCACATCATTTACTCAACGAACGAGCAAATGTTCAAAGCATAAGTTCGGTCGCTGATCATAATTGCGTTAGCTTTTCTGCCATACATTGGCTTGGCCAAAAGAAATAGGATGAACGATATGAGCAACAAATTAGAGCAACTTCGTAAACTGACTACTGTGGTTGCGGATACTGGTGAAATCGATGCCATTAAAAAATACCAACCTGAAGACGCTACCACCAACCCTTCGCTGATCCTAAAAGCTGCCCAAATCGCAGAATACGCGCCGCTGATTGATGCTGCTATCGAATACGCAAAATCACAAAGTTCAGACAAAGCAAAACAAATCCAAGATACCTGCGATATGTTGGCAGTGAACATTGGTAAAGAGATCCTGAAAACGATTCCTGGACGTATCTCAACTGAAGTCGATGCTCGTCTCTCTTACGACACCGAAGGCAGTGTCGCCAAAGCTCGCCAACTGATCAAAATGTATAACGATGCTGGGATCAGTAACGATCGTATCCTGATCAAACTCGCTTCAACGTGGGAAGGTATCCGCGCAGCGGAAATTCTTGAGAAAGAAGGCATCAACTGTAACCTCACGCTGTTGTTCTCTTTCGCGCAAGCTCGTGCATGTGCTGAAGCTGGTGTCTTCCTCATCTCACCATTTGTTGGTCGAATCATGGACTGGTATAAGGCAAAAGAAGGTCGTGATTTTGCACCGCAAGAAGATCCAGGCGTCGTATCAGTAACAACCATCTACAACTATTACAAAGAGCACGGCTACAACACCGTCGTGATGGGTGCAAGCTTCCGTAATATTGGTGAAATTTTAGAGCTTGCTGGTTGCGACCGTTTAACCATTGCACCGTCACTACTGGCTGAGCTTGAAGCAGCAGAAGGCGAAGTCGTTGAAAAATTAGTCGATTCAAAAGGCACCAAAGCTCGCCCTGCACCAATGACTCACGCAGAATTCCTCTGGGAACATAACCAAGACCCAATGGCAGTTGAAAAACTGGCTGAAGGTATCCGTAACTTCGCCGTTGACCAAGGTAAACTGGAAGTCATGATTGCAGCGAAACTGTAATTCGCTCAAGAATTAAAATTTGGGGAACGATTGACGTTCCCCTTTCATTTCTAAATCTACTATTTGTCGGTAATTATTATGGAACGTAAACAACTCGCTAACGCAATTCGTGCATTAAGCATGGATGGAGTTCAACAAGCCAATTCTGGTCACCCAGGTGCACCAATGGGGATGGCGGATATCGCTGAAGTACTTTGGCGCTCACACCTAAATCACAACCCACAAAATCCACAATGGGCTGACCGCGACCGCTTCGTGCTGTCTAACGGCCATGGCTCAATGCTAATTTACTCACTGTTGCATCTAACTGGTTATGAACTGTCGATTGACGACTTGAAAAACTTCCGTCAACTGCATTCCAAAACTCCAGGCCATCCAGAATACGGCTATGCACCCGGTATTGAGACCACTACTGGTCCACTAGGCCAAGGTATCACCAATGCGGTAGGCATGGCGATGGCAGAAAAAGCACTGGCGGCTCAATTTAACAAGCCAGGACATGACATCGTTGACCACTTTACTTATGTCTTTATGGGCGACGGCTGTTTGATGGAAGGTATCTCCCATGAAGCGTGTTCGCTGGCGGGCACTCTAGGCCTTGGTAAACTGATTGCCTTTTGGGATGACAACGGTATTTCGATTGACGGCCATGTTGAAGGCTGGTTCTCAGACGATACACCAAAACGCTTTGAAGCGTACGGCTGGCATGTGATCCCAGCGGTTGACGGCCACGATGCAGACGCGATTAACGCGGCGATTGAAGCGGCCAAAGCTGACCCACGTCCAACACTCATCTGTACTAAAACCATCATTGGTTTTGGTTCACCAAACAAATCTGGCTCTCATGATTGCCACGGCGCACCACTAGGCCATGATGAAATCAAAGCGGCGCGTGAATTCCTTGGTTGGGAGCACGGTCCATTTGAAATTCCGGCTGATATTTACGCTGCGTGGGATGCAAAAGAAGCAGGCCAAGCTAAAGAAGCAGCTTGGGATGAAAAATTTGCCGCTTACGCTGCTGAGTACCCAGCAGAAGCGGCGGAATTCAAACGCCGCGTTAATGGTGACCTTCCTGCAGAATGGGAAGAGAAAGCCACTGCTATCATTGCTGAGTTACAAGCTAACCCAGCCAACATTGCGTCACGTAAAGCATCGCAAAATGCCCTTGAAGCGTTCGGTAAATTATTACCAGAATTTATGGGTGGCTCTGCTGACCTAGCGCCATCAAACCTGACCATGTGGTCTGGCTCAAAATCACTCACCGCTGAAGATTTCTCTGGCAACTATATTCATTACGGTGTGCGTGAATTCGGTATGACCGCCATCATGAATGGTATCGCATTGCACGGTGGTTTTGTCCCTTACGGCGCGACCTTCTTAATGTTTATGGAATACGCTCGTAACGCCCTGCGTATGGCAGCGCTGATGAAAGTACAAAACATTCAGGTTTACACTCATGACTCGATTGGTTTGGGTGAAGATGGCCCAACTCACCAACCGGTTGAGCAAATCGCTTCACTGCGTTTAACTCCGAATATGAGCACATGGCGTCCCTGTGACCAAGTGGAATCTGCAGTAGCATGGAAACTGGCGATTGAACGTAAAGATGCGCCATCAGCGCTGATCTTCTCACGTCAAAACCTCGCTCAGCAGCCTCGCACCGCAGCGCAAGTGGCTGATATTGCTAAAGGTGGTTATATCCTTAAAGATTGCACTGGTAAACCTGAGCTCATCTTGATTGCAACGGGTTCTGAAGTGGAGCTAGCGGTGAATGCGGCGGCTGAACTGGAAGCACAAGGTAAGCAAGTCCGCGTGGTTTCAATGCCATCAACCGATGCCTTTGATAAGCAAGATGCGGCTTACCGTGAAGCGGTATTACCTGCCGACGTGACTAAGCGTATTGCCATTGAAGCAGGCATTGCGGATTTCTGGTACAAGTACGTTGGTTTTGGCGGCAAGATCATTGGTATGACCACCTTTGGTGAATCGGCACCAGCGGATCAGTTGTTCAAGATGTTTGGTTTTACGACTGAAAATGTGGTGAAAACGGCTAAAGAACTATTGGCTTAATCGTTAACCGAAAGCTGATAAACAAAATCCCGCCCTGGCGGGATTTTGTTATTTAAAGATGAATTATAAACAGCCCGTTTTATTCCATCGACATACCGGAGGCTCAGAATTGGCTAAACAATCATTACTGCGACAGATTGCTGCTCCGAGTGGCCAATCGGCGTCTTTTTTGACTGGTGCATCATTGGGTACGCCTAATGCTTGCAGGTATTTGGGTAAATAAGCGACACGAAAACACGACGTTTCTGCTTTATGGCAAGCACCGTTATTGATACAACACTGCTGCTCATCATTCGTTTGACGATGCTTAAACGCGCCCGTTAAATACCATTCGGTTTGCCCACCTTGTTCGGTTGGGATTTGTCGATACTGTGCTTGTTGCTGATACTGATAGTTATAAGGATCTAAAATACCACCTGACTGGGTCAATTTCAGCGTCTCTTGACACGCTGATAACTGCCAGTTTTTTTGACGACTGCCTATACCATGTTGGCAACTTTCAGCAACCCCCAGTACTTTCGCCGCCTCATCTTGCCCCAAGCCTAAAAATGAGTAGCTGTATATGGGTAACTCTTGATTTCCAACTTTGACACGACGTAATGCATCATTAGGTTCGCAATCGGGGCATGGGAAAGTAATCTGGCTGGAAGCTCCGCCCATTTCTACAATACCAAATTGCGTATTTTGCACTTCATCATGTACCGCTAACCAAGCGTATAATCCCTCTTCATAGCCAGAAAGAGTTTTTGTTACCACTTCAACCGAATCTGGTAATTGCTGGCGTAACGCTTGATTCAGCGCTTGCCACATTTGTTGACTTTGTTGTGGATCATTTTGCTCAGCAATACGCATACCTGCTGTGGCATACACCATCACCGACTGCAGTTCACAGGCCGTTTGCCAGTTAAAGGCTCGCCATGCTGGCTTGCCCTTCTTATTGCGCGGTCCTTCTGTCTTTATCTGTTGTAATGTATCAGCCAACTGAGTGATCACTAATGGAATATCCTGCGCTGTTTTCCCTCTATTCTGGCGAATAGGATCAGCTAAAGCTTCCATCTTAGGTCCTTGATGAACCTTCCATTGGTCTGAACGCTGTTCATAGACATACATTCGCGTACCGCTACTGCCCGCATCATAAATAATATGGCATGGGTTCTTTTCATGCGCGAAGACGCTCGTTGCTGACAACAACGAAATAAGTAAACTGCTGCCGACTATCATGCGCTTAGACAGTAACGTCATACTTGGTTTTCTACTTTGATACATGGTTTATTTCTCTTCAAACCGTTTCGCAAGTTGATGAAAGTCATCCACTTTGTGGTTCATTTCAATGCTATATTCTTCAACTTTATGGGTTGCAGCAAGGTTTTGAGTGGCGGCAGAGGCAATCGAGTGAATATGTTGATTAACCTGATGAGTGATATCACGTTGTGATTGTGCTGCTTTCGCCATGTCAGCTACCGTATCGTGCATTTCTAGTAATAAGCTTTCAACTTGTTGTAAACGAGAAGCACTTTGCTCAGCCACCTCGCCACAAGCCTGAGTTTGCTGCTGACTTTGATGAATTTCTTTTTGCCATCCATCAATCGCTTGCAACATCGCATTAATACTCGATTGGATCTGCTCGGTGGCTTTTTGCGTTCGTCCCGATAAGGCACGGACTTCATCAGCAACGACCGCAAATCCACGTCCTTGCTCACCCGCTCGCGCTGCTTCAATCGCCGCATTCAACGCTAACAGATTGGTTTGATCAGCAATTCCGCCGATTTCTCCCATCAATTGACTCACTCGCTGAGCTTGATCGCTCAAAGCATAAGTGGTTTGAGTCGCTCTTTCTGCTTGCTCGTTGAGTTGCAATAAATTTTTCTGGGTCAGATCAATGCTCTGTTTGCTCTGAGTGCACTCTACGCGAGCTTGATCAATCAATGCATAGGAAACTTGAGTATTGTCAGAAACGGCATTCGCAGCCGCTTCAACCTCATCGGTAGCCTGCATTACTCGACGAATATCTTTTTCCTGCTGAGTTAATGCTTGTGCTACTTCGGTACTGGTTTTATGTAAGGTATTGGCCATAACTTGTAGTGGTTTCGCCGAATCCATCATCCGACCTAATACCGTTCGAATCCGAGCCGATGCCATTTTTAAATGATAATCAGCAATGGAAAACTGATGATTACCTGAATAAATCAATCGACTAATGCTGTCGTATTGTTGGCGCAGCTGAGCGAGCTGACGCGGTGTATCAATCAGCTCTTGGCGGAAAAATAATCCTAGAGAGATAACTGGGAGCACACTTGCCAAAAGCTGACTGCTCTGATCTCCCCACAAAGAGGCGGCAATCGGTGCACTCAATGAACCAAGTAATATCGCATAACGAACGGAATCCGCTATTGTCAGTGAAAATTTCCGGCCAGAGCGTTCAGCTTGACGCAGCCCTTGATAGGCTTTGTTGGCAATATCAACCCAACGGCGTTCAGGCTTGACTCGCACTGATTGATAGCCGGATATTTTTCCGTTTTCATAAATAGGCGTTACATACGCATCCACCCAGTAGTAGCCATTATCTTTGGTTTTATTTTTGACTATTCCACGCCAAGCATGGCCCTGTTTGAGACGCTTCCACATATCAGCAAATGCGGCTTTAGGCATATCATCATGGCGTACAATATTGTGATTTTGCCCTAATAGCTCTTGTTCGGTAAATCCGGCAATGCGACAAAAGGTTTCATTACAATAGGTGATCACACCTTTTAAATCGGTGGTTGAAACCAGTTGATCGTGTTGGCTAACGGGAACTTCTTTTGTTGAGGAAAACTGACGGCCTGACATAATTTCGTAACCTATGATTGGTTTTGTGGCGACTGTATACACAAAATAGAGAAATGTTTCAAAGTATTGTCTCATTTTAGTTGCACAAGCGTGAAAACTATCAATCTACGCTTAAATGAGCCGTAAAAACTATTCAGTCAGTCACATTTAACCACATCGCTCATTACTTACTGACTATCCATAATCATCAACAATTCAACACGACGATTACAAGCGCGGCCTTGAGACGTTTGATTGGTACAAGCAGGTGTATGCTCACCATAACCGCGGGTATAAATTGCGGCTAGTGATACTTGTTGTTCTAACAAAATATTCTTCACTGTGTCAGCTCGACGCATCGACAAGCCATCGTTAAATCGCTCGGTACCGGTATTATCGGTATGCCCTTCAATGACAATGTCAATCTGTGGTGTATTAGCCAAATAGCGTCCCAGTTGAGCGAGCCATTGTACTGATGCACTTGGCACTACCGCCGATCCGGTTTGAAACTGCACTGCACGTTTGAGTTTGACCATCGTATGATCGCCAGGGATAAGTTCATAATCTAAGCCATTGGCGGATAAGAAACTTTCTAAACTACTATCGGAGAGGGTTTTCATCGGTTGATGCGTAGCAGGCATAGACTCGGTTTTTGCGGCCATAAGTGAAGCAGGAGCCAAACGCCAATCGGGATAACGGACCTCAGCATCATTTTTCGGTGCTGTGTCTAATAAATTACTTTTGAACATTTTATCGGTGGCCAGAGAGCCACACCCCGATAAAAACAGTAGCAGCGATAATATGAAGACTTTCATCCGTTAGGTTCCCATTTTTTAGTATCACCTTGGTTATCGGCCGCCAGCGCAAAACTTTATGATGTATTGCTAACAATTTGCTCTTCTGCTGTTTGCCTCACAAACAGAACTGGTTAGACTGAACCCTCTTTATGATTTTAATTTGGTTGATTATGAAAAAAAATCTTATTCGCTTTTGTGGACTGATCATTAGCGTAGTGTTAATTCTCGGTTGTAGCGAGTCAACAGGCCCGAAACAAGGTGTTCATTACCAGAAATTATCTAAACCACTGAGCTCCCCTTCTCTTGCGCCGATCACCGAAGTGTTTGCACTCACTTGTACTCACTGCCGAACCATGGAAACCTTTATACCTGAGCTTGAGCAACTCACTGGACAACGTTTCGGCAAACTGCATGTTACTTTTAATCAAGGTGCTCAATTAGGTGCGATGATTTATTACAGTGCAGTGATGCAGTTGGATGGCATCCCTGATCACGATATGATGGATGACCTATTTGCTGCCGTACAAATGCCTGAAGGCACTACGCCAGCAGAGCGTAAGGCCGCCATTGATCATGTCTTTCATAGCCGACATATCATTAGCCCTTATGATTTTAATGAAATGCAGCAACAACAGCTAATGACAATGCTCGCTGATGTCGAACAGATGTCAGCACAGGCGCAAATCAATGCGGTCCCAACTTTCATCGTCAACGGTAAATACCTGCTACTGACTAGTAGTCATAGTGACCTAGCCAATATGGCAGAAACGCTGACTTATCTACTTAAACAACCGTAATAAAGTATCTGTATCATGAATAAAATATTGATTGTTCTCGTTATGTTATTAGCCGTGTTTTTTATCTATCGAAGCTGGAATAACAGTAAGATAGCTGAACAAAATCATGCGGTAGGAGAACGCTTTTTACAAGAAAACCGCCAACAACATGACGTCATTGAAACTGAAAGTGGCCTACAGTACCAACTCTTAAATGCGGGTACTGGCGAAACTCGTCCTAGCCCAACCAGCCGAGTAAAAGTGCATTATGAAGGCCGTTTTCTTGATGGCAGCGTCTTTGATAGCTCCATGCAACGCAATGAGCCAATTGTGTTTGGCTTAAATCAAGTCATCAAAGGCTGGCAAGAAGGTGTACAGTTAATGGTGGAAGGACAAAAAATGCGCTTTTTTATTCCTAGTCATTTGGCTTACGGCAAAAATGGGGCGGGTCCCATTCCTCCTGCAGCAACGTTGATTTTTGATGTTGAACTGATTGAAATCCAATAATACGGCTTAGTCAGGCATCACCGATAACAAGAGTCATTATGAATAAAACTCATCATAATGACTCTCATCTAGCTGTATCTAACAGACTGATTACCCTTTCCCATCTTAAGCGGTTACCGTTAATACTCGATTAACTGGATGGAAAACTAATCCCGCAGCGGTCACTAATACACAATCCATCCCGCCGGCATGCGCCGCTTGCATACCAAGTTCAGTATCTTCAAATACCACGCACTGTTTAGGTGTTAACTCAAGCAGTTGGCAAGCACGTAAAAATGTTTCAGGATGAGGTTTATGATGTTCCACATCCGTTGCCGTGACTAAAGCATCAAGTTTATCGAGCACCTTAACCTGAGCTAATAAGTTTTCCGCTGATCCTCTCTGACTGCCTGTGCCTATCGCGATTTTCTTTTTACCTAGCTGAGCACAAAAAATGTCATAGGTCGCAGCAATTAAACCTCCCTTATCGGCCAATTGTGCAAAGGTATGCATTTTATGGTCAGCGACCTGCTGAGCATCCAGATCTAAGTCGAACCGTCGATTGATCTCACTGACAATCTTAAAACTCGGCATTCCTCCCATACTGTGAAGCCACTGACCATAAAACGGAAAATTAAAGTGGTCCGCAGTTGCTTGCCAAGCTTGAAGATGCGCTGGCATCGTATCGATCAAAGTACCATCCATATCAAAAATCAGCCCATCATATTGGCTTAAGTTGAGTGTCATTTATCCCTCCAAGAGATCAGCAATGGTCATTTACGCTACTTGAAATACGGTAAGACAGCAAGTGAATGGTTAATCAGCGATTGAGTCCGTCGGTGTTGTTCGGATCACACTTTGTAGCAAAACCCTTTTGACTTACAAGTGTACGCTGATATTCTGGTGCACAGTTGTACGCTAAAAGGCATTATTATGGATACTAAACCGCCGTTAATCTGGCTTAATGTGATTATTTTTTCATTCAGCTTCGCACTCGCTGCTCTCGTAGCTCCTTGGTATGGCTGGCAATTTGGTTATGGCTGGGAACATCTTTTCTGGTTACTCGCTTGCTTTTCATTTTGTAACCTATCCATTACCGTCGGCTACCATCGTCTGTGGTCACATAAAGCTTTCGAAGCTCATTGGTTAGTGCGCTTACTGTGTGCGTTAGGCGGTGCATTTGCCTTACAAAATAGCGCTCTACACTGGTCATCGGATCATCGAGTTCACCACAAGTTTGTCGATCAAAACGATAAAGACCCCTATTCTGCCAAACGGGGCTTTTGGTATTCGCACATCGGCTGGATGCTGCGCCACTATAATCAGGCTACCTACGCTGACTACACCAATTGTCGCGATCTCCAGAAAGATAAAATTGTTATGTGGCAACACAAATACTATCTACCACTGGCAGTCACGATGAATATAGGTGTACCGTTACTGCTCGGTTGGTGGTATCAAGATATCATCGGTATGTTACTGGTTATCGGCGCGGTCAGATTAGTGCTCAATCATCACACCACTTTTTTTATCAATTCACTGGCCCATATTTGGGGCAAACAGCCCTATACCGATAAAAATACCGCACGTGATAACGGAATTTTGGCTTTCTTTACCTTTGGTGAGGGTTACCATAATTATCACCATATTTTTGAAAATGATTATCGAAATGGTATTCAATGGTGGCATTATGATCCGACCAAATGGTTAATTAAAGCCTGCTCATGGTTAGGTTTAGCGAAAAAATTACGCGTTGCACCAGCAATAAAAATAGAAAAAGCACGAGCTGAAATGCGCTTGAAATACGCTCAAGCAAAGCTTTGTCACCAGCATCAACGAATTTTTATCCACCTCCAACAAGAGTTTGATAGCTTTGTTGAAGTTCTTCACGATTATTACGATTTGAAAAAACAGCTTTTAGAAAGTAAAGCTAATTCAGCGATTCAAAATTACGAGCGGTCACTACTTAAAACTCGCTATCAACAAGTGAAAATTCGCTTACAAGAGCAAAAGCAGCGTTGGTATCAGTTAACGAAGCAGTATGCTTATTAAGTGATTCGTTATCCCCTTTGACTGATGCTATTAGTAGCCGCATGAAGATAATGATTGCATCTTCATGCGGTGAAGATCTTTCTTATTGTTATATGGATTACAACGAGAAATATATGTCGGATCCATCACCAACAACTATCAATTTAACACTCCAACAACCAATAAAAATCAATGTAATAAAATAGTTAGACACTTTTTATCCTATTAATATTTTCATTTGTTTTAGATCATACTAGTAGCAAGTTAAGCTCGTGCTATTGCCAAGTTTTCAGTAAATTCTCCAGTTACAAAAAGCCATAATTTGTTACATGGGTGAAGCCCATTTTACTGGAGAAGACTATGCTTGAGCTGCTGATTGGCGCAATCGTCACCATTGCGGTTGGTTATTTTATTGTTAAGGGTTATAAACCTGCTGGGGTATTGCTAACCGCCGGAATAGCCTTGTTATTAATGACTGGGATATTAGGCTACGCGATTTTACCCGCATCAATCACACCAACCGGTAACTTGATTACCGATTCAATGGAATATGTGAAATTTACCCTGCAAAACCGTGGCGGCGGTTTAGGTATGCAAATCATGTTACTGTGCGGTTTTGCCGCTTATATGACCCATATCGGGGCAAATAACGTGGTGGTTAAACAGTTTTCTAAGCCACTTTCGATTATCCGCTCACCCTATGTCTTACTGGTTGCGGCTTACATTGTCGCTTGCTTAATGTCCCTTGCGGTAAGCTCTGCAACAGGGCTGGGTGTGCTACTGATGGCAACCCTCTTCCCCATGATGACGGCGATGGGTATTTCTCGCCCTGCTGCAGTAGCGGTGTGCGCTTCTCCAGCCGCCATTATTTTATCGCCGACTTCTGGTGATGTGGTGATCGCGGCGGAAAAATCTGGGTTGGCTTTGCATGTCTTTGCCGTGGAAACCGTTCTTCCTGTTTCTATCAGCGCGATCATCGTGATGGCAATCGCTACCTTCTTCTGGAATAAATACCTTGATAAGCGAGACAATACTCCAATGGAGCGCGTAGACGTTTCTGCCATTGAAGTGAAAGCGCCAGCCTATTACGCGATTTTGCCATTCTTACCGATTATTGGTGTTTTCCTATTTAATGGTGAAACTATCCCCGGCTTATCCTTGGACATTTACACTATTGTTGTCGTATCGATTTTTGCTGGTGCGGTGATTGATTTCATCACCAAACGCTTTGATGGTAAGAAAACCCTCGAAGATCTGGAATCTTGCTATGAAGGTATGGCAGAAGCATTTAAAGGCGTGGTCATGCTATTGGTTGCAGCAGGGGTTTTTGCTCAAGGACTGATGTCGATTGGTGCGATTGACAACCTACTTGGATTAGCCGAAACCGCTGGCGCTGGTGGTTTAGCACTGATGCTAATTTTAACCATTTTAACCATGGCTGCAGCTATCGCCACAGGCTCGGGTAACGCTCCGTTTTATGCGTTTGTGGAACTTGCCCCAGCGTTAGCCGCGAAAATGGGCGTTAACCCAGCGTTTTTAATTATTCCGATGTTACAAGCTTCAAATTTAGGCCGAACCGTTTCTCCAGTATCAGGGGTCGTAGTTGCCACCGCGGGTATGGCGCATATCAGTCCCTTTGAGGTGGTTAAACGTACTTCTGTTCCGGTGTTGGCAGGTCTTATTACTGTTATTATCGGCACTATGGTATTGGTACCAATGATGGCTTAGGGGCAGGGTCACTGCTGCATTTCATTAACAGATTTAAAAATAAGGCGCATTACTGCGCCTTATTTTTAAATTATCGTTTTTGAGTTATGGGTTAAAAGCTGAATCTTGTTGACACAAGGCTCTTGCTTGAGCACCAAATACCATCACTACCGCGCACCACATCATCGCAAATACCACCGCAGGACCAATCGGCCAATCCCAATAAAGAGAAGCCGCAAAGCCAGCTATCATCGCTATATAGCCTATCGCTAAACCGACAGCGGTTTTACGTTGCCAAGGTACATAGCATACCGCTAAAGCCGGTATGATAAGTGACGCAAACTCTAGATATACGCCTAAGTTAATCACGAGCGGCGGGATGGCAAAAGCGAATAGAAAATAAAACGCTTTACCTTGTAGCCAAGCGAAGCGATAACGCACAACGATTAACATCGCGAGAGCAATAACCAATACGGGAATAACGTCTTGCCATTGAGCCCACAATAAGCGACCGTTTAATAAACTCTCTATACTTTCTTTACCATGCGGCTGCTGAGCAACCAGTAACATTGCTGCACAAGCGGCTAACACATAAAACAGGCCAATGAAGGCTTCTAAGTGGGTTTTGATTCACCCCTCAAAAAAGCACAACAACCCAGCCATACTAAAGGTGACAACACTAGCCGCTAACATTTTCCACCATAAGGAACTGCTGTACTGCGGCCACCATAGCTCCATCGCTAACATACCGACCGCCGCCATTTGCGCCATCGCTAGGTCAATAAATATCACCCCTCGCTCTAGCACCTGCCTACCTAGAATCCAGTTGATCCATAAAGAGATAAAGCCAATTAACAATGGGGCTAACATCCATCCGTAAGCACTCATTATTACTCCTTAACTAGGCTCAATAAGCGCTCAATAGAATCATCAACCAATGCGATCAATGAGGCCGTATTCGGCTGTCCACCAACACTTTGCGCCAGTTCCACTACCGGCACATTGGTACGCGATGCTAACCAGTAAGCCGCGTCTTTAGGCTGGTGAGAAGCATAGACAATACCAGATAAACTCGACCAATCTTGCTGTGCCAAGCGATTTAAATGACCCGCCGTTGGTGGGATACCGGGTTTAGGCTCTAAATCCGCCACTTGCTCCATGCCTAACCAATCAAATAAATAGGCAAAGGTAGTATGATAACCTGCTACTTCTCGCCCGTTGAGTGGGGCTGCTCGCTCTTGCCACTCTTGCATTTTTTTATGCCATTGCCAGCGAAAGCGTGCGCCATTGGCTTTAAACTTCGGAGCATCATCGGGGGCTAGCAATGCCAGACGATCACTCAATGCTCGTGACACAGCAATCATATCACCAATCGCAAACTGAACGTGGGGATTACCATGCGCATGAACATCGCCCATGGAGCGATCAACGTGCTCATGTTCATCCAGTAAACGCACATAATCACTGACCCAAAACAAACCAGGCTGACCATTTTGTATTTGACGATTACGGCTCTGCCTTTGCAGCTCAGGCAGCCAACCAATTTCCAGCTCAGCTCCAGAGCAAACCACCAAATCGGCATTGCGCATACGCGCAATAAGCGAAGGGCGAGCTTGTACATAATGAGGATCTTGCAATGCCGTAGTGGCTGAAAAAACTTGTGCCTGTGGTGCATGGGCATGGACTAAGTCAGCCCAATCGGGCTGACAAACAAACACATTTAAGCTCGCCATCGCTGGCATACTGACACAAGCGAATAGACTCAATAATTTAAAACGCATGAGCATGGTGCGCTCCAAAAGACATGACATACTGTAGGCTAAAGAGGGTTTGATCGCCCTGAGTGTGATTTTCACGGGTAATTTGTCCACGTACCCGACCAAAATGAGAAGCATGCCAATCTAATGCGAGATCTCACTCTTTCAAATCATCACGACTGAATTCACCATGGAAATGATCATCATGAGCATGGACATCTCCACTCACGGTGCGCATTTCTCCATAACGGGTACTCACTGTCCAAGTCGGATTAAATTGATAAGCCACTTCTGCGTACCAACCATTAGCACTTTGTTTCGCGCCTGGAGCTGTCGCCATTTGTGTATCAAAGCGATTGTCCAAATACCAAAACTCGGTTGTTGCTCTTACATTACGTTGACGATAATTACCTTCCGGTGCCCATTTCCACGTGAAATCCGTACCGTACAAATTACGACCTGTTAATGAGGGCCCATGCGAATGACCGGCATGATCGTGATCATGGTCATGATCATGGCTGTGATCGTGTGCGCCTGAAAACTGACGGCCATTACCGTTATACAGTGAACTGATTCCCCAGCGCCAACTGTGTTCAAGTCCAATATCAGCCCCCACTTGGAGGTTAGCCGTATATACCCCCACCGTCGCTGGCTTATCATAACCAGCATCTAATGGCTTACCACCTAACGCTTCGACGCTGGCTTGCAGATAAAAATCGGTTGGTAATAACCAAGTCATTTGCACACCATCATCAAAATAATGGCCGCCAAGTAAGGCGCGATACACTGCCGGACGCTCAACAAAGGCGTCTTCATGCATGTGCTTACTGTTTAAGTAGCCGACATTGGATAACAGACGTCCTGCTTTAAGCTTTAAGCCAAACGGTAAACTCATGGTTTCTATCCATGCTTCTTCCAGCTCTAACTCGGTTTTAGAACCATGGCTATCTAATACCGCCACCAACTGACCTTTAAAGTTATGATCGATGTTACTGCTTAACATCAGCTCAGAATGACCAAGGCCAAATCCCTTGTCACGACTTCCCCAATGGCGATTGTCGCTCTGATAAGCACCATCTAAAACAACACCAATATCGACTTGTGGTGATGCTAAGCTTTGTCCAATAAAACCCATTACACCAAACCCAATCACCGCTACGACTGATTTATTCACCAAGTTTCTCCTATAAATGTACACAATGATTATTGATTACCTATTGATGGTAACGAATGTTATGTTATAACATATCAACAATCAACTGCTACTATGGTACTTAAGGAAAAATCCATGTTGTCTCTATCTCATCGTCAAGCCCCCAGGCTGGCTGCACTGTCACTCAGCGTATTATTGCTATTAGGTTGTCAAGAAGGTGAAAATAACGCCACCAGTAACGAAGACTCCGATCATCATCACTCGATTATTACTTCTCGGCTGCTGATTTCAGAACACAATAGCCAAACACTACACCTGTTTGATAGCCAAGCTTGGCGTCAGCGCACCCAATTTACTTTGCAACAAACACCCTCAGGGCTGAAAACCAGTCCGAAGGGACGATACGCTCTAGCTCTGCAACGAAATTTTGATCAAGTCGAAGTGATTGATAGTGGTATTGTCGCCGAACAACATAGCGATCATTATCATTTGCACAATCATAGTCCGAGATTATTGTCTGATCGCTATCAGGGAGTAAAGCCAACTCACTATGACGCCACACAAGATCAAGTCGCACTGTTTTTTGATGGTGATAGCACAAGTAGTGCCAACGCGCAGTTTCGCGTGTTAGATGAGCAGTCGATAGGCCAAGCCTCTAGCGTTGCCAGCCATTCCTTTGACCATGCCCAACATGGTACTGCCCAGTTACTGAGGGATTTCGCTTTTACTGGGATTAAAGATCAAAGCACCACTAGCTTGCCGGATAAGGTGATCGCTTTGCAAAGGCATAATGATCATTTTCATCAATTTCATAATTTCCCCGCCCAAGACTGCGCCGCTTTACATGGCAGCGCGCAAACGACAAATGCCGTAGCGTTTGCGTGTTTAGATCACGTTCTTGTCATCAATATACAGGGGGAAATAATAACGTCACAAACCATCAACAACCCAACGTTTGACAACGGCACTCGCTTTGGAACGTTATTCGGCTATCCAGTCAGTGATACCCTGCTTGCAGTGGCGAATAACCAGCAATTCTTCAGTTTGAAAAATGGTCATTTTCAAGAAATCAACTGGAAAACCGAGCAAACGCAACGCACCCTCGCCTATTTAACCACTGAGGATTACTTATTCATCATTACGCCACAAGCACGGTTGATCGCTTATCATGCAGCGGATGATTTTGCTCAACAATTCAGTTTATCGCTCTGGGACAATGTACCAACATTAGCAGAAGGCCAACGGATCCAAATGGCCTTCGATCCGAGAAATCAACAGTTATTCATTACCAATCCGGCAGATCAAACGGTGCTGCAACTCAGCGTGACTGAGTCACGGATTGTACAGCGTCATCAATTAGGCTTTATCCCTCAGTTTATTACTTGGTTAGGCACCACTGAGCACGAGCATCATCACTAAACCTGCCTTTGCAGCCCATCGTTTCGCTGGGCTGCAATAAAGCCATTCACTCCATCAATCGTTCAACATTTGACCTCGATAGACATTTAAATGTGATTGGTATCATATTTTTTTGGCTTAATCCTTCACTTGATGCTAGAATCCGCGCCAATTAATTAGTCAGATAATTCTTACACACTGACTATTGCTAGGGATAACTTACCCACAGTACTTGAAGTGGCTCGCTATATAGCAAGTAAATGTATGCTTGATACACAAAGAGAAGCTTTGTGGTGAAAAGAATGCAATACCGCTATCTTCCAGCAGCAGGGTATATCATCATACGGATGTGACCGATTAGTTTTTACCGCGAGGTCACCCACTACCATGTCGTTTTTAAAAAATTTAGCCATTCGTAAAAAAATTGCGCTAGCGTTTAGTATTATTGCTGCCGTCAATATTGTTTTTGGTGCTTATCTTTACCGCTCTCTCAATACGATTCAGCACGATGTACTTAACCTAACCGACGATACTTTACCATCAATGATGATGGTCAATACCATTAAGTACAATATGTCCTCGGTACGTCGAGCACAAATTGGTCTACTTTCCTCTGATGATAGCCACGAAATCGCCGAAGATATCCGCTGGATGGATGATCACTATCGCACTATTGATGCCGATTTAGCTCGCTATGAAAGCAGTATTTGGACCGATTATGAGCGCTCTATTTTTATGCCTGTTAAAAATTTATGGCAAGAGTATTTGCGTGCATTAAGTTCTTTTAATAACGATATTTTGAGTAATAACATTACTGAAGCTCAGCGTGATTTACAAAATGCCTATCCAACGTTTGAGCGTCTAGAACTGGCGGTGGATGAGTTACTAAAACTTAATCTTTCCTATGTCGATGATAACCGCACTGAATTAACAGATTTAATTGATACTATTAGTCAATTTTCTATTTCCAGCATTGTTGCCCTGCTTGGCTTTATGGTCTTTATGACTTGGCTACTGGCGAATTTAATCTGCCGTCCTTTACAACAAGTGGTTAATCAAGCCAACGCGATTGCCGATGGAAACTTAGGCCATCAAATGGATCGCCAACAAATTGGTCAAGATGAGCTTGGTGAACTGGCTGACGCTTGCACCACCATGCAAAATAATTTACGTGTGATGGTCGAAGAAATCGTTGCCGGCGCAACACAATTAACTCAAGCGGTTGATGAAGTCAGCGCGGTATCGGAGCAAACTTCGCAAGGTATGCGCGAGCAGCAAGAAGAAGTGATGCAAATTGCGACCGCAATGACAGAAATGAAATCCACCGTGGCAGAAGTGGCACGCAGTACCGAAGTGGCTTCAGATTCTGCCCGTAATAGTAACCAACAAGCCATCACTGGCGCACAGCAAATGAATGTGGTGGCCAACTCGATTATTCAGGTAACACAAGAGATCTCGCAAGCCGAGCAACGCGTGCTGGAGCTCGAAGATCAAGCGCAACAAATTAATATGGTCGTCGATGTGATCAGCAATATTGCTGACCAAACCAATTTGCTTGCTCTCAATGCCGCAATTGAAGCCGCGCGAGCTGGTGAACAAGGTCGTGGCTTTGCCGTGGTTGCCGATGAAGTGCGAGCCCTTGCAGGCAAAACGCAGCAATCAACGGGTGACATTGTGGCTATTATCCAGAACTTACAAAGTTGCGCAGCAAAAGCACGCCAAGCAACAGCACAAAGTAGCGAGTTAATGGGCCAATGTGTCAATCAAAGTCATCAGACTCAAGAAGCGATTGAACAAATCAGCACCCAAAGTGCGCAAATTGCCGATATGACGATTCAAATTGCGAGCGCTTGTGGTGAGCAAGATTCCGTCAGTGAAGAACTAAGCCGCAACATTGAACGGATTAATGAGTCAGCGAAACAAGTCGCGCAAGGTTCATCAAGTGCAGCTCAAGCCTGCGTTGAACTTAGTCAACTCGCCGCTCAATTACAAAGCACGGTCAATCGCTTTCGCGTATAAAGCCTGTATTTAATATTGAATAAAGAAATATTGCATACAGAAAATGGCGAGCTTTTATGCTCGCCATTTTTATTATAAAACAGACACAAATGCCCCCTTAACTTTATCATGAGCCAACGCTATCGCTTGGCTTAGATCAGCAATGAGATCATCAGGATGCTCAACACCGATACTTAAACGGATCAGTTTATCGGTTATCCCATATTTCTCCCTCTGCTCTTTATCTAAGCCAGCATGAGTTGTCGTCGCAGGATGACAAGCTAAACTTTCCAAATCACCTAAACTTACCGATTGTTTGAATAGCACCAGACTATCTAGGCATTTTCTTACCGCATTAAGATCGGATTTTAATTCAAAACTGACCATCGCTCCCCATGCTGGCGGATTTTTATCATCACGACTTTCGGTTTCTAATCCAGGGAAATAGACTCTTGCTATCAGAGGATGCTTTGCTAAAAACTCCGCGACTTTAAATGCTCCATTTTGGTGCTGTTCCATTCTCAAAGATAAAGTCCTTAAACCTCGATGTAATAAGTAGGCTTCTTGAGGACCAAGGCATGATCCAAGTTGCTTATTGGATATTCCACGGATGAGATTTAAATAATGGTCGCTCCCTGAAATCACGCCAGCAATAATATCTCCATGACCACTTAAATACTTGGTGGCACTGTGTATAACAATATCAATACCCAATTCTATCGGCTTGAGTACAGCAGGAGATAAAAAAGTATTATCACAGACTGTAATCGCACCTATATTTCTAGCTGTACTAACAACTGAATGAATATCATTAACTCTGACGGTTGGGTTAGAGATAGATTCAAAAAATATGACTCGAGTATTGGGATTTGCTCGCAGAGTTAAATCCGATACATCAGCGTAATGAACAACTTTTATGCCCATTCGAACCAGTAAGTTATCACATAAACTTTGTGTTCCTCCATAAATAGGATCGACAATCGCTAATTCATCGCCGGTATCTAATAAAGAGAGTAATACACTACTGATTGCTGACATACCACTCGAAACAGCTAAAGATTGTTCAGCTCCCTCCATATTCGCTAATTGAGTTTCTAACATACTAATGGTTGGATTACGCATTCGGCTATAAACATAACCATTCTCTTCGCCTGAAAAAATCTTTTTACCATTTTCAAAATTATGGTATTCAAATGCACTACTTTGATAAATGGGTATAGTTAATGAGCCAAATTGATCTTCTATTACACCACTGTGTAGTAATTGTGTTTTATTATTCATATTTATCTACTTTTTAGTTTTTAACGATAGTTTTATAATATTTATTAGCCACTTCAGGATGAGATCTTAAACGTCCTTTTAATACATTATCTCCCACTTGATAGAATAGTGGATTATTGGGATCTGAAGTTGGGCCCAAAGCTTGATTTTTTAACTTTTCTGGTAGTAATAATTTAGGAACTCGACTCTCTAATCTGGGTCCCATAAAATACGCAATAGAGAACCGCTCCTGTCCATGATTAGGGCTTACTACACGATGTTCAGTTGCCTTTAAATAGCCATCTGAAGCAAGCTCGAGTAATTCACCAATATTCACAATTAAGGTGTCTTTTTTCGGTGGAACCGCGAGCCATTTATCATTAATTAATACTTCGAGACCACTAACCTTATCTTGGAGAAGTAACGTTAAATAACCTGGGTCTTTGTGTGCACCTACGCCTTGACGTGAAGAGCTCTGTGCCAAATCAACATTAGGATAGCGGATCAACTTTAGATGTTGATATGGATTACCCATTATCGAGTGATTAAATACATCGGGATCTTGTTCTAACGCCAAAGCAAAGGCTGATAACAACTCTTGAGCAATAAAAGACAGATCATTCATAAAGTCTAAAATAAGCTCACGCATATGAGGAATACTTGCTGGCCATTGATTAGGACCATAAATATTCATCCATAGCGGTGAGTCTTCTAATTGCCTTGCTGGTTCTTCATTCATGACATCAAACTGTTCACGTATATCTATGCTCCCTTTAGTTTTTTCCTCTCCAATACCAGAAAAACCTCTGAAATGTGGGGAGTTAATCATGGAAACTTTATTTTTCTCTTCTGAAGATAAAGTGAAAAAATCAGTGGCTATATGATGAATATGATTGATTTTTTCATTATTAATACCAAAATCTGATAGATAAAAAAAACCAACCTCTCTTGCAACTCGGCTAAGTGAATAAATAAATTGGTCTCTATTGGAGTAAAGTTCAGCTAAAGATAGCGTTGGTAATTCATGCATTGTTATTTTCTCCGTAGTTTATATTCTATTTTAATAAAACCATTATCACGAAAACGTTATAGCTAGTGAGTAAAAACGTAGATGTTTAATAAATCACAAAATTAAGGTTTAATAGGCCCTCACCATAAAAAAGTGATATACCCAAACAACTTGGAGTTGCAGGTAGGCGGCAAGTGAGTGACAAATTTGTCTGGAACAAATTTGAACAGCCGTAGGCTGGCCTTTGGTGAGAGCCACGGATGGCTCTCATAATCCCCATGAGCATAGATAGACTATGTGATTGGGGCGAATGAACGTAGCCAACCCCCCTGCAGCTTCAAGTCGGAAGGGTATATTTAAATTTAGGCTAAGTTAAATGTTCTATTAATAGCTAATCTAGTCGTTTTTAAGCATGGATATTGATATCTATTATTTCTCCATAAAATTAAATCTAATTGCTAATTTTAAATAAATATTATTTAAATGAATTAACATTTCGTTGGACTTGTAATTGAATATCATCAATAAGTGCTTTTACTTCCGGCCATGGTCCATGTCCTGACTCCATATTAATATGACCAACATAACCCGCATCGTAAGTCAGTAAGCCCAAATCAGCAGCTAAACAGCAAGCATGGTCATAGTTCATCCAAGGATCATTTCTACTTACTACCATGGTCCCCAAAACACCAAGGGCGCGAATTGTTAACGTTTCAACAATCGAACGTTCGTTCGGAAAATCAGCCCTATGGCCATAAGAAGTGAATCGATACGGCGAAGCCGGTGCAACAAATAAGACACCACTCACTTTTGATTGTAACTGTTTTCGAACGATAGCATCTAAAGCGGCTAAGCAACCGAAGCTATGAGCAATGATGATAATGGGTAGCGTTTGCTGCTCTAGATACTGTTGGATCTGTGCTGACCATTGACTAAGAATCGGTTTATGGTGATCAATCGCCTTTATCCTCTCCGTGTTAGGGTATTGAGTCTGAAGCCATGTTTGCCAATGCTCATTAGGGCTGCCTTTATAACCTGGAATCACCAAAATTTTATCTATCATACTCAATCCCTAATCAATATAGATGAATGTAACCTATTGATTGCACAAGTCATGCCAAATCAGCGAATTTTATAAATTAGTTAAATATCAATGTAATCAACTGAAAATTAATGGTTTTCACATCTCTATTTCACTAAAAAATTCTATATAACTTTTTATTACTATATGGAATAAAAACTCATTTCTAAATAACAATAAACCCTTTAAATTTAACAGGTATTCCTCGAAAAATGAGTATGACAAAAATGGTTATTGGCGAAAATCACGGTCTAAAACAAACAATGCAGCAAGTACAATTGGTTTCATTGACTGATTCTACAGCTCTTATCCTTGGGGAGACCGGATCTGGAAAAGAAGTGATTGCCCGTTATATCCATAATCACTCACAGCGATTTCAAAACGACTTTATCCGAGTAAACTGTGGTGCTATCCCTTCGGAACTGATTGATTCAGAATTATTTGGGCATGAAAAAGGCAGCTTTACTGGTGCAATCTCTCAAAAAAAAGGATGGTTTGAACGCGCCGATGGCGGTACGTTATTTTTAGATGAAATAGGTGAATTAAGTTTAGCGGCTCAAGTGCGCTTATTACGAGTATTACAAGAAGGCTCATTTACTCGGGTTGGAGGGGAAAGAGAAATCAGCGTTAACGTTCGTATTATTGCTGCTACACATCGAAATTTAGAACTCTCTGTCCAGCAAGGATTATTTAGAGAGGACTTATGGTTTCGTATTAATATTTTTCCAATTCATCTACCAGCATTGCGCCAACGCTTTGGTGACATGCAACAACTCACCGAGCATTTTGCTCACAAAGCGTCCAATCGTCTAGGTTTACCTCTTTGTTTACCAAGTAATGAACAGATAGATTACTTAAAACGCTACCATTGGCCAGGTAATGTCAGGGAATTACAAGCCATTATCGAAAGAGCGGCGATTTTAGGACAGGGAAAATATCTTGCCATTGAGCAATCGTTAATCTTACAACCTGACTCTTTGCAAGAGCCGACCACATCTCCACTAAACAGTGAAAGTCATGCAGAAGTCTCATCATTCCTTAGTTTAGAGAAGGTGATATATGACCATATTTGCAATGCGTTACGTCATTGCCACGGAAGAATAGAAGGTCCTTTTGGAGCCGCTAAACTACTCGCCATTAATCCAAATACTCTACGTTCAAAAATGCGTAAATTAAATATATCTCGTCATGCTTGCCATCATTACCGTTCCTAAAATCTATACCCAAACCATTTGGAGTTGTAATGAGTGAGCGCCAATGAACATAGCGTGTCTATGTTCATTGGAGGATCGAACGTAGCCAACACCTTTTCAGCTTCACGTAGGAAGGGGATAAACCGTATAAAAACCCCCTTGAGGTTATCAAGGGGGTTCCGATATTTAAGGCGCCATATCAACTTCAACCGGCAGATAATGCTTGGACTCTAAATGTAACCATTCAGGGAGTACGGTACCGATGGAAATGGATGACCACGTGCCAGAAATAATCCCGATAAACATGGCAATAGCAAAGCCTTGTAATGGTTCGCCGCCCATTAACCAAAGAGCAGACACTGTCATTAATGAGGTACCTGAAGTCACCATCGTGCGAGAAAAGGTTGCAATCACCGCTTGATCATTGATCTCTGCCAGCGGTGCTTTGGGTTTAGCAACCAGCAGTTCACGAATCCGATCGGAAATAATGATCGAGTCATTCAGTGAGTATCCTAAGATTGCTAAAGTGGCGGCAAAAACGGTTAAGTTGAACTCCATTTGCGTCACCGCAAAAAAACCGAGTACTAAGATCACATCATGCAATAGCGCTAATAAAGCACCACTCGCCAACCGCCATTCAAAACGAAACGAAAGGTAGCCCAATATACATAAGATACAAATCAATAATGCTAAGCCACCTTGATCGATCAATTCCTCACCAACTTGTGAGCCAACCATGCTATTGCTCACCACTTCAATCTGAGATGAAATAGTACTCAGTAACGTCTCTATTTCTGGAGCACTTTGTTGCTCTTCTACTAACGGGTAACGAATGACCCAGCGCCCTTCCTCACCAGACTGAATCACACTGGTAGAATCACCCAGCTCCGGCTTGAGAGTATTTAAGACTTGATCATGGGTTAATGATTTATCCACTCTGACTTCGGTTACCATACCGCCAGTGAAATCTAGCCCCATATTAAGACCACGAATCGCAAAAGCCGCTAATGCTAACAGGGTTAAAGCAATCGAAACGATATTGGTAATGTGACGAATACGTCGAATATGTTGTTTTAGATAAGTCACCATCGTTATATCCTCACATCTCGGCGACTATCACGTCCCCAAATCAAATTAATTAATGCCCGTGATGCAAATACACCGGTAAACATACTGGTGATCAACCCTAATCCCAGCGTTAATGCAAAACCTTGAATCGGTCCATTACCAATCGAATACAAAACAATCGCAGTAATCATCGTAGTCACGTTGGCATCCAAAATGGTGCTAAACGCACTGCTAAAACCTTTATCAATCGCTTGAGCAAAACTACGCCCTTCATTTAACTTATCGCGAATTCGCTCAAAGATAAGCACGTTGGTATCCACCGCCATACCGACCGTCAACACCAAACCAGCAATCCCCGGTAAGGTTAATACCGCTCCCGGCAATAACGCAATTAAACCAAATAAACACACCATGTTGATCAACAAAGCAGCGTTCGCCACCCAACCTAAACGGCGATACCATAACGCCATAAAGGTTAACGTCAATGCCATCCCTAACGCCAAGGCCGCAAAACCATTTTCAATATTTTCAGCACCGAGCGATGCACCGATGGTTCTTTCTTCGACGATTGTCACTGGAGCAGTGAGTGATCCGGCTCTTAACAACAATGCCAGTTGTTGAGCATCTTGATTCGAACCTGCGCCGGTAATTCTGAACTGGCTCCCCAATTGCGATTGAATCGTCGCCACACTGATCACGCGTTCGCTGCGTTCCGTCTCTCCATTAGCATTGGTTTTGTACTCTCGATACACGGTCGCCATGGGTTTGCCAATATGCTTGGCGGAGAAGTCACTCATTAGCTTGCCACCCGCATGGTCAAGCGAGATATTGACTTCAGAAAGACCCATTTTATCCATACCCGCACGAGCATTAACGATATGATCCCCTGTGAGTACTGGACGTTTATGTAAAATGACTAACTGACCATTATTGTCTTTCAGTTGTAAATCATCACGGCTGGCGATACCGCTGGTATTGACTTCATAAAATGCTAAGCTGGCTGTTGCACCAATGACGTTTTTCGCTTGCGCAGGGTCTTGCACACCAGGTAACTCAATACGAATACTATGTTCACCCTGACGCTGAACTAAAGCTTCAGTGATGCCGAGTTCCTCAATACGATCACGCATGATTTTCAAGTTTTGCTGGATCGTTGCCGATTGAAAGTCCAATTTATTTTGCTTACTTGGCTGAACGGTCAGTTGATCAGAAGATAGCTTAACATCCCAGCCTTGATAATTTTCTTTAACAAACTGACTAATCTTATTCAGTGAAGCACGTGAGTTAGCGGAAACTAAAAAGCCATCATTACCGTATGCTTCGATTTTTACTCCTCTAAGATGTTGAGCAAGCAACATTTCTCTCACATCGTCTGTTAGGCTATCTCGTTGCTCTTGGAAAGCTTTATCCACGTCAACATTTAATAGAAATTGCACCCCACCCCGTAAATCTAGGCCAAACTTGATCGGAGTAAATCCCATCTGCGTGAACCAAGAGGGTGCGACCGAAACATAAGAGAAAGTTAAACTTTCTCCTTCTTGCACGAAATTATCTAATAACTTGCGTGCTTGGCTCTGCTCGGTTTCAGTTTTAAAAACCAGCGTCGTGTGGTTATTTTCTTGACGGATTTCTTGGGCAGCAATTCCTTGCTTTTGCAATAATTGATTAACCGTTACCACATTATTTAAAGGGCTGTCTTTTTGATTAGACTCAATTTGAATTGATGGTTGTTCACCATACCAAGTAGGAATGGCACTTAAACCGAGTAAGATAACGGTTATAACCAATACCACGTATTTCCATGTCGCATAGCGATTCATAATACGCGCTGGCGTTTTAGCGGTTTTTCTCTGCATAACTCTCTCCTCGGGCATAGCCGAGTTAAAAAACTAAAATTGTGACATTGTCACGTAAAAGTGAGATTAAGCAGAAAGGAAATGGCTATTTAATGCCACGTACATGGCGTTGGTCTCTTTCCAACCGGAAAGACGATGTGAGGCATGAAAATGCTGATAAGGAATGGACGTCCAAGTTTGAGCGGCATAGCGATCCGCATCGATAGAACGAGGCAGAGCGTCATTTCCTTCAAGATGAGGAAAATCAAAGCCATTATCGAGAGGTAAGTTAATCTCGGTGAGCTGCAAGCGAGGCGGATTAAGAATCGCTTGAACTATACTTTTCGCCAACGTGTCGCTGGTTGGCACCGAGTCAACATCGATCGGACTCTCTTGAGAATCAAACTCAAATGGATTTTGTACGCCATGTGAAGCCGCATTCCAAACAGAATGGTTGAGAGTAATGCTTGAATTAGCGTAATTTTCCGAGCACGCCAACGCTTGCGAAGGTAATAACAACGCAAGAAAAGCTAACCAGAAAAAATACGTTATACGTTCGAGCATGATCAATTCATTCTTAATAGGACAGCTCAGTGTAGAACTGAGTAGAGTGTGACTCAAGTAAAATTTTCGTCAAATATAACTAATGCGTTTATCGCTAATCGTAAGCTATGGCTAATATCTTAATCATTATTGATAAAAAATGGCCCCAGTTTGTGCATTAAGATAAATTTTATTTGCTTGGTTTAAACCACCACAATAGACAAAATAAACGTCCTCAGACTGATAACGAACGGAGCGAACCCAACCTCCTAACTCTTTAAAATCACCCGGAACACAAGTTTTATCACTCAGTAGCTGATCCGTGGTTTGAATAAACATGGTTTTAAACACCTCTAAATCATCTGAATTCATAATATAGCTCAGTACGGTTTCACGCCGTTCCTCTGGGGTGATCACAGGCGGATCAACCACCAGCCCATCCAATGGGATCCACTCCGCCACTTCAGGTCCCCCTTCTTCATAGACGTAAAAAGGCGTTAGTCTTCCCCACCCCTCTTGTTTTTCATACAAAAATACCGGCTCACCACGATAAAGTAACCGATGAACAAATCCATCTTTATCCGGCTTCTCGCGCACACCAAGGGTGGGCTCATTGACGTAGTAGTCCATGATATCTGGCATGACAAAAGCAGGAGCACTTGGTTCGTATTCTTGAGACATCGGTGCCTCAGGCATCAAACGTTGATTTAGAGCCTCTAGCCGTTCTTGTTCTGGCTTGTAATAAAATAGGTAATAGCCAGCGCCCGCACACGCTAAACCAAAAATGAGAAGCAGCAGCATGAGTACTTTCTTCATAATCGTTAACTCCTCATTCTCTCTTTTACTGGAAGGTTTTCTTATTAGCCAATACTCAGTTTACATTGTAAATTTTCATTTTTCCTGATTACCGTATATGCACCAATGTTGAGCAAGCGCACGAACTGAACATATTGGAAGTAATCTCTCGCTTTAAAGGTCTATAATCACCGCTTAATAATCATTATAAGTTAATCATGTCATCGTCACAGGCTAAAAATCTCGCTCAGTTTTTTATGGTATGGTGCATTCTCGGATGTGTGCCTTTTCTCTATTTCGCGCACGAGCTTGCAAAACTCGAACGTCACTCTGTACCGACTAACACAGAATCAACCATCGCCGTCGATACCTCACAATTTACGGCTTTAAATCACAATGGAGAAACGGTTCTTCATTTGTCGTCCTCCTCAGACGATGACGCTAATGATCCCATTGCCCATTTATCGCAGCAATCACCGGAACTCTGGCGATCGATTCAACAACAAGATCAAGGCTTGTTTATTTATCAAGGCCGTCAATATCATTTTATGCAACTCTCGCTACCCAAGACTGAGCGAGAAGGGGCAAGCTTAATAATTTTCAACAGTCATGACCCACAGACCCTAGAGCAACAACGCACCGCGAAACGTCACGATCTACTCGTGCAAGCTACCAGTATTTTTCTACTGCTGGGTATCGTGGCTGGAAGCGGCGTGGTTTGGAATATCACTCACAAAAAAAATAGCCTTGAGAGCCAATTAGCCTTGGCTGCAATGAATGGAATGTCTGCCATTGTGATTACTGATAAGCAAAACCGGATCATTAAGGTTAATCACGAATTTACCCGTTTAAGCGGCTACCAGTTAGAAGAAGTTCAAGGTAAACAACCCTCTATATTTGCCTCCGGTAAACACAATCAGCAATTTTATGTCGATATGTGGAGATCGTTACAAAAAGAAGGCATTTGGGAAGGTGAAGTCATCAATAAGCGTAAAGATGGCTCACAACTAACAGAAATTCTCCGAATTCAAACCATTTTGGATGATCGAGGCATTATTCAATATTATGTCGCTTCATTTGTCGATATTACTCAATATAAATCGCTGGAAAATAAGCTGCGTGAACAAAGTGAGAAAGATGCCTTAACGGGGATCTGGAATCGACGTAAATTTGACCAACAAATTCACCTCGAATGCCATCGAGTTAAACGTTACCCAGAATATGAACACTCTTGTCTCGCCATTTTAGACATTGATCACTTTAAACGAATTAATGATCAATTTGGCCATAGTCATGGCGATTATATTATTCAGTCCGTCGCTGAAACGCTGCGTGATGGTCTACGCGAATCAGATTTTTTAGCGAGAATTGGTGGCGAAGAATTTGCGATAATTTTACCCCATACCCCCATCGAGGAGGCACAAGCGGTTATTGAGCGATTACGCATCAAAGTTTATCAACTTCATGCTAAGCGTGTTTCGATTAGCGCAGGACTCACTGACATTATCGGTTCGGAACAAGAAGCTTACCAGCGAGCAGATAAAGCGTTGTATGAATCAAAAGCCACGGGGCGCAATCAGGTTTCCGTATTACTGAGTCGTGAAATGGCAAGATAAGTGATGAAATTCAATCGACCATTCACCTCACCAGCAATGTGCACTTGCACAAATCTGGTGCAAAAGATAAGCATCACTCATCGTGTCTCTCTATTGTTCTAAGATAATAACGATGCTTTTTCTTACTCTTTCAGTCGATATTTCAACTCTATAATGCAGTAGAAACACCGTAAGTATGTAATGAGGTTTTCTCTGCCATAGCGTTGCACCATCGTAGACTAACCTTGAATAAGCGCCAACGATGGCTAATCATTCATGGCGCATTTCAAAATATCAGCACCAGTACTGCCATATCAAGGGCGAGGATAATATGATAAGTGTTTCACCATTTTGGCCCAATATTTGTACTATTCTGTATAAAATTATCCATTGCACAATAATAGGGAGATAAAAGATGCAAGATACCTTAACCGTAGTTTTAGCTGGAGGAATGGGTTCACGCTTATCTCCCCTAACCGATGATAGAGCAAAACCCGCCGTTCCGTTTGGCGGTAAATATCGTATTATCGATTTTACCCTCACTAATTGCTTACATTCAGGTCTACGGCGTATTCTGGTACTCACACAATATAAATCACACTCCTTACAAAAGCATTTGCGCGATGGTTGGTCAATTTTCAATCCAGAACTGGGGGAATTTATTACGGTCGTCCCCCCTCAAATGCGCAAAGGAGGTAAATGGTACGAAGGCACTGCTGATGCACTGTTTCATAATATGTGGCTGCTATCGCGCAGCGATGCAAAGTATGTTGTCGTGCTTTCCGGCGATCATATTTATCGCATGGATTATGCGGCAATGCTGGAAGAACATATTGAAAATAAAGCAGAACTGACCATTGCCTGTATGGAAGTGGCTCGCCAAGATGCCTCAGCATTTGGTGTTATGGCGATTGATGAAGCGCAACGAATTTGTTCTTTTGTTGAAAAACCAAACGACCCACCTGCTCTGCCGAATAATCCTGATCGCAGCTTGGCGTCGATGGGCATCTATATTTTTACCATGGACACACTAAGGCAAGCATTATTCGAGGACGCGGAGCTTGAGCATTCAAGCCACGACTTTGGTAAAGATATTATCCCCAAACTTATCCCATCGGGCCGAGTATTTGCTTATCAATTTGCTAATGAAAAAGGACGTGTCGCTAAAGATTCTTACTGGCGAGATGTTGGCACCCTTGACTCGTTTTATGAAGCCAATATGGATTTACTAGAACCCGTCCCGCCGATGAATCTTTATCAAAAAAATTGGGCGATTCGCACCTATGAACCGCAACTGCCACCAGCACGTACCGTCTCGTCAGCTACCGGAAACGAAGGCATTTTTATTAACTCGATCATTGCCAATGGTGTGATTAATTCCGGAGGCTCAGTACAACACTCCATCGTCTCATCCAGCGTTAGGATCAATGATGGAGCAACGATAGTCGACAGTATTTTATTTGATGATGTCGAAGTCGGCGAAGGCTGCCAGTTAGTCGGATGCATTATCGATAAACACGTCAAGATTCCACCTTATACCAAAATTGGTGTCGATCGCGCTGCTGATTTACAACGCTTTACGTTATCGGAAAAAGGCATTGTTGTCGTGCCGGAAAGTTACCAGTTTTAAACAACCTCGGCTTGAATCGTTAAGTAATAGCATAGAAAAGACCGCCATGTATCGGCGGTCTTGTTACCTGTTACCGTTAACCAGTCATACTAATAACTATGGGCAAGCCACTTCATCCCAAAACCAATTAGTTTGCATCGGTGATTCCCAAGGTCCTGGGTTATTTTTGGCAATAAAACACTTTCCGTTATACGTCACTGTCGTGCCATTAGCGACTTGGCTAACACCGGGTTGCCATTGTACAACGTCTCCAGGTGTGCTACCTCCATTGCCCGGGTCTTCACCATTACCACCGCCATTACCACCGCCATTACCATCAGAAAGGTCGGCCAACGGTAAGTCTGGCTGCTCAGACTTAAAAGCGTACTCTCTGCCATTAATATTAACGCTGTAGTTCGCAGGCCCAGAAATCGGCAAGTAATACACCATATCCAGTTCATAACTCTCTCCCGCTGGTAATGCTTTCCATGCGGGTAATGAGAAGGCAACACGATGCATCGTACCATCTAAGCCGCCAATATTATTGCCTCGCGTATGGCCGGAAGAAATAACCGCTAACCCTGCACCAGATTGATCTTTCGCGTTATCCGGTGTGGAAACGGGGATATCAAACTGGAACTGCGTGCCTCCAGGAAGATCAACCCCAGTATGGTTAGTAAAGGTCAAGCGAGGGTTAATGGGATAGTTTTGATCGCCAACTTTAAAGCCATCAATAGTCACGCGAATATCCACCACTTGATCAGGGATGGCTCCCGTCGCTACTCGATTGCCGTAAGGGGCAGCAGATTTAAATTTTTCATACATGGCTTTGGTCATGGTATTACCCATGTGATACTCACCATTACCGCTCGCACAAGCTTGCTCTGTCCAATCGATTTGTCCACGCTGACCATTGGCATCAAACACATAGCAGTTATAGTCTCCGGCTAATTCCCAGAACATAATACCGCCGATCTCTTTATCAATAACGTAGTCCGCTTTAATAGTGATCGATTGTTTATCTTCGGTAGAAAGGAAGACTCGTTTTTCCGCGTTCCATAACCAAGGAGCGATCGCAACACTGTCAAAGTGACGCTGGTATTGGCCTACCCATGGCGTACTCTCAGGATGCAATCCGTAAGCGGCTAAATAAGAGCCCCAAATACCTTGTTCAAGGTTTTTGGCATGCCACATTGGGTTAGAACCTGCGCCCATTTCATTCCCATTGGCATCCAAATCATGCCACATGTTATCTAATCCTAACGCCCCGTAACCGCAATTATTCTTTTCTCCTTCCCCAGTACCCGCAGGACACTCATTTTGATTCGGTAACGGTGCTCGTCCCCAAAGGCCATTTTCACCTCCCGTCACCCCTTGCCAACCTCGCGTATAGTAAGGCACACCAATATTAATCCGTCCCGCTGGCATTGAGCCACGGAAATAATGGAAAGCCCAATCGGTGTTCAGATAGCCGATGCCACCATATTGTGCTGTCGTATAAACACCCCATTGAGCAAGTTCAGAGTCTTTACCGGTATCGTAAAGAGCGGCATTATGTCCAACATGATCATTCCACGCACCATGTAAGTCATAAGTCATGATGTTGACATAATCGAGGTACTTAGCCACTTCCATGGTTTCCATACCACGTAGTAAGTAAGCAGATGAAGGGGCGGCAATCGTCAGCATATAATGAATACCATCTTGCTCACTGGCGATATCTAATCGCTCACGTAGTACCCGCATTAACTCATGGTAAGAACGCATCAGATAAGGACGACGTGATTCTGCGAAGGCTTTATCATCGGGATTACCGGCACCAGACATCGAGGTTGGATATTCATAATCGATGTCTAAGCCATCAAAACGGTATTGACGCATCATCTCTATTGCTGAATCAACAAAAGTAGAAATCGCCTGATGATTAATAGAACCATCAGCATTGGTCGTCATTGTATAGAAACCACCATCGGCGATTCGTTCACCATTATCGGCAAAATGACCACCCGTTTCCGCCCATCCACCAATCGAGATCAAGGTTTTGACATCATAACGTTCTTTATAGGTTGCTAACGCGCCAAAGTGACCTTTGAAACCGAGTGTCGGATCAATATCAACCCCCTCCCATTCTTTTCCGACTGCGGGGTTGTTGGGATCATCAACATTACCGATGTTGACCTTGCCATCAGAGCCAATACTGACAAACGCGTAATTAATGTGGGTCAAGTTTTGCCAAGGAATATCTTTCACTAAATAGGAGGTTTGAGGATCATCTCCCGCTCGCCAACTGGTGAAATAACCAATCACACGCCTTGGTTGGCCACCCGCCATGATTTCACGTCCTTGCTCGTCGTAGACAGTACAATAAGGAACATTAACGCCTTCAGTTTGATACAAACCATCCGGACGACACGTATTGGCAATAGGCGCATGGGCGACGGTTAATGTTAATATCGAAGAGCTGGATAGTGCACCTTTATCATCCGTTACTTTAGCTTGGATAGCTAAATTTCCAGAACGGGTGACTTCGTAATCAAAAATATATGGCGCTTGTGATACCGTTGCTACGCGTTGGCCGGAGATAAAAAATTCCACCTTCGCCACTTGACCATCGCTATCGTCGGCGTCCGCAGAAACTCTTACTGTATCACCCAACTCAGCGGTGTTAGTTGACAGGGTTATTTCAATCGTTGGCGGCTGATTATCATCCACCCCCGTATCGCCATCTTCACCACCGTTGCCCATATCACAGCTACCTAGTAATTGCCATGGTGCATAATCACCGGAGAACTGGGCTGGATTATTATTTTGTGTCCAATATTTCGCTTGATAGGCCACATGATTATGCTGAACCTGAGCACCGCCAGTGTATACCGCACTAGATTGCCAATCATCCAAACCATCGCAGTTTACGGCGGCATAGCTGTTCAACGCCAGTAAACAGGAGACGGAAAGTGTACTGAGTGTAAATACCGCTTTGGGTACATTTACTTGCTTTAAGCGCATCTCATTTTCCTTAAGTTATTGTTTCCACGTATTAAAGCGTACAGTCCTTACTCTGCATGCTTTAAATCTTTCGTGAAATAACTGTAGAACAGTCCACTTATTTAGCACCTAATAAAGTGTCAAACTTAAGAATCACTCGCAAAGGAGTGCTTAAAACGTACAAGGTTTACATACTTATTTTGCATCAAGAGCCAACTTATTAAACAAAGGCTAGCTTTCAAAGTTGGAGCATGATACGCAAGGACGACGACTCAATAGTGCACCACAAATAGGCTCAAGATGGTGATGATTAAACTTTCAATAAAGCACCACGTGGAGTGTGATTAAAATGGCGTTTATACTCTCGGCTAAATTGTGAAGGACTGGTATAGCCGACCAGCCGCGCAGCATCATTGACTCGCTTACCCTCGATTTGAATTAACTCTTTGGCTTTATTTAAACGGACTTTTTTAAGGTACTGCAAGGGCGATTCCATAGTAACGCCACGAAAAGCTTGATGAAAAGCGGAAATACTCATGTTCGCTTCTTCTGCTAACGTATTAACTGTTAAAGATGTGGCGTAATCACGATGCACTTTACTCAGCGCTTTCGCTATTCGAGCATAATGTCCCTCGTGATGAGCCAATTCAAACAGCACATGCCCCTCTGCGCTGGTTAACGCTCGAAAAGCCATCTCTTCAAGTAAAGATTGCCCTAATAGCTCAGCCTCCAGTCCATCAATCAAAGCATTCATCAGCCGTTTACAACTGTTAAGCATGGGCGGATTCATTTGTACCGATTTCAGGCCACAAGGATTATTAGCATCCACTGGCGGTTGAAAACCGTTTTCCTCTAAAGCGGCGACCTGTTTGAGCAATAGTGAATGCTCAATATCAATCGTTAGCCCTAATAATGGTTGATTCTGTTTCGCTACCGCTTCACATTCCAGTGGCATCGGCACCCCCACCACCAGATAGTCGTTCGGCCCATAATCAACCGCAATTTCCCCTAAATGGATGCGTTTCTGACCTTGACCTAAAATCACGATCCCAGACTGATAGATAAACGGCTGACGCGGGTTACCTTGACTACTGCGATAAAACCCTACCCCAGAGATCGCAGTGTCCACACAACCTTCGAGTTGATGCAACGCATATTTATCGACATAGTTTTGCATCAATTGCGCCAGATCGGCATTTTTCTCAGTTTGACTCACCATTCTGTCCACACCATCAACCATTGTAGAAATAGGCAATAAATTTACAGGAATGGCTCTATTATCACCACAACTATTCTACTATTATGCATCTTGCAATGTATCAACCCTATACTTGACTCCCCTAAAAACGATAGCCAGATCAGCCATGCTGCATCTTTAAAGAGGCTAAACGGTCGTCATTTCAACAATAAGAGGTACGAGTAATGCAATTTACCTATGTCAATCCGACTCAGATTTATTTCGGTCAGCAGCAAATCGCAGCAATCAGCCAAGCGATCCCACGTCAGCATAAGGTTCTGGTCATCTACGGTGGTGGCTCAATTAAACACAATGGCGTTTATCAGCAAGTGGTCGATGCCCTGCAAGAACATACTTGGCTGGAATTTTCCGGCGTCGAGCCAAACCCAACCAAAGAAACTCTTGATAAAGCCGTTGCTATCGTTAAGCAGCAAAAGATTGATTTTATTCTTGCTGTTGGTGGGGGATCAGTGATTGACGGTTCAAAATACGTCGCCGCCGCCGCTAAATACTCAGGGGATGGCTGGGATATTATGTTAGGTAAGCACCGTGTCACCGATGCCACACCGATTGGCGCGATTCTCACTTTGCCCGCTACTGGCTCTGAATCAAACTCTGGAGCGGTAATCACTAAAGCAGAGACTCAGGATAAACTTTCCTTCTTATCGCCACATGTACAACCTAAATTTGCCGTGATGGATCCCGACGTAATGAAGACGCTACCAGAGCGTCAACTCGTCAATGGTTTGGTCGATGCTTGGGTACATATTTGCGAACAGTATCTCACCTATCCAACCCAAGCGATGGTCCAAGATGGCTACGCTGAAGCGTTATTGAAAAATCTATTGGTGTTGGGCGACAATTTTGCACAAAGAGATAACGATGCTTGGCGTGCGAATTTGATGTGGACGGCTAATCAAGCACTGAATGGATTAATCGGCAGTGGCGTTCCCCAAGATTGGGCGACACACATGATTGGCCATGAACTGACCGCGTTATGGCAAGTGGATCATGCTCGCTCATTAGCCATTGTCCAACCCGCTCTACTGCGTAACCAATTAGCCGCTAAGAAAGCGAAGTTGGAACAAATGGGGCAACGGGTATTTAACTTAGCACCGAGTGAAGATTTAGCATTACGTACTATTGATGCGATTGAAGCTTTTTATCATCAGTTGAATGTCGATACTCAGTTTTCTGCGCCCAATATGACCACTAAGCAAGCTGTCGATAAGGTAATTGAACAGTTGGAAGCGCATGGAATGATTGCTTTGGGTGAACATCAAGCGATCACCCTTGAACAATCACGCAATATTCTTACACAAGCTTTTATTTAATCGATCAGAGCAGTACTGCGGTGCTGCTCTTTCCTGCCGTATTTTTAATCCCCCAATAATAAGATTTTTAAATTTGTGACCGCTATCATTTTTTATTGACGGTAAATTGAATCTCTTCTACTATTTGCGCAACTTTTCATCTGAATAGTGTGACCATTGTGACCATTCATCGCCTTAACATACTGATGTTTGTATTGTTAATGAGCTTGTTTTTTGCTCAGGCGGGCGTGTATTCACAAAATCATCCGACATTTTCATTGAGTGATTCTCATCTTACTGTTGTTCAAGATGATGCAAGTGTTTTAACTTCGACATCCAGTGATATCAATTATAATAAAGCAGCCGTACACCCTCATCATGCTATCCATCATTTAAACCATTACCGATTAAATAGCGAAGATGAATACGCTTCATTGGGGCTGAGTCCTAACTACTACTTACTCGCTGAAATTGTCTTATTGCCTATTGCTATTCTATCGATTGGCTATCGCCCATTGTTCAACCCCAATATTCATTGGTCTTATTATACACATCGTTCATCAACCTGTATTTATGGCTGTAACAATAACAACCTACAATACAAGTTTACCCATTCTCGTCATTACTAATTTAAGACTGGTTTAGTCTTTCATAAATACCATATTGCTAAAAACTGATCTTCTTTGATAGACGGTATGTATTTCTATACCTAATCAACTAACCATCAGTAAGATAATGGTTTATCTTTCTAACCACTTAAATATTTTTAACTAATAACGAGTTATATACGATGAAACTTAAACATAAACTTATTCTTTCTTTATTAATACTCATTTTTATCATGAGTAGTTTTACTGCTTGGTCTGCATCTCATCATCCTGTTATCGACAGTATTGTATCCACTTATAACCCTACATGAGGTGCACATAATGAAATTCATCCGTAATGAATGGGTATTATTTATAGGATTATTAACTGTCCTATTTTTCAAAACGATCGGTAATGATCTTTTACTAGGCTCTAGCAGTAGTTTTTTGTATTGGTCATCCGCTGGTTTTCTATTTATTATTGTTATGTTGTCTATCTTTGGTGTTGTAAAACACTCTGATGCATTAGCAATTAATCTTGGCGATCCGTTAGGGACTTTGATATTAACGCTATCGGTGATTTCCTTAGAAGTGATCATGATTTCATCAGTGATGTTGACGGGAGACTCGAACCCAGTATTAGCCAGAGATACTATGTTTGCTGTCATCATGTCGATATTAAACGGCTTAGTCGGTGTAGCATTACTCATTGGAGGTCATAAATATCATATACAGAAATATAATATTCAAGGTATAAATTCTTATTTAGTCGCAATTGTGCCCTTAACTATTTTATGTTTAATACTACCCAATTTTACCAGTAAGAATGAGTTTGGTGAAATGTCCTTCATCCTTGCTTCGGCTTTGGTGGTTATCTCTATTATTCTTTATGGTATCTTTTTATATGTACAAACAAAAAGCCATAGTTACTTTTTTATCGATGAAGATAACGATCATACCGATGAACACCATAGTATTCTAGGCAGTAATACTTATCACTTTTTATTATTATTTGGCTATTTGATTGTGGTTATCTTTCTTGCCAAGAGTATTGCCATACCTATTGATGCAAGCATTGGACACTTAGGTGCTCCCGCAGCATTAGGTGGACTAGTCGTTGCATTGTTAGTACTCGCTCCTGAAGGTGTGGGAGCAATCAAAGCTTCTTTAAATAATCAGTTACAAAGGGCTATGAATTTATTCTTTGGTTCAATATTGGCAACGATATCACTGACAGTACCTGCCGTCATTATTATTTCTAATATCATTGGAGAACCCATTATATTAGGTTTAGAACCCGCACAAATGATTCTTTTGATCGCAAGTTTAATGGTCGCAAGTATTAGTTTTAGACATGGTAAAACGAATATCCTTAATGGGATCACTCACTTATTTTTGTTCTTTATCTATCTTGTACTGATTTTCGACTAATCACTCCCCCCATCATTGGTTTGTCGCTATCTTGATGGGGGAATGGCGTTTACAAGATTTAACGCCATCGTCAACCAGATAAAATAGCTTAAATCGTACCATAGCAAGCGCCAGTTCGAGTTTTTGTCGTAAAGTCATTGAATAAGCGTATAGTTTTAGTTATTTAACTCTGACTCTCTACCGATTAGGAAAGATGGCAATGAAAAAAACAACACGCATTATGGCTGCGAAAAAGCACGTCGCTTTAGTTGCTCATGATAACTATAAAGGCGAATTGCTACGTTGGGTGGTTGAAAACCAATCTAAGCTTGAAAAACATGAACTGTACGCAACGGGCACAACTGGTCATATGCTCAATAAAGAAACCGGATTAGCGATTACCAGCATGATCAGCGGTCCAATGGGTGGCGATCAGCAACTAGGCGCTAAAATTGCCGAGGGGAAAATAGATGTCTTGATTTTCTTTTGGGATCCGCTCAATTCTGTACCACATGATCCAGACGTTAAAGCTTTATTGCGGATTGCGAGTGTGTGGAATATTCCTGTCGCCACTAACCGCGCTACGGCAAAATTTTTATTTAATTCAATACTCATGGAGCAAGAAGTCGAGATCGAAATCCCTGATTATCATGCCTATCTTGCTGATAGAACGTAATGAACTTCACTCCATATCGATAAGCGACGATTGATCAACTTCAATACTTCCTGTTATCGATGAATAATAACAGTAAGAGGCGTGTTATCACGCCTCATTATCTACTCAGACCATTGCCTGCTGCGATAAAATCACTCTGCAACCCGCCTCTTCCATCGCTTGCCAAGCCTTATCAATATCACCTTGTGCTAAATCAACCCCGCGACAAGCATCTTTAATGACCCAAGTTTTAAATCCTAATGACACAGCATCCAACGCAGTAAATTTCACGCAGTAATCTGTAGCCAGTCCGGCAATGTACACATCGCTGATCGCATGTTGCTGTAAATACTCGGCTAATCCTGTTGCATGGCGACGTTGGTTATCAAAAAAACCACTGTAGCTATCGATATCAAGATGAGTCCCTTTGTAGATAATATGTTCGATAGCATCGAGATTAAGGCCTGCGATAAACTCCGATCCGGCGGTATTTTGTACACAATGATCCGGCCATAATATCTGTTCAATGCCAGAGAGCATGATAACTTCTCCGGGGGTTTTACCTTGAGTAGAAGCAAAGCTCGCATGCCCTGCAGGATGCCAATCTTTAGTGGCAATCACATGATCAAAATGAGGCATTAATAAGTTAATCACTGGGACGACACTCTGCCCTTCAGGGACAGGCAAAGCACCATCGGACGCAAAATCATTTTGCACATCTACTAAAATCAAAGCCTTATACATACTATTCCTTTATTCATATCGATTTACTGACTGGATATCCCTCGGTGAGCAACTCTTGGATAAAACAAGAGCCATTACCGCTGTAAGTTATCCAGACTTTCTCTTTGGCTCGGGTCATGGCGACATAAAATAGACGGCGCTCTTCTGCAAATGGAAAATCCACTTTAGATTGGGTCAAGGCGCTATCTAAATGACGGGCTTTCACTCGCGCGGGAAACTGCCCTTCATTAACCGCTAAGATAATAACAAAATCGGCCTCTTTGCCTTTACTCGCATGACAGGTCATAAACTCAATTTGCAGTGAGGCATATCGCCGTTGCCATTCTGCCAGATGCTCTGGTTGATGATAATGGTTACGACCTAATAACAACACCTGTTTCGGCACTTTAGCCTGACGATTAAGTTTATCGAGTATTTTTTCAATTTGATTACTGGCACACAGGACAACCGCTCGCTGCTTCTGCGACTTAAAACTATTTAGCGTCTTGGGTAACTGATGAGGATTTTTCTGCACAAACTGATTGGCAACCAAACCAATTTGATCGTTAAAACGATAAGTCGTATCGAGATGATGAATGGTCGACTGCGGAAAACGCGCTGCAAATTCCGTGGTTAAGTTGACATCCGACCCCGCAAATTGATAAATCGACTGCCAATCATCTCCCACCGCAAATAAATTAGGATGATGCGGAGCCTGTTCACACAACGCTTGTATCAATGCCAAACGAGCAGGTGAAATGTCTTGATATTCATCAATCATGATGAATTTCCAAGCCACAGAAAACTTCCCTTTACGTACATAATCCGTTGCTTGGCTGATCATGATATTAAAATCGATCTGCTGTTCATCTTTCAACATTTGCTGCCATGCTTGGTAGCAAGGCCAACACAAAGCAAGTTCACTATTCAAACGAGGATAATCAACATGATCAATGAGTTGTTGCTGAATCGCTTTTTTCGTCGTTCCCAGCTGAGCGAGTTGATCGAGCTGCTTTTCCAACCATGCGATCAATTTAGGGTTTTCAACGTGACTCCCTAATTCATCATCACCGACTAAATAGGCAATCGGCCACTGCGCCAAATGTTTCTGCCAACGCTTAAAGTTGGTAGGTGTCATCCAGTGGCGCTTCAACCAGTCCATACACCAAGCTTTTTTCAGCTTATCATCCAATGCCAACGGAGAAATCACAGCGGATTGGTTTTCCACTTGATTAATTATTGATAATCCCAGTTGATGAAAGGTGTTAACACGAATGTTATCGGCGGCAAGACCAATCTTACTTTTTAAACGCTGATCCATTTCATTCGCGGCATCTTTGCCAAAAGCCATCAACAATAGTTCATCCGCTTGCGCTAAGTGGCTCTGTAACAAATAAGCCACTCGAGCCGTGAGCACACTGGTTTTACCTGAACCCGCACCAGCAAGCACCAAGTTATGATCATCATTGATCAACACCGCTTGCTGCTGAGATACATTAAGCGGAGAGGATTCAAGTTGTGAAAAAAGAACCGTCCAATTTTGACGCTCAATGTCTAACCAAGCTTGATTGCGGGCTTGTAAGGCTTGATCGGGAGTCAGTAACCAAGGTACTAATGGCTCCATCGCATGAGGTAAATGTTTAATGGCTTCTTCTAAACTCATGTTCATCGCGGTTAGATCAGCAAAAACGTGATTGATCCATTCCTCTAGCGGCGAATGCGGTAAAAAAGCTGGCAAATGTTGTAAATGGTGCAGTTTTTGCTGCCATTGAGGTAAATGTAATCTCAATTGCTGACATTGCTGATCAAGCCATTGTTGATAGACGTTGACAATATGATGCGCAAACTGTCGAGCTTGTTGCCAAGGCAAACCTTGTACAACCCAAACGCGTTGCGTATCTTGCTCTGGATGAGCAAAAAATCGTAACTCCGCCCACAAAATCCCGCGTCGCACCTTCACTTGTCCGTTCCAGACGGTAAAAGGAATCCGCTCTTCACTGTGCAACGAAGAAAGCACCAAACGCTGATTTTCTAAGCCAACATGGTGATATTCATTAGCAATAAAAAATTGTGCAGTTTGGGTTGCACTTAGCTGCATTTTCGGCGGTTCCTCTCGATTTTATCGACCTACATCATAACTCAATCATCAATAGCAATGAAAAATTAATGTCAATAATCAACAACTCACTAAGACAGAATGATACTTTTATTATTCTTGATCAGAATGTTAGCGTAAAGTTCTGCTAAACTGTGTGTTTTAAGGTTTGACATCGAATCTCACTGTGCAGCGACTTCATTTACTTCGCCTTTATTGGGCAAACAAAACCATTAATTACTGCCTACTGATCCTGATCACGCTCTTAGGTGTTGTCATTCCCGCTTGGCACTATCAAGTTAACACTTGGATAACCCCCCTGATCCTTGGGGTCATTGCCGCCGCCTTAGCAGAGCAAGACGATAAATTTACTGGCCGCTTAAAATCGATCGTCCTGACCTTTATTTGTTTTGCGATAGCCGCCTTCTCTATCGAAATTTTATTTGATACACCGTGGCTATTTGCGATTGGACTCTTTATTTCAACCTTCACTTTTATCATGCTGGGTGCCATCGGTACTCGTTACGCCAGTATTGCCTTCGGCTCTTTATTGATCGCCATTTACGCCATGCTCGGTGCCGACCAAAGTACGAACCTTTGGTTCCAACCGTTACTATTACTGACGGGCAGCGCATGGTATTACCTTCTGTCAATGCTGTGGCACGCATTTTGGCCAATGCAACCTGTCCAACAAAGTTTAGCCAACGTATTTGTTCAACTCGGCCACTATTTTGAGGCTAAAGCCGAGTTATTTTATCCTGTCTCCAATTTAGCCCCCCAGCCACATCGAATTAATGAAGCCAATTTAAATGGAGCAACCGTTAACGCGCTGAACCAATGCAAAGCGACCTTGCTTGCCCGCTCAAAACGAGGGCATGTGGATGGTGCCAGTGACCGTTTCCTTGGTCTGTACTTTGTGGCGCAAGATATCCATGAAAGAGCCAGTTCGACCCATTATCGCTACCAAGAGCTCGCAGAGTCTTTTGCACGTAGTGATGTGCTGTTTCGTTTTAAGCATCTGTTGCAGGCTCAAGCTCAAGCCTGCCACGATATCGCTCTCTCTATTCAGCTCGGCCAACGCTATCAGCACTGTAGTGATTCGATCATCGCCTTAGACGAATTACAGCTCTCTTTGACATACTTACAAGAGCAACAACAGTTAGAGTGGAAGCAATTATTAGCTCAGCTCAGCTATTTGTTTAATAATCTTGCTACGGTTGAAAAACAGCTCAGTAACGTCAGTAATCCCGATGTGCAAAAGACCGAAGATGATGTCTTACATGATACGGAAGCACACTCTATAAAGGCCATGTGGCAACGAATTCAAGCCAACTTTCATCGCGACTCATTACTGTTTCGTCATGCCGTTCGTATGTCTATCGCTCTCACCGCTGGCTATGGGATTTTACAAGGATTGGATTTAGACCGTGGATACTGGATCTTATTAACCACCTTGTTTGTTTGTCAGCCTAACTACGCGGCAACACGGCAAAAGCTGGTTTCCCGTATTATTGGCACCCTCGCGGGGTTATTGATTGGCGTTCCTCTCCTAACACTTTTTCCCTCACAAGAGAGCCAGTTAGCATTTATTGTGATTTCCGGCGTGATGTTTTTCGCTTTTCGTCTCAATAACTACGGTTACGCGACCGGATTTATTACCTTATTAGTGCTGTTTTGTTTCAACCAGCTCGGTGCCGGTTACGCAGTGGTACTACCACGTTTAGCTGACACTCTGATTGGCTGTGCTCTTGCTGTTGCCGCGGTGGTGTTTATTTTTCCAGACTGGCAGTCAAAACGTCTACATAAGGTCATGGCCGAAGCCGTCCAAGCCAATAAACAATATTTAGCGCAAATCATTGGTCAATATCGTATCGGTAAAAAGGACAGTCTGAGTTATCGGATTGCACGACGTGATGCCCATAATCAGGATGCTGCGCTTGCTGCCGCGGTCAGTAATATGCTCGCAGAACCGGGAAAGTATCGATCGGCAACCGATGAAAGCTTTCGTTTTTTAACCCTCAATCATGCATTACTGAGTTATATTTCAGCGCTCGGCGCACACCGCACTCGAATCGATGATGAAAGCATCCATCAATTAGTGCTCGATGCCCATCGAGTTATTCATCAACATCTTGAAGTGTTGTATCAGCAATTATTTACCCATTGTGAACAATGTGATACCAGCGATATCGACAATATTGGCTTGGAGAAACGGCTTTCTGAATGGCGAGAAGAGGATGATAGCTCTGCACGTATGGTGCTACAGCAGCTATATCTTATTTATCGAATGTTTCCAGAACTGCATTCTCTGGCGAGTAAATTTGCCGTCCGAGTGCATTGATAGTGAATAGCAACCACGACTCACCCGCGATGGGATAAAGTTGCACTCCAAGACGGACCAGAGTATGCTTAAAAAAACAGCGAGGAAGTATTATGTCTGTCTCTGCCGTCTCTTCTGGTTATCCTATTCTTCAGCAGTCATCAAAAATGGCTGGCGAAGCGGCGCATGAAATTCAACAGGCTCAAATCCACACTTCTCGCGCATCGCAAGACCCTGCTTTGCAGCGCAATTCTCTTGATACTCCCCCAAGCAAAAAGCCTGATACGGTTAATGCGTTAATCAATCTCAACCAAGCTCAACAATACAATCGTGTTGGAGCAAGCGTCATTCAACGTGAACAAGAGATGATCGGCAGCTTACTGGATGTTCGTGTATAATCCCTCGCTCAGCGATAATTGGTCATCATCAACTGATGCCATTGACTACCATAAATTGTCAGCACCGATGACTAGTTATTGAGTTTGCTGATTCGCTCAGTACAATGCTCGAAAAATTTTAATTGTGATCTCTATGCCCAAATTTACTCTGCCATCGAGCGGAGAAAGTCGCGCTTTCTCCGCGCTTTCATCTGCTGATTCATTACAAGATGCCTTAGCAGCGCATTTTGAGCCAGCGAGCAAGACACTGATCGCAAGCTCAAAAATGACCCCACACCATGTAGAAAAACGTTGGCAAACCCTTAACCAACCTGAAGCACAGGCACAATTATGGGATGACCAGACTCAGCGTAATCTCGCTCATTACAGTAAAAATATTGAATATTTTATCGGCACCGTAAAAGTCCCTGTTGGCATGGCCGGTCCGCTACGAGTCAATGGACTGCATGCTAACGACGACTTTTTGATCCCTTTAGCGACGACTGAAGCAGCCTTGGTCGCTTCTTATCATCGAGGATGTAAATTGATCACCGCCGCTGGCGGAACCAGCGTGATGCTATTAAATGAAGGCGTTACGCGTACTCCAGTCTTTGCTTTTGATCATCTTGCGCAAGCCGGGCAATTTATCGCTTGGGTAACCACACAGTATGAGCATTTTAAACAGCTTGCTCAGGCAACGACCGCCCACGGTCAACTGCATGATATTAACGTCACCATGGAAGGTAACCACGTTTATCTGGTGTTTGATTACCTAACCGGCGATGCCTGCGGGCAAAATATGGTGACCATCGCCACTAACGCTGTCTTTGAATTTATCGTCCATCATTCTCCTATTAAGCCGCGACATGCTTTTTTGGATGGCAATTTATCGGGTGATAAAAAAGCCAATAGCCATGTTTTACGTCATGTACGCGGTAAAAAAGTCACCGCGGAAGTGCATCTCTCCGCGGAACTGATCAAAAAATACCTGCATACCACTCCTGAAACGATGGTGAAATTTGCCGAAATGACTACGATTGGAGGAGTACTGAGCGGTAGCGTTGGCATCAATGCACATTATGCAAATGCTCTCACCGCTTTCTCTATTGCTTGTGGTCAAGACCCGGCTTGTGTGGCGGAATCTGCCGTGGGAATAACGCGGATGGAGCTCAACTCACAAGGCGGATTGTACGCTTGTGTTACGTTACCGAACTTGATGGTCGGCACCGTCGGTGGTGGCACTTCACTGCCTAGCCAAAAAGCGTGCTTAGCACTACTTGGGCTAACGGGAAACGGTAACGCACGAGCCTTAGCCGAAGTGGTGGCAGGTTTATGTTTAGCAGGAGAGCTATCGATTGCTGGGGCTTTCAGCGCAGGGCATTTTTCAAGAGCCCACCATAAACTTGCGCGCTGATCCATCCATAAAGGGAAGGTTACCCTTCCCTTTCCTAACGCAGCTTGAACTAAGCGTCACCTAGGGATGAGTTACCACAATATCTCGCTGGGTAACACTCACCCCTTTAATCTGGGCATAAACCTGCATACCAACGTGTAAACCTAGCTCTTGTAACGCCCATTCGGTGATGGTTGACCATAGCCAACAGTCATCGCCGACCGTTAATTGCAAAGCAACACTTTTGCGTCCTTCTCCTTGCTGAAGATGCTCGATACGCGTGATTCTGACTGGTAAAATATTGCGAATTGAGGTCGCTTGAGGAAACTGTCGCGTCACTGACACATCAGTAGCACGAATTTGCAAACGAACCCTCTGCCCCTCTACAGCATCTTCAATTTGCTGTACCCATAAACCGACCTGCTCACTCAAAGCAACATAACTCAGCCCATAATCTAGACGATGATGAGTAACGTTGCCCAATAACAAAGTACTTTGTTCACTAAACGATTGCCATGGACGCATCAACGAGGAGGACCATACCTGCTCAATCGGTCCCGATATCAATTCTCGTCCTTGATCTAATAACACTAAGTGATCCGCTAAACGTAAAATCTCACTCATGCTGTGAGTCACATACAAGATGGGAATGTTGATCTGCTGACCAAGGCGCTCTAAAAAAGGCATGACTTCTCTCTTGCGAGGTAAATCTAACGAAGCCAGAGGCTCATCCATCAATAATAAGTCAGGTTTGGATAATAAAGCCCGCCCCATCGCGACCCGCTGTTTTTCACCCCCCGATAAATCATGCGGATAACGTTCCAATAACGCATTTAGACCTAACAAACTCACTATCGACGTAAAATAGTCATCGTCGGCCACCGATACACCATAAGTCAGGTTACCACGCACTCGATAGTGGGGAAAAAGTCTTGCTTCTTGGAAGACATAGCCTATTCGACGCCGCTCAGTAGGAATATTAATCCCTTGTTCAGAATCAAATAACACTCGATTCGCTGTTTTTATATAACCAGAATCTGGTTGTTCTAACCCACTAAATAAGTTAATTAACGTCGTTTTTCCAGCACCTGAACGACCAAAGATGGCACTGACACCACGGCTGGGTAAGTGCAAATCCACATCAACCTGCATACAACCAAGCTGCTTTTTCACTTTTAGATGGAGGTCAGTCATTGCTTCATCCCCAAACGACGGCGCATACGCCGATTCAGCCATTCAGAAAAAAACAGCGACACTAAGGCAATCACAATCGAAATAAGACACAAACGCGCGGCTTCCATTTCTGAACCAGGAGTCTCAAGAAAATTGAACATCGCTAACGGTAGGGTTTGTGTTTCTCCCGGAATGTTCGAGACAAAACTGATCGTCGCACCAAACTCACCGAGACTGCGCGCAAAAGAGAGCATAGTACCGGTAATAATCCCAGGTAAAGTCAGCGGTAAGGTGATGGTAAAAAAAACTTTCAGCGGCGACGCTCCTAACGTGCGCGCAGCTTGCTCAAGCCGAGGATCAACCATTTCAATACTCAAACGAATCGCTCTGACCATCAAAGGCAAAGAAATCACAAAACAAGCGAGTACGGCTCCACGCCAGCTAAAACTAAAAGACACGCCAAGCCATGTCTCTAACCAGCGACCAATAACGCCTTGTTTGCCCATAGTAATTAACAATAGATAACCGACGACAATTGGTGGCAATACCAAAGGGAGATGAATAAGACTATCGAGAATGCCTTTACCGATGAATGTTTTTCTCGCCAATACCCAAGCAAGGATAATACCAATCGGCAGCAACCAAATAATGGCATAAGTGGCGACTTTCAGACTGAGTTGCAAAGCAAGCCATTCATAATCACTGAGCAAACGGTTCATGCGCCATCTCTGTGGTAAATCCATAGCGAGCCAATATCGACTTTCCCGTTGGTGACGTGGCGTAATCAATAAAAGTTTGGTTGCTTGGCTTATCCGTCAACCTCAATAGAGGATAATGAATGGTATTGTGTAAACTGACATCAAATACGGTCAAGGTCGTCACTTTATCACTCGATTGAGCATCAGTTTGGTAAACCATTCCCAAAGATGCCTCGCCTCGCTCGACCAAAGCCAGAGCTGAACGAGCATTATTAGTCGGAGCCAAATAAGATCGCACCTCATCCCAAACCCCAAGCGAACTCAGCACTTGCTGAGCATAAATACCAATAGGTACGGCCTCCGTATTACCAACCGCTAAACGACTTTTGGCTAATCGCTGTAGCCATTGCTGCGAGTCAGCGGCATCAAATGGTGCAGAGGAAGCCGTAGCTGGCTGGATCAACACCACACGGTTACCAGCAATTAAAGTTACATTTTCACGGCCAATATGTAGCTTCTCGATCAGATACAGTGCCCAGTCATCATTGGCGGCTAAAAATAGATCCGCTGGTGCACCACGCTCAATTTGTCGGGCTAAAGCGGAAGACCCACCAAAAACAGGCACGACTTTTGTAGGATGGCTCGCCTGATAGTGCTTAATCAATTCATTGACGGCGTTGGTCATCGACGAAGCGGCATATAAGTGGAGCGTCTGTTGTGCCAACAACGAGGGACTGAACACCAGCAGCAATAATGAAAATGCACCTTTTAACTCTTTCAACATAGTGATATTGCTTCCCTAAATGGCAACCCAAACGGATTAACTAAAGTTCGAACTTTGGTTAACCGCTCATTTTGCGCCTATTTTACCAGCAAAGTATGAATAGAAGATTGATTAATTTACTTAAATGGCCTGTAATTCGCATACGATTATTGTATCTTTACGCTTTCTTCTTCTAGGATGAACATTTCATGCTCACAAGACTCTCTAGCAGCATTCTTTTATTGTTAGTAACGCTAACCTCACATGCCGCTTTCGCCAATAATTTTAATTACAACTTTTTTGAGATCAGAACGGCACTAAATCCTGAATCGTTCGGTGGAGAGTTTAATACTTATTTTACCGAAAATTCGCACATCATTGGCCGAGTCGACTCCCGTTTTGAAGGGGATTGGGATGCCGCCGTTGGTATGGGCTTCAATGGTCCAATCAACCCTTTTGCCGATATCTATGGTCAAATGCTCGTTCATAGCACACGAGGCAGTCGTGAGGAAGGCAGTAAAAATGACATGATGCTCGAGCTAAACGTCGGTACTCGAGTATGGCTGACCGAAACTTTAGAGGGGCATATGCGCATTGGCCGTAATGAGGATAACTCCATATTTATCGCGGGCATCCGCTTTCACTCAACCCAACAAATGGCACTAACCGCTGAAGTCCGTAATGCTGGTATTTGGGGACCACAAATTGGTATGGGAGTTCGCTTCCATTTTTAATCGATTAGTAGCATCCTCTCTGTTGTGATATCGACTTGAGCGCTGATACTTCAACAATCATCAGCGCTCTGAGTTAGCACGTTGTTGTTTAAAAAAGCACAGAGCTTGATAAAACATCTCTTCCTTGAGCGGCTTCACTAACACGTATTCCGCTCCCGCCTCAATGAAGGCTTGTTGTGTCTCTAGCAAACCATCGGCAGTGCAGGCATAGATCGGTAACGAGCATTTCATCTCATGCCAAATAATCCGCGTGGTATCAATCCCCCCCAAATAGGGCAATTGATTATCCATAAAAATCAGATCGTAATCTTGTTCCTTTACCCGCTCGATAGCTTGTAAACCATCACTGACCCAATCAACCTGTATTGAATATTTCTTACAAAACGCTTGTAAAATAAAGGCATTCGTACGGTTATCCTCTACCAATAATGCACGTACAGGCTGAGTAAATAATTGATAGCGATCCGTATTAGCCTGTTGGGCTTCCCTCAAGTCCTCATTAACAACAATACGAATAGGAAACTGCAAATCAAAACGCGTACCATAACCAATCGCTGATTTTACCGTGATCTCACCATGCAATAATTCAACCAAACTACTGACAATCGATAAACCTAAACCACTGCCGCCGTATTCGCGAGTTGTGGTCGATTCCGCCTGTACAAACGGCTCAAAAATGCGCTGCAAATTCGTTGCTGCGATCCCGATACCCGTATCTTCTATGCAAATCATTAACCTATCGATGTCGCCTTGTTGAATAAGCCCTAATTTAATGCTAATCGACCCCTGATGGGTGAATTTAACCGCATTACTGAGCAAGTTGAACAAGATTTGATTTAGGCGTATTTGATCACTATACAAGCGAATTTCAGGTTCAATAGCACATTCAATCATTAGCTCAAGTCCCTTTTCTTTACATAGAGGGCCATAGATACGCTGAATCGCCGAAATCACATCCAGGATCGGAAAGTCACTATTTTGGATGAGAAATTTTCCCTGCTCAATTTTTGAAAAATCGAGAATATCATTCAACACAGCGAGTAAATGCTCACCGCTGCTGCACAATACATTCACTAACTCTTGTTGCTCTTGAGTAAGCGCGTTTTGTTTTAATAATTGAGAAGCACCTAAAATACCGTTTAATGGCGTCCGTAATTCATGGCTCATTTTGGCGAGAAAATCAGCCCGCAACCGAGCAGATTCTTCAGCTTGTTCACGAGCGAGGCGGCTTTGCTGCTCTGCTTCCACCATCGACGTGATATCTTGTCCTTGAGTCATGATCGAAACAATCCGCTCATCTAATATGATCGGTGACAAATTCCATAAAATGGTTTTACCATCAAGCTCTGTTTTGAGCGCTTTGATAATGTTACCTTGTGCCGCTTGCTGTACCGCGACAATCAACTGAGGTTTTACCCGAGCAAAAAGAGAATGCTGTTGAGAATAATGACTGAGGAAATAAGCCTCAGCCGACGGATTCATGCGAATCAATCCCCCCTGAGCCGTCCATAGCAGAGTCGGCAATAACGAAAAATTAAAGAGATCCTCAAACTGTTTTTCTTGCTCGGCCAGTTGATGAAAGGTGCTTTCTAACGTACGTCCAAAGTGATCAAACTCAACAATTTGAGACCCCGGGAAATAGGCACCTTCACGTAGCTCAACCACTTGATGGGTATAGGTCATCAAACGTGCCATTTCGTTTTCAATTTTACGTTGTAACCACCAACGAACAACAATGAAAACGAAAGCGATCGCCGCAACGACAGCAAACATCCAAAATAAGTAATTATTACGCAGAGAAAGCGCATTTTGGTTACTCTGCACAGCGTATACCGTGAGAACGGTTGGCGCTCCGGCTAAAGTTAATGGTGTGCGACTCACTACATACTTGCCATGAACGTCGTAACCTTCTTCGCCTTCTTTAACTACCTCATCCGCTTGATAAGCTTCTACCCCTGTGAGGGTAGAGGCTAACACGTGCTCTCCCGCAGCAAGTACCAGCTGTTGTGAGTCACTGCGCTCACGTAAGTTTTCGACTAAAGCAACATTATTATTCAGTACCAAACTAATGTATAAAAAACCTAAAGACTCACCGCTTACGGTATCAACAATCGGCGCACGGCGAACCAAAAGGTAAACATCACCCATTACCGATGGCGTAGTGATTAAATGCCAATCATGACTAAAAGCCACTTGTTCAATAATATGAGTAAACGTGCTATCCGCTAAACCATAAAACTGGGCATTGCCATCATCCCAAATCGGCTGACTGACATTAGCGATAAATCGAAAATCCGCCATATGGCTGATATCCGTTTGATCAATACTCAGAAAATACTGTTCCAGCTCATTGGTTAACCGACCGTGCAACGCATGAATTAAGGTGGCATTTTTCGCGCTGCTGTCTTGGTGGACTTTTAAGATAGTCAGACGAGAATTAAAGATATTCTGAATCAGATTAGCCGTTTGATTAGTGGTCCGTATCACTTCTTGAGAAATTAATCGGCTACTAACTTGATAAGTATGAAGTAAAAGACCAAGCGTTAATAAACTCAACGTCATCACTATCGCTCGACTGATCAGGGTAGCTATATTGTTTTTTTTATCAGCCATGATGAACCTCGGCACTGCAATTACCTTCAATCATGATTAGCGATCAGAATATCGGAACGCACGTTGTTTAAATCGCTCAACTTGTTCAGCGGTGGTCTCTTGGGTCACTAATTCAAATTCACCCGAGTAAACCAGTGGCACTGGCAAACCTGCCAGATCTCGTTTAATCGCTTCTGCCATCGCAATACCCGTATCGTCATTCATACGCATGACCGTGACCGCCAATCGGCCTTCTTGCAATGCCTCAAGTTCAGCCGAGCCTCCACCCCAACCATTAAGATAGATATCTTCACGTTCAAGCTCTTGCAGGGCTTTCGCTGCACCGAGCGCAATATCCGTCGAGCAAGCATAGAGAAAAGCGATTTTAGGGTTATTGTTAACGATATCGAGCGTCGCCTGATAGCCGCTTTCAACCGTGGCTGTGGTGTAATAAGACGAGGCTAAATGAAAATGGGCTTTAACATGATGGATAAAACTGTCTCCACGCGCTTCGCTAATATACCCTTCTGAAAAATACAGCACCGCATAATCTGCACCTTGTGGTCGCTTACGCTGGTAGAATTCGGCTAACTGCTGAGCACCAATTTCATGATCAAACCCCACATACAACAAAGGCTGACGCCCTTGCCAATGGCGGATGGGAGTAGTGATATTTTGTAAAATAACTTTCGTCTCTGAGTTATGCAGCACATGATCAATAAATTTTCGATGGCGCATGGTATCTAAGGTAAAAATCAGATAATCGGTTTTATTCTGCACCGCTTCCATTAAAGAAATGCTTTGCTGTCGGGTATCTAAACTTGGCCGAGTAAAAACTTGGTGTAATTGATATTTAATACCGAGTTCATGCATACGAGCTTCAAACGCTTTGATGTTACGTATCCAGTAGTCTGACACTTGCTGACCCGGATAGATGACTGAAATCGTGACGGGGCGCGTTTGCTCAAGTGGTAATGGCTCGGCTCTATTCTGGACACTTTCTGCCAATAAGTCAGTTAATACCTGTTGTTCGGGATGCGCATCCAAAAAGGCTTGATAATGCCAATAGTCACTCAGGATTTGCGAGGGATAGGCAAAGGCCGTGATGGGTAACCAGCTCAATAACAAAATCAGCAGTCTTTTCTTCATCCCACTTGTTATTCCTTATGGCTCGGTTTCGGTTATCTGCAACTCAGTGCTCAGGGAAGATCAAATCCCCCCATAACTAAACGCTCTTTTTGCGCTTTGGTCAGGCCTTTGATCCGATGTTCTAATTGCAAAGCTTGGCTTTTACTCGGTCCAACATGGTGCTGCCACACTAAGCTAAGCGGGCCTTTACCACGCAAAGCTTTAGCGCCACGTCCTTGTTGATGTTGAATAAAACGCCGATCGATATCGGTTGTTATTCCACAATATAGTGCATTTCTAGACGTTCGGATCAAATAGACCCACCAATCTGAGTATTGAATGGGATCAGACATACTTAGTGATTGGTGATCAACGCACGTAATTCAGCCACTTCATGACGTAACATCGCCACTTGTTGCTCCAGTTCATCAATACGTGATGATGGTAACTCCGTCTCTGTGCTTGCAGCGACACTGTGCATATCGACTTCACCGCAAAATAAATGTTGATAACGCGATTCTCGTTTCCCTGGTTCGCGAGCTAACTTAACCACCAAACCGCGCTCTAATAACTGCTCTAAAATACTTTCGGTTTCTTTCACATCACTAAAATGGCACAAACGGTTAGTACGAGTGCGCAATTCCCCCGGTGTTTGCGGGCCACGCAACAGCAAACAACAAATAACCGCTAATTCTTGGTTATTGAGCTTTAGATCACCAAACTCTGTGTTACAAAAACGATGCTGATACTTAGGCGTGCGACTATTAAAACTACTTTCATCACTGACTAGGCGACGGGCAATCAGCGCTTCAACCGTATCTTGTACCTGCGCCTCTGATAAATTGACTACCGGATCGCGATTACTCTTTTGATTACAAGCAGTCATCAAACTGTTCAGAGTTAATGGATAATATTCTGGCGTCGTGATCTCTTTTTCTATCAAACAACCGATAACCCGTGCTTCTAAAGCGGATAGTTCACTATGCATGTTGATTTCCTTCTAGTTAGCATCTGCACCTTGTACAGTAAATTAATGTTCAAGCATCAAACTCAAGCGGATGATTCTTCCTTGCTCATCAATGACAATCACTTTCGAACGGTTGAGCTCAATCTCACAAGCTAATAATTGCTCTCTTTCATGAAGATAAGCTTGGCGAAGCTGTTGATGGGCTTTGCTTTCATGGTGGGACGCAGATTGTTTAGGAATGACAATGTCTGAAAAACTAAGTAGCAAAGTATTGTCCTGTTATACGTTAAGGCAAAGAGAGATGACCGAATGGCTGAGACCAGTCGGAGCAATAGGCATACTTTATCTCCATACGCTGAGATAATCCATGCATCCGCAGAAATACGTATTGCAAAGCTGGTCAACGCAGCAAGTGGAAGGGTATAGCGTATTTCAAGTCCACAATACAAGCCCCGATAAAATAAAATCGATTTACTCGCTATTTATTGGTGATTTCTTGGTCAATACGGAAATAGGTTTGATCTTAGGTCTGTTATGCGCCTTTGCAATGTGTTTTAATTTCTCTGCCCAAGTTACCTCAAGAGGCAATGCATTCGTACCACGCTGAATTTGGCGTCTTGATATCGCCTGGGTAGATAGTGGCACTCATTATAGGAAAGGGATCTATGAACAGCGTATTTGAAATTGTGAGCTTGGCTCGTCGTAAGAACAAACTGAAGCGTGAACTGCTCGATAACGAGAAAAAAGTTCGCGATAACCGTAAACGTGTAGATTTACTGGAAAACTTAGTCGATTACATCAAGCCAGATATGACTCAAGAAGAGATCATTGAGATTGTGAAAAACATGAAGTCTGACTACGAAGATCGCGTCGATGATCATATCATCAAAAGTGCTGAAATTTCTAAAGAGCGTCGTGATATTAGCCGCCGGATCCGTGAGTTAACTGAGCAAGATAAACTCATGACACAAGGTGGCGCTAAAAAATAATTGATTTCATATCAGTAAGCCGAATAAACATGAGATTTATTCGCTGCGATGCAAGTCCGCTATCAAGCGGACTTTCTTTTGTCATTGATTCAATAATCAACAAAATATGTAATAACAAAACTATTATTAGCATTAATCGTTTGCGTAATCGCTAACCCTCTCCGAAGCTATTTTTGAGGGTTTTATCACACATTCACCGTTGCTATAGTTTTAGTTAGTTAAATTAATCCAGCCATTATCGGTAAAGCGTTGTTCATTTTTCATCGTGAAAAGCAGCGTAGCGCGACTGACCCGGCTTGGGCCAACGGCAAGAGGAACACACAAATAATGGATATGAATATGGTTGATATCATGGGCTATGCGGCCTCTATCATGGTTGCAATTTCCCTAACGATGAAAGACATCGTAAAACTTCGCGTACTTAACTTTATTGGTTGTAGCTTATTTGTCGGCTATGGACTGATGATCGATGCTTGGCCAGTGGTCGCAACCAACGCCTTTATCGCTTGTGTTAATGTCTACTTTTTAGCTCGGATGCAACAAGCAAAAAAGAGTGAAGGCGTACAGAACGCCGCTTAAACTCTGTAACCAATTAAAAAACCACGCGCCGAACAGTAAGAGACTCCGAGCGCGTGGTTTATCTTCACTAGTTTTAGGCTAGTTTATCCATCAGCGATATCGATTTAGTCCTCTTCGTGATGCTCAGCCGCCCATGATTGAGCGCACTTCACCGCACGTTTCCAACCTTTATAACGACGTTGACGTTTTTCTTCATCGTGGTGTGGCATAAAGGAGCGATCAATTTCTGCTTTATTTTTCAGCTCATCCAAACTATCCCAAAAGCCAACCGCGATACCCGCTAAGTAGGCGGCACCTAACGCAGTCACCTCGGTCACTTTTGGACGATGAACTTCAGTATCTAATACATCGGATTGGAATTGCATCAAGAAGTTATTGGCGACAGCTCCGCCATCAACTCGTAAAGCAGCCAATTTAATGCCTGAGTCCGCTTGCATGGCATCCAAAACATCTCGAGTCTGATACGCAATACTTTCTAATGTGGCTCGAATGATATGGTTCGAATTCACACCACGCGTTAAACCGACAATAGTACCGCGAGCGTAAGCATCCCAGTATGGCGCACCTAAACCTGTAAAGGCAGGCACCACATAAACGCCATTGGCAGTATCGACCTTAGTAGCAAAATATTCTGAATCGTGAGCATCGGAAATTAATTTCAACTCATCACGTAGCCACTGAATGGATGCCCCACCCATAAACACCGCGCCTTCAAGAGCATAACTTGGCTCACCTTTAGGACCACAAGCCAACGTCGTCAATAGACCATTTTTTGAAGTCACTTTCTCTTTGCCCGTGTTCATCAACAAAAAGCAGCCCGTACCATAGGTGTTTTTTGCTTGTCCTGCTTCAACGCACATTTGACCGTAAAGTGCCGCCTGTTGATCGCCAGCAATCCCAGCAATTGGGATACGAGTTCCGCCTTTACCACCAATGTTGGTTTGGCCATACACTTCTGAAGAAGACTTCACTTCAGGCATCATGCTTAATGGAATATCAAACTCTTTGAGGATTTTCTCATCCCAGTGTAAGTTATTGATATTAAATAGCATCGTCCGAGAAGCGTTGGTGTAATCCGTAACATGAACACGACCTTGAGTCATCTTCCAGACCAACCACGTATCTACCGTACCAAACAGCAGTTTACCCGCCTGCGCATCTTCACGGGCTCCGGGGACGTTATCTAAAATCCATTTGACCTTAGTGCCTGAAAAATAAGGGTCAAGCAGTAAGCCAGTATTCTCACGCACATACGCTTCTAACCCATCACGCTGTTTTAGTTGCTCACAAATTTCAGCGGTACGGCGACATTGCCAAACAATCGCATTATAAACGGGTTTCCCCGTCTCTTTGTTCCAAACAATGGTGGTTTCACGCTGGTTGGTAATACCAATCGCGGCAATTTCATCACTACGGATGCCCGATTTGCCCAGCACCTCAATCAATGTTGAACTTTGTGTAGCATAAATTTCCATTGGATCATGTTCGACCCAACCAGCTTGTGGATAAATCTGAGTAAATTCACGCTGAGAAACACTGACGATATTGGCATCATGGTCAAGCACGACCGCCCTTGAGCTGGTTGTACCTTGATCCAATGCAACCACATATTTTTGCTCAGTCATGGTCTATTCCTTATTTACGTTCTAATAAATGGGTTAATAAATTATGCACGTTAAACATGTGCTTGTTCGTTATCTTCTACCACATCGCATTGATTAGGTATGGTACAGCCCGTACCTTCTGTTGGCAGGTAAGCAGCGATAAATTTAGGGTAAGCCCATGCACCAAAACAAGCTCCAGCAATCGGCGCAATGATCGGCACAATAAAGTATGGGATCTCTTTCGCTCCGGTTAGGGCATAATCCCAACCAGCAAAATAAGCAAATAATTTAGGTCCAAAATCACGAGCAGGGTTCATTGCAAAGCCAGTTAGTGGGCCAAGAGAGCCACCAATGACAGCAATCAAAATACCAATCAATAGTGGGTTCATCGCGTTACGATGCGCACCATTATTCTCATCACCGAGAGCGAGAATGACAAACATCAGTACTGCGGTGATCACAAACTCTACGGATATTGCCCCAAAGAAAGAGAGAGAAGGATGAGAATAGGTCGAGAAAATCCCTGCGGTCGCTAAACCAGCTTCACTGCTACGGACAAAATTGTGGGCGATTTCATAATCGACAAAAAGGTTGCTGTATAAACCGTAAACCAGCGCAGCAGAACAGAATGCTCCAAGCAATTGCGCGATAATGTAGGGCAGTACTTTCGCTTTATCAAAACCATGAAATGCAGCTAAAGCGATGGTCACCGCTGGGTTAATGTGTGCACCGGAAACACCTGCGGTACAATAGATAGCAATGGCGACCCCAAGTCCCCAGATAATACTAATTTCCCACTGACCAAATTGCGCTCCAGTCAGTACTAGCGCAGCGACACAGCCTACGCCAAAAAATATCAGCAATCCTGTGCCGATAAACTCTGCGATACACTCTCCTAAAAGAGTCTGTTGTTTTGTTCGAGCCATAAGTAAGTGTCCTTTTCCGTTTACACCGTTATTGCACACCGCCACAGGGTGATACGGGGCAAAATCTCGCATAAAAAGATCACTTCGAAAATGAAAAAACCTCACAAATGAGCGTTCGAACACAATTTTGTAATCAATAAGAGTAGTTTTTGTTAATTAGAGCCGTATTTTGATCTCAAAAAATATCGCCATCACGGTGAAAAATCACCGCTATTAACGCAGACGAATTACGTGATGTGAAGAATGCTTTGATGGTAATGAAAGGCGTACTTATAACTAAATATTAGCAAAAAATGATATAAACATCGAAGATATGTCAAATCGGAAGGCAGAAACCATTAAAGCAATGATCAAGTAACAAAGTTTAAATCAAAGACCAAGATACTTTTTATTCACTCATTTAAAAAAATTTGCGTTTACGTTCGTGACTCTACGCTTTATCACTCACCAGCCCACCATGTGAACAATAAGTAAATAAATGTCGTCAAACATTGCTCATTTTGTTTATTTATTCTCTATCAATAAGCAACTTGATGACAAAAACCTACTATTAAATTTTCGTTCGAGCTTTTGTGAGCAACCTATCGAACATTTTAAGCTTAAAATGACACACTAATGGTAAGTTTATTGTAAATAGATTGAGGCAGAGGTCATGACGACGAAGCAAACCATAGAAACCGATGTGGTGATCATCGGCGGCGGCGCGACAGGAACTGGAATTATGCGTGATTGTGCCTTGCGAGGCATTCGCTGCATTTTGGTTGAAAAAGACGATATCGCCTCTGGTACAACCGGAAGAAACCATGGTCTACTCCATTCCGGCGCTCGTTACGCCGTCACTGACCATGAATCCGCCAAAGAATGTATTCAGGAAAACCTGATTTTAAAACACATTGCTAAACATTGTGTGGAAGCAACGGAAGGCCTATTCATCACACTGCCAGAAGATGATATCGCGTTTCAAGATACCTTTATCTCCGCTTGCCAATCAGCAGGCATTGCCACCAAACGACTCAGCGCAAAAGAAGCGCTGCGCCTTGAACCAAATGTCAACCCAGCTTTAATTGGCGCGGTGCAAGTTCCTGATGGCACTTTAGACCCCTTTCGGTTATGTGCGGCTAATGTGCTTGATGCCAAAGAGCATGGCGCGCAAATCCTTAACCGCACTGTCGTTACCGGCCTTATTCGTCAGGGTGATACTGTGCTCGGTGTCCACTGCCAGCAACTTGGCACTCAGCATCAATTTGATATTGTTGCCAAACAAGTGATTAATGCCGCTGGTATCTGGGGACAAAATATCTGTGAGTATGCTGATCTCAATATCAAAATGTTCCCAGCCAAAGGCTCACTGCTCATCCTCGATTATCGCATCAATAACCTAGTGATCAATCGCTGCCGAAAACCCTCCGATGCCGATATTTTAGTGCCCGGAGATACCATTTCTTTGATTGGTACCACTTCAGAACACATTGACTACGACCAGATTGACAACTTACACGTCAGCGAGCAAGAGGTGGATATTTTGCTTTCTGAAGGGGCAAAATTAGCTCCCATCATGGCCAATACCCGAGTATTACGTGCTTACGCAGGAGTAAGACCATTAGTGGCGGTGGATGATGATGGCAGTGGCCGCAATATCAGCCGCGGGATTGTGTTATTAGATCACCAAGAGCGCGATGGCCTGAAAGGGCTAACCACCATTACTGGCGGTAAATTAATGACTTATCGCTTAATGGCTGAATGGGCGACCGATATGGTTGCCAAAAAATTAGGCAATACGGTTGCCTGCACCACTCATACTCGCCCTCTTCCCGGCTCCAACCAAGCAGAAAAACCCATCAAAAAAACTGCTAGCCTAGCTAAGCCTGTTTATGCATCGGCGCTTTATCGTCACGGTGAGCGAGCTGAACAGTTTTTGTCGGCGGATAGCAAAAGCCAAGCCATCATTTGTGAATGTGAAATGGTCACCGCGGGTGAGATTGAGTACGCCATTAAACAGTTAGATGTTAATAATCTCGTTGATCTGCGTCGCCGTACACGCCTGGGTATGGGGCCATGCCAAGGGGAATTATGCAGTTACCGAGCTGCCAGTTTATTTCAAGACTATGCAGGCGTCTCCGGCCAACAATCAAGCCAACTATTAGTCGAGTTTTTAGAAGAACGCTGGAAAGGTATTAAACCCATTTTCTGGGGAGACGCACTGCGCGAAGCAGAATTCAGTTATTGGATTTATGAAGGACTATTGGGTGCGAGCGATCTCCCTCCCTCTGCAACGCAACCTAATCAAGAGGAGACGCTAGGATGAAATATGATGTGATCATTATTGGGGCTGGCATTGCAGGTTATAGTGCTGGGATCCGCTGCTTGCAAGCGGGGTTAAAGACCGCCTTGATCAGCCAAGGACAAAGCGCGCTGCACTTTTCATCCGGTTCCATTGATGTCCTGGCTAAGTTACCTAGCGGACAACTGGTTGATTATCCTTTTCAAGGGATCACCCAACTGAGCGAACAAGAACCGAATCACCCTTATAGTAAAGTCGGCGCCTCAACGTGCCGCCAAGCCCTGTCTTGGTTTCAAGCCACACTTCAACAACATGGTCTGCCATTAAAGCAGCAAATGGATGACAGCAATCATTGGCGTATTACTCCTCTGGGAACCTTGAAAGCGACTTGGCTATCACAACCTTATGTCTATCAACATAAAAAGTCGTGCGATTTTAAACGGCTTGTGTTGGTGTCCATCGAAGGTTACCGAGACTTTCAGCCACCGATGCTACAAGATAACTTACGTTATTTACCGGAGTTCTCAACCATCCCCAGCACGATTGTCTCAATCTCGATTCCTGGCTTTACTGAGCTACGGCATAATCCCCATGAACTGCGCTCGATTGATATCGCAAGGCTACTTAAAACGCCCACGGCATGGCAGGCATTTTGTGATCAATTAACGCAAGCAGCTAGCAGTGATGATTTAGTCATTCTACCCGCGATTATGGGTAACGGTGATGGGCTGCAGTTACTCAATAAATTACATTCCACGACGGGTTTAACCTTGCATGAAGTGCCGACCATGCCGCCGTCATTGATGGGAATAAGAATCGAAGAGTCGCTGAACCGAACGTTCTTATCCCTTGGTGGTGTTCATTTAAAAGGCGATAAAGTCTGCAAAGGCGAGTTTAGCCATCAGCGCTTGAACGCGATATACACTAAAAACCTAACGGATATGCCGCTTTACGCTGATCATTTTGTCATGGCGACAGGCAGTTATTTCAGTCAAGGCTTAGCCGCTAACCATCAGGGGATCCGTGAGCCTGTCTTTGAGCTGGATATGAGCTGTATTCAGGATCGGAAACGATGGCGTAACCACGATTTTTTTGCTCAGCATCCTCATCCTTTTATGGGCTTTGGCGTCACCACTACCGCTTCCTTGCATCCGAGTCGTCAAGCTGAAGTGATTAATAATCTCTATTGCTGTGGCTCGATGCTTGCGGGCTATGATCCCGTCTTCGAAGGCTGTGGCGGCGGTGTTGCCATTGCGACCGCTTACCATGCGACATCGCAAATCATCACTCAATATCAGGCACAAGCATCGACTCAGGAGGCTCTGGTATGAACCATTCTTTTGTTGCCAATGCACCGAAAAACACCTCATTTGATCAGTGCATCAAATGTACCGTGTGTACTGTGTACTGCCCGGTTGCCAAAGCGAATCCACTGTATCCTGGACCCAAACAGTGCGGCCCAGATGGCGAGCGCTTGCGGATCAAAAGCGCGGAATACTACGATGATTTACTAAAATTGTGCACCAATTGTAAACGCTGTGAAACCGCGTGCCCTTCTGGTGTGCGCATTGGTGATTTGATTGCCGTTGCACGAGGTAAATACGCGAAGAAAGCTTTAAATCCTAAATTAATGCGTGATTATGTACTCAGCCATACCGACTTGTTTGGCTCTCTCGCGACACCTTTTGCTCCCGTCGTCAATTTTGCCACCTCACTGCCGCTGGTGAAAAAAATCATGCACAAAACCATCGGTGTGCATGATCACAAAGCTCTACCGAAATATTCTCATGGCACCTTTCGTCGTTGGTTCAAACAACAAAAACAGCAACAAGCCAGCTATCGCCGCCAAGTCAGTTACTTTCATGGTTGCTATGTCAATTACAATCATCCCCAATTAGGGAAAGATTTTGTGAGAGTGATGAACGCGATGAATATTGGCGTCAGCTTGTTGGATAAAGAAAAATGCTGCGGCGTACCTTTGATTGCCAATGGCTTTCACGATAAAGCGCGCAGTAATGCTCTACTGAATGTCAAAAGCTTAGAAACCGCAGTGTTGGAAAGACAGACCAAGGTGCTCTCAACCTCATCGACCTGCTCTTTTACTCTGCAACAAGAGTATCCTCATGTGCTAGGCGTTGATAATAGCCAAGTGGTGGCAAGCATTGAGTATGTCACGCGTTTTTTACTCAAAGAGTTTATGAGTGGCAATGCGCCGAAGATGAAGCCCGTTAATCTCAAAGTGGTTTATCACACCCCTTGCCATTTAGAACGCAGTGGTAATGTTATCTTTACGATTGAACTTCTGAAAATGATCCCAGGTTTAGAGCTGGTGGTTTTAGATAGTGAGTGTTGTGGTTTAGCCGGTACTTATGGCTTTAAAGCGGAAAACTACGATGTGTCAATGAAGATCGGCTCACACCTGTTTGATTCCATCAACACGGCCAAGGCAGATTTCGCGGTCACCGACTGTGAAACCTGTAAATGGCAGATAGAAGAAAACACCACCGCCGAAAGCATTCACCCGATCACACTGCTGGCAATGGCGTTAGCCTAAAACAGGATAGCCAGCGTATTCATGTACGCTGGCTATCAACAGTGGCGCTCATTCATTGAACCCCAAAAGGGTTACCGTTGCCACTAAACTGCTATTGAGCTATTGAGCTATTGAGCTATTGAGATAATGGGCGCTGCTGACAATGCTCAATCGCTTTTTCTAGCAATTGCAATGCGCTTTGCTCACAGGCCGGTAAGTGGGCATCACTACGGCCTAAAGGCGTTACCCGTGAACCCCACTTAATATGGCCAGCGCCCCAGGTTAAGCCTGCACCGAACGCGGCAAGTAACACATTATTATTCGGTTGAATCTTACCTTGTTCCAATGCTTCACACAGGGCAATCGGCACGGTTGCGGCTGATGTATTGCCGTATTTTTGAATATTGATAAACGCTTTATCTTGGCTGATCCCCGACAAATCACACAAGGTTTGGATAATGCGAATATTCGCTTGGTGTGGGATAACCACATCCACATCCTGCTGCGCTAAACCACTGGTGGTTAATACTTGCGCCGCCGCCGCGCCCATCCCTTTAACGGCTCTTTTAAAGATCTCTTTGCCAACGAAATCAAACGCCCAATAACCATTATCTGCGGCAAAACGATCCATTGAGCTACCAAATTTCGGTACCGCTAAAATGTCACGTCCTTGGGCGTCACAGCCAATTTTGGCTTCTTGTAGACCGACTGCTTGCTCTGTACGGCTTAACACCACGGCACCAGCACCATCACCAAATAAAACAGCGGTGTCACGCTTAGTCCAGTCAATATAAAAAGACAGTCTTTCTGCACCAATGACTAAAGCATGTTGGTAGCGCCCCGCCTGCATCAAGCGAGTCGCGGTTTCTAAACTGTAGATAAAACCAGTACAAGCAGCATTAAGATCAAAAGCGGCTGCACTGTCTATGGCTAAGTTCTGCTGGATTTTTGAAGCAATATTAGGGATGAGCGAATCGGGTGAACAACTGGCGACAATAATTAAATCGATATCTTGCGCATCAATCCCGGCACAAGCCATTGCGTGTTGAGCTGCCACGGTAGCCAAATCAGAGGTGTTCACGTGGCTAATACGACGAGATTCAATTCCTGTACGAGTACGGATCCACTCGTCATTGGTCTCTAAAAAGGTGCTTAAATCATCATTTGAGAGCGTGGCAGGTGGCAAACATTTACCCCAACCGGTAATTTCAGCATAATATTGAGTCATTATAATCCTGCTTTTCGTTGTTATGCTCTTGCTACTGGTGAGATCAAATAGCAAAGAAATAGGCATTTATTGTTTGGAATGTTCAGCACATTCACTTAACCAAACGGCTAGTATACGCTGATTTGCCTCATCGCGCTAAGCGCGGATTGGCAAAGCAACACCATTATAAAGAGGAAACCATGTCAACGTTCACCACTCGCTGCCCAGCTTGCCATGGGCTTAATCGTATCCCAACAATCCGTGTGTCTGAAAGCCCACGCTGTGGAAAATGCCAAGCCACACTGCTTGATGGCGCTCCGATTGAAGGGACAGCAGATAATATCGAAGCACTGTTAGCCAGTGAACAGCCGATCGTCATCGACTTTTGGGCACCTTGGTGTAATCCCTGCGTCGGTTTTGCCCCCATTTTTCATGACGTAGCCGTCGAACGTCAAGGGCAAGTGAGATTTATCAAAATCGATACTGAAGCTCAGCAGGCGTTGGCAGGAAAATATCAGATTCGTAGCATTCCCACCCTGATGGTATTTAAACAAGGCAAAAGAGTCGATGTTCTCAATGGCGCTTTACCAAAAAGTCAATTCGAACAATGGTTAAACCAAGCATTAACCAAATAAATTTCATCGAAAAATAAAATGAAAAGTTGGCATTTTTCTGCCGATTATGTCAACTTTACTACACTTAATCATGGCTTATGAATTGATAAATTTATTTTATCGTCATGAGCATTATTTTTCGTTTTACCTTTCTATTTTTAAGTCCCATATTCGCCGCGAAACCCCAGTCCAATTCTTCATTCGAGGCGATAACTATGGACATGATTACTTCTCCCGTTCATCGTATTTCAGTACCTGTTATTGCACTCACTTTGTATGCTATCGCTTCAGGATATCTGATGAGTGTTATCCCACTCATGCTGCCACATTATGGGTTAGAGCTTTCTTTAGCCAGTTGGCTAGCCAGTGTTTTTTACGCTGGCTTGTTACTAGGAGCGCTGTTTATGGAGCAGTTAGTCAATCGCTTTGGGCACCGTAATACCTTTATTGGCTGTCTATTAGTGCTATTAACTTCTATCGTGATTTTGCCCGTTTTTGCCAATAGTCTAACTTGGCTTAGTGCACGTTTTATCGCGGGCATTGCGGTGGCGGGTGTCTTCGTTGTGGTTGAGTCGTGGTTACTGCATGGTAATGAAAGTGGTCGCGCAAAACGGTTAGGTATTTATATGGTATCGCTCTATGGCGGTACTGCGATGGGACAACTGGGAATTGGTTACTTAGGCGTAAATGGCTTGATTCCATTTATTGCAATTGGCTCCTTATTGTGCTTCGCAACGGTGATTTTAATCTTTGGTCAATCTGAACAACCGTCTACCGAAGCAGGACAAAGTCTGTCTTGGAAACAAGTGACCAAATTAAGCCATGCTGCCATCATTGGTTGTTTAGTTTCAGGGCTGATATTGGGCGCTATTTATGGCCTCATGCCAGTAGAGTTAACACAACGAGGCATTAGTCACTCAGAAATCGGCAGCTTAATGGCACTGATTATCCTTGGTGCAATGGTCGTTCAACCGATTGTTCCTTGGCTATCCAAACATCTGGGTAGAACCTTATTAATGGCTTTCTTTTGTTTATTAGGGGCTTCTGCGGCGGTATTACCACTATTAGACAGTAGTGTTACAACGCTCGCGATCAGTTTATTTGTGCTCGGTATGGCCACCTTTGCTCTCTATCCAATCGCAATTAATCTAGGCTGCGACAAATTAGATGCCCATTATATTGTCTCAGCCACTCAAGTGATGCTGTTTAGCTACAGTATCGGTTCTGTTTTAGGACCCGTTATCGCTGATTGGTTCATTTACACCAATCAAAGCTTACTCGGTTACCTTTTTGTGACGTTATTGATCACTTGTTTATATATGTTGATGGCAAGTCTGAAAACCAAGCGTCAATGGGTGGCCGGAGAATAGCCACACAACAAACTTGATTGAGTTCGCTATTAAAAACCAGTATGCTGCGCGGCTTTAGGGCCACTTGGCCCTAAATTGATCGTCGAGCAGATAAATATGAACCGTAAAAAGAAAATCAATCAAACACTACAAAAGCATCTTAAAAAGAAAAATGCCAAGCTACATGGTACGAATAAACCTCGTTATATTTCTAAAGCGGAACGTGCCAAATTAGAAGCCGAACAAACCGCTTTAGAAACCACAACAACCGATGCTGAACCGCAGGCCGATAACGGGTTACAACAATAAGTCTTGCTCTATTGGCACAAATTGACTGGCGACATCAATTAAGCTTTGTGCCGTCAGTCTTGGCACACCATACACCTCAACCTTAACCTGAAAACGCTGCTGAATGCGTTCTACTAAAGGTTCAAAATCGCCATCACCGGACACTAAAACGATCGTATCCACTTGTTGAGCTAGCTCATAGGCATCAAGCGCAATTCCCACATCCCAATCTCCTTTCGCGCTGCCATCACTCCGTTGGATAAAAGGTTTCAACATCACCTCAAAACCTACGCCACGTAAAATATGATGAAATTGCCGCTGTTGAGGTTCTTTACTAGCAATTGCATAAGCGTTCGCTTTGAATACATGACGACCTTGCGTTACTTGTCGCCAGAACTGATTATAATCAAAATGACGCCCGTATCGCTCTCGACAAGTGTAATAAACGTTTTGTACATCAACTAAAATGGCAATTTTTTCCATCTCATCCTGCTTATTGTATTAAATTCAACCTAGCTCCAATCACTTGGAGTTGCGAAAAAAAAGATGAGAGCAAATTATCGCACTCACCCTGCTACGAATGATGCAAACTTTACCACAGCAAACGAAGTTTACTGACATAAAATAAGCAACTATTTTAGTATTTTAAACAGCATAAAAATTTATAAATTTGACTTTTAAACAAAATTGTCGCTATTATCTGCATCGAAAAATGATTTGTACTCTAATCATTTATTTACCTTTTGACGTATTCATCACTGGTCTACACGTAGACGAGTGACGAATGCGAAGAACATGTTTGAGTCATCGTATGCAAAACACATTAAAAAAATACAGTATTGAAACAACCGATTATCATGTCGGTAGGGATAATGTACAAAAATGGGGATTTGATGTTCATAATCCCGTCTTCGGTATCAGTGCCGGATTCATTCTACTATTCCTTCTCTCCATTATCTGGGTCGGCCCTGAGATTGCTAAATCCGCACTCGACACACTTAAAAATGGCATTATTGAACAATTTGATGCCTATTTCATGTGGATAACCAATTTCTTCCTTCTCTTTGCTATGGGATTAATGCTCTCTCCTTTAGGTAAAATTCGCCTTGGTGGACGAGACGCAACCCCTGATCATTCTAGAATATCTTGGCTATCGATGCTTTTTGCCGCAGGTATGGGCATTGGTTTATTATTTTGGAGTGTCGCCGAGCCAACCGCTTACTATACCAATTGGTGGGGAACGCCCTTTAATGTCGAGGCTTATACGCCAGAAGCAAAATCTCTTGCTATGGGCGCGACCCTATTTCATTGGGGAATACATGGTTGGGCGATTTATGCGATTGTCGCCTTAGCATTAGGCTTTTTCTCTTTTAATAAAGGTTTACCACTTTCCATTCGCTCGGTCTTTTACCCTATTTTTGGTGACCGCGCATGGGGCTGGCTTGGTCATGTTATTGATATTATGGCCGTATTAGCCACTTTATTTGGTTTAGCGACCTCGCTGGGTTTAGGGGCTCAGCAAGCCACTAGCGGTATTAATTACGTTTTTGGCACCCAAGGTGGGATCGGGATGCAATTTGCTGTGATTGTCTTTGTGACCTTCATCGCGATCATTTCTGTCGTACGCGGTATTAATGGCGGCGTTAAAGTATTAAGTAATATCAATATGGCTTTTGCTCTTGCTTTATTGATTTTTATTATCAGTGTCAGCTTTCATACCGCATTACAATCGATCCCTGCGACCTTCATGGCTTATATCGAAAACATTCTTCCCCTAAGTAATCCTCACGGTCGTGATGATGAAATCTGGATGCATGGCTGGACAGTCTTCTATTGGGCTTGGTGGATCTCATGGTCACCATTTGTCGGTATGTTTATTGCGCGAGTATCAAGAGGCAGAACGGTCCGTGAATTTATTCTTGCGGTGATATTTATTCCAACCTTACTGATCATCGTTTGGATGTCCGTGTTCGGCGGTATTGCTTTAGATCAGGTTTCTAATAACATTGGTGCGCTGGGAGCACATGGGTTGACGGACATTTCGTTAACATTATTTCATGTCTACGAGCAGATACCATTGGGTAGCGCACTGTCGCTAATCTCGATTGTGCTGATCCTAATATTTTTCATTACTTCAGCCGATTCAGGCTCTCTGGTCATCGATAGTATTACCGCCGGAGGAAAAGTCGATGCTCCAGTATTACAACGTATCTTCTGGGCAACGGTAGGCGGTTCCATTGCTGCCGTACTACTCTGGGTTGGCGGCTCAGAAGCGCTACAAGCACTGCAATCCGGCGTTGTCGCTACAGCCCTACCTTTTAGTTTTGTCTTGTTACTGATGTGCGTAAGCTTAATCCAAGGCTTAAGAACCGAGCAAGGGCTTTACTCTTAATCCATCTGATCAACATAAAAAAGCCAGCCACGATTAATGGGCTGGCTTTTTTTATTAATGCATCTGTTCTCAAATCAAATGATCATTTCTAACGTTTGATAAATCAGGGGGACTGAAAAATATAGATTATATATTCAGCCCAACTTGATACTCTCTGTTGCATAGACTAAAAATAATATGAATACTTTTGCATCTTAATGGAGTTAATGATGTTTGTCTCAAAGCGTCGTCATACTAAAATAGTTTCAGACTTAATGATCGATTCATCATCGGCAGGAGCCTTTAGAGAATCATTAAAAAAAACCGTTCCTTATATCGAATTTACCCCTAGCGGCCACATTATTTATGCTAATGAGTTACTTTTAAAGCCACTTGGGTATGAGTTAAGCGAAATCATCAATAAACATCACAGCATGCTTTGCTTCCCCGAAGATGTAGAAAAAAAAGAATACCATGAACTTTGGAAAACCTTAGCGAATGGCACCCCAACAAGTTCAAGATTTATTCGTCGAGATAAAAATGGAGCCGCTATTTGGCTTGCTGCCACTTACTTCCCAATCATCAATAATGGGAAAGTAGAATACGTAGCTAAAGTTGCTTCTGACGTAACCAAAGAACAAATGGAGCTAGAACGAAATCAAGCGCTATTGAGTGCTCTAGATAAATCACTCGCTGTCATTGACTTTACTCCGGATGGTATCGTTCTTGCTGCCAACAAAAACTTTTTGACTTGCTTTAACTACTCACTCAATGAGGTCGTAGGCAAACATCATAAGCAATTTTGTGATAGTGATTTTTATAGTCAAAATCCAAATTTTTGGCGAGATTTAGCGCAAGGTAGAATTCAAAGCGGCTTATTTAAGCGTACTGATAAACATGGAAAGACAGTATGGTTAGAAGCCACTTATAATCCCATTTATAATCATGCGGGAAAAGTCATTAAAATTATCAAGTTAGCTAGTGATATTACTGAACGTGTAGAAAAAGCAATGAGAGTAAAAGAAGCTGCACTAATTTCACACCAAACCGCTCAAAAAACCGTTCAATCAGCTGCTAAAGGGAAATCAACTATTGAAGTGTTACTCTCAAACTCACAAGATATTAATCAATCTGTCGAGGGGGTGAACGAATTAATCACTCAACTTAATGAACAATCTAAAAATGTGGATGCTATCGTATCTACAATTAGCTCCATTGCTGATCAAACGAATTTATTGGCTCTCAATGCAGCGATCGAAGCCGCTCGAGCAGGGGAACAAGGAAGAGGTTTTGCAGTCGTGGCTGACGAAGTAAGACAACTAGCAGCTCGCACATCTCAATCAACAGCAGAAATCGCCGATGTCATTACTAAAAACTCGAATATTGCACAAAATATTGATGTAAATATCCAAGTGGTACTTGAGAAAACATTATATGGAGAAAAGCAAGCAATAGAAATAAAAGACGTTATCGATGATATGGTTGCAGATGCAAGTTTAGTCTCAGAGTCCGTTAAAGGGTTATCATTATAAACTTGAATATTTATATTACCTACCATAATTACAAAAAAACCAGCATCTAGGCTGGTTACTTTATAATGGAGGCGCGTCCCGGAGTCGAACCGAGGTTCACGGATTTGCAATCCGCTGCATGGCCACTCTGCCAACGCGCCTTTGTATCAGTATGTATCTTGGCTGATGGTGCCCCGGGCCGGACTTGAACCGGCACGACTCGAAAGTCGAGGGATTTTAAATCCCTTGTGTCTACCAATTTCACCACCAGGGCAACGCAAATTGCGGTATGGCAACACCATCTGCTCTTTCGGGCTTTGCCCTGAGAACGAGGCGTACTTTACCGCATTCCTCAGCAAGGTCAATAAAAAAATGTGATTTATCAATCAAGTGATCAATAAATGAACCACGCCGTATAATAGACAACCGAACCGAACAAAGTTCAAACACCGAGTAGGCTTTATTCTCTAGATTGGGATTTTCAAATAAAAGTAGGATTTCAGGATTACTCGATAAACATGGGGCCAGCCGCATCATCGAAGCCTCTCAGCGTTTCTGACCTCAAGGTATTAGCCCATCAAATTGTTTTCATTTTTAGACTGCCGAACTTTATTCTTTACCGCCATTAAGCATAATGAACATATTCGATAATGACTTGATTACCTTCTATCGACACATTCTGAATATCACCATCAATGATCACTCGACTTTTGAGACTGATTACCTGCTTATCATAAGCAGATGCCGTTTTTAAGCTCGGTATCACCCTATGAGGCTCAAGGTGCAAATGCCGACAAAATTGGCTAATGAAGCTCATCGATAGCGGTCTATCGCCCCGCAGCAGTTGAGAAAACTCTATCTGAGTTAAGTTGAGTTGTTTCGCCATCTGCATCTGAGTTAAATGCATTTTCGCTTTTTGTGACATCCATACATTATACAAGGCTTGGCGATCTTCGGCGCTAAACTCCATTTTTCATCCTTTAATGAGTGCAATAGATAATACTTTACACAGGGTGACAAAAAGGACTCGTGATAATGTCAGTGGCAAGTTAAGGTCTGTTTAAATTTAGCTTGCTTAATATTGAATATTATTCAGCCGCCAGCATTTACTGAGCGCTGGCTAATCAAAAATGAGTAAGATATGTAATCAATATTGCCTTTCTACTTGACGCTGCAACGGTGTTGGCTAGGCCCGTTATCCCAATCACATAGTCTGCCTATGCTCATAGGGCTGCATTCACTTACCGCCTACCTGCAACTTCAAATAATTTGGGTATCGAAGTGTAACAGCAGAGAAAATGTCTCTCTGCTGTTACATGATGAGAGAGGGGGCTTAGAACCAGCTAGCGAATAAACGCTTGATTCTATCGACTGTTCGCTTAAACCAACTGCCTTGCTCAACGCTTTCTAAAGCAACCAAGGAAACCTCACCGACCTTGCGATCATCGACTTGGTATATCACTTTACCAACGATATCACCTTTTTGGATCGGAGCTTGTAAATCCTTATTCATCTCGATCAAGCCACTGAGTTTAGGTAACTCACCTTTAACGACGGTTAAATAAGTTGTCTCTGCAACCCCAACAGGCAACTGATCTTTTTTGCCCATCCACACCCTCGCCTGCTCAATCGGCTCTCCTGCTTGATGAGGCACTATGGTTTCAAAGAAACGGAAGCCATAGCTTAGCAACTGCTTACTGTCGGCTTCTCGGCCTTTAGCGCTATTGGAACCCATAACCACTGAGATCAAACGCATGTTACCATTGGTCGCCGAGGTGGTTAGACTAAAACCAGCTCCGCTAGTGAACCCTGTCTTCATACCGTCAACATTCATGCTCCGATCACGCAATAAACCATTACGGTTATATTGAGTGATGCCATTATAAGTAAACGATGTTTCACTGTAGAGTGGGTAAATTTCCGGTAGATCACGAATAATCGCTTGCGCCAGCTTAGCAATATCATAAGGCGTACTGTATAGACCTGAGCTGTCTAAGCCATGAGGATTAGTAAACGCCGTATTGGTTAGTCCAAGTGTGGCTGCCCAAGAATTCATTAAATCAACAAACGCGTTTTCAGAGCCAGCGACGTGTTCTGCGATAGCCACACTCGCATCATTACCAGATTGAACAATCAAGCCGCGATACAAATCCATCATATTGACTTTGGTACCGACCTCAATAAACATTTTTGAGGAATCGGGAAAGTTTCTTGCCCATGCTCTTTGGCTAATCACCACTTGATCATCAGGGCTAATGTTACCCCGCTTCATTTCTTGTCCGGCAACGTATGACGTCATCAGTTTCGTTAAACTCGCTGGATTCAATTTATTATGAGCATTGTGTTCAACTAAAACCGTACCCGTATGGTAATCCATCAAGACATAACCTTTCGCAGAAAGCTGCGGAGGATTGGGTACCACAATCGGTGTTGCATTACTTACCAGGGGAATAAAAGACAAGCACGTCGCAGAAACGACAATAGACTTGATATTTTTCATAACTCGCATCCCAAAATCAAAGAGAAAAATAGTATAACTAACTGACTAGATTACCCTGTTTTTCTTTACTCACTCTTACAGTAGTGTAAATGAACGTAACAAGCCTTCCCATACTTAACCACTGGAAAAGCGAAAAGTGCCAATAATTCGTCTTTATCACTGAGAATGTGTGCGTTAGTTAACAAAAAACCGAGCCTGATGACTCGGTTTTAAAGTAGATACCGCCAAACAATTTAGGCTTTATTTTGATTGGCAGACCAAACGTACAGCAGCTCCAATGCGATGGTAGCCCCCGCTAACGCGGTCATTTCACTTTGATCGTAGGCCGGAGCGACTTCAACCACATCCATCCCGACTAAGTTGATGCCTTTCAATGCGCGAATGATCTTCAAAATTTTATCGGTGTTCAGTCCGCCACACACGGGTGTACCAGTACCTGGAGCAAACGCAGGATCGAGGCAATCGATATCAAAGGTTAAATATACTGGTTTGTCTGCAATGATAGTGCGAATTTGTTGCACAATCTCTTCCACCGACATATCGTTGGCTTGCATCGCATTGATAACATTAAAACCATGCCCTTCTTGCTTATACTCAGTGCGAATGCCAATTTGCACCGAATGTTTAGGGGAAATCAACCCCTCTTTCGGCGCATGATAAAACATCGTCCCGTGATCGTAAGCACTACCATTGGCATAAGTATCGGTGTGTGCATCAAAATGAATCAGCGCCATTTCACCAAACTGTTTAGCATGAGCACGTAAAATCGGTAGCGTCACAAAGTGATCGCCGCCGAGTGCCAGTAAGGTTTTACCACTTTTGATAATTTCACCCGCCGCCGCTTCAAGGCGATAAGTAAAATCTTCCGCATCACCGCAATCAAACACCAGATCACCAGCATCAATCACTTTTGTCTGAGCAAATAAGTTGAAATCCCATGGGAATTTCTTTCCTTCCCAAGCAAGATTCACCGAAGCACGACGAATGGCGTCTGGCCCCATACGTGCACCAGAACGACCTGAAGTGGCCATATCTAAAGGCACACCCAGTACGACCACATCCGCATCGCTATCGATCGGGTTTCTCATATATGGACGACGGACAAAGGTCATCGCATTGGAGTAGAGTGAATAATCAGTTTTCGTAAACAAATCATTCATTTAAAAGTCCTCTAAATAAGTATAACCACTCAAGCCCTGCTCTAGCTCTGCTAAAACAATCGCTTGTTCTTCGGTCGCCACACGTTGGCTAACCAATTGACGATAATTGGCACGAATCGCATCAACATCGATATGCACATAACGCATCATATCTTCTACGGTATCCCCTTCATTGATCGAGGTAATTTCCGCGTCTCCGTTATCAGTAATATTGACCACGACACTGTGGGTATCACCAAATAAATTGTGCATATCACCCAAAATTTCCTGATAAGCACCCACTAAGAAAAATCCCATCAAATAAGGCTTATCTTTTGACCAAGCCGGTACTGGAAGGGTGGTTTCAATCCCTTGCCCCTCGACATACTGTTCAATCGCACCATCTGAATCACAGGTGATGTCTAGCATGACAGCACGACGATCTTCAACATTATGCAAGTCTGATAAAGGAAGTACGGGGAACACTTGATCGATACCCCAGGCATCCGGTAATGATTGAAATAAAGAGAAGTTGACAAAGAATTTGTCGGCTAATCTTTCTTGCAACTCATCAAGTATTGGGCGATGGAAACGATTCTTAGTGCTCATTTTCAAGCGTAATTCATAGTAAATACGCAGTGAAAGCTGCTCAATCCATGCACGATGTTGTAAGTTGATCACACCTGAAGCAAACAGAGTATGCGCTTCTGATAAATCACTTTGCGTATCATTATAAATTTCAATTAATGCACGCGCATCAGTACCTTCACGTAAGGTTTCCCAGCTACGCCACATATTTTGCATCAAAATTGGATCATCGGTTTCTGGTTCGCTGATCTGCTCAGGCATATACGCTTCAGTACCAATAACATTGGTAATCAATACCGCATGGTGAGCGGTGATTGAGCGACCAGATTCAGAAATGATGATCGGTTTCGGTTGCTCATACAGATTACACATATCGGCAACAACATTGACAATATTGCGAGCGTATTCTTGTAGACCATAGTTCATCGAGTTCGATGATTGGCTCCGTGTACCGTCATAATCTATCGCTAAACCGCCACCGACATCAAAGTAATCAATCTTGGCACCAAGTTCTCTGAGTTCACAATAAAAACGAGCGGCTTCATTGACGCCATTACGTACGTCACGAATATTGGCCATTTGCGATCCCAAATGGAAATGCACTAACTGCAGAGCTTCAAGTTGGTCTTCAGCTCGTAGACGCTCAACCACCGTTAATACTTGTGAAGCTGCTAAACCGAACTTAGATTTTTCACCACCACTGGATTGCCATTTACCAGCGCCCTGCGACGCTAAACGAATGCGTAAGCCTAAGCGAGGTTTTACGCCAAGGCTTTTGGCTTCTTTTAGGATCAGATCGAGCTCGGAAAGCTTCTCCAAGACGATGAAAACTTTATGACCTAATTTCTCACCGATCAACGCAAGACGAATGTATTCGCGATCTTTATAACCATTACAAACAATGACTGAACTGGCCTGTTGCGCCATCGCGAGTACGGCAAGAAGTTCTGGTTTACTGCCCGCTTCCAGACCAAGTTGCTTAGTTTCAAGTTCAGCTTGACTGGCGAGTATCTCATCCACCACTTCTTTTTGTTGGTTAACTTTAATCGGGTAAACCAACAAATATTTATTAGGGTAATCACACTCTTCAATCGCTTGATTAAAAGCGTCACAAATATTGTGCACACGTTGGTGCAGAATCTGTGGGAAACGAACCAATACCGGAAGATTAAGATTACGAGCTTCAAGTTGTTTGACTATCGAACTCAATGCGGTTGGATGAGCATTATCTTTTCTTGGTGAAACGATCACTTCACCATGGTCATCAATGCCATAAAAACCTTGGCTCCAATAATGAACATTATAATCCGCACGAACACGATCTAATTTGGATGATTTTTCCACTTGATATCTCACAAAAACAGAGAGAATGTAGTGATAGCCACATTATGCCATCACACCTGACACCCTAAATGTCACGCGCTTTATCGGCGAAAAGAGAGGGTGTGTCTAATGATAATAATTTGTCGTAAAGACAAGCTTTAGTTATGGCTACCACTGATTAATTAAAGTCATCAAAACCTCCGTATCCTATCGCTCCATAGAGAGTTAACCAACTCATCGACATCGATAGACGAACCCAAGCCATTCGGTATGCCGATCGTCTAGGTGATTCACACGACGTCACGTGAACGACCCAGCTCAAGCTTAACCGTGGTTAATCAGCGCATTAAAGTTTTTGTTACCGTACAGCGATTCAAAATCAGGCTCTTCAAGAATTAAATCACGCATTGATGGGCTTATCTCTATTGCTCGTTGAATATCTTCCAATGCTTGATCTTCTGCTCCTAAACGAGCATAAGCACACGCACGCTGATACAACGCTGGTCCATTATCGTTATCCAGCTCTAACACTCGATTACAGAGACTCATCGCCCAGTGATACTCTTGCATTTCCATTACCGCATCAGCTTTATAAGTCAATGCTTCAAGATCGCCGGGGCGAATTTTGAGTATTTCGTCATAGACATCGATGCGCTGCTCTGCCGTCTGTACACTTTGCGATCTCAGCCATAAATTATGGATCTCATTAATCACTTCAATTTCACGGTTATTTTCAGTAATGATGCGGCTTTTACGCTTTAAATCTTGCTCTAAGGCGACAAACTTTCGTTCATATTCTTGAGCGATTTTATTAATGCTTTTATCGGCCATTTCCCTGGTATTGTGTTTAACTTCCCGTAACGATTGCCAACCAATCAAAGCAACTAAAGAAGCTACACCAGCGATAACATAGAAAAAATAAGTCACGGTAACATTGGAATAACTGAGCGACCGATCGGCGACGGATAATTCACGGTCAGTGATTTGAATGGTTAAGCGGCGCTCTAAATCTTGCTGATCCTGACGTAACGCTCTTAATTCATCGAGGATATAACGTTCAACTAATGGTCTATCCAAAATCGGCGATTCTGAATACAGAGGCTCACGCTCTTCCTGTGCCCAAGCCACTGAACCGATCAGTATCATCATGGCAAAAATTACTCGGCAAATGTGTCGCACGTGCAAGGCTCCTTAATAGCTTTACTGCCACGTAGCGTTTCATGGTTGGTCTAGCTTGAAGCGATGACGATAGATATGGACCATCTGGTTTTGACATTCTTCACTAACCAGTCAGCCGATGTTACGTGAAGATATCGATCACCAAAAAACATTTCAATTCAAAGCATCAACAACCAAAAACTGGGCATATTTTTTATAATTAAGCGGTAACATTAACAAACTTAAGTCAAAAAATCATCAAACTGCTTAACAAGCAGCACAAAAAAGTGTTTCGAACTCTATCAATACTTCATCTACCTTGTCTCAACGAAAAGAATTCGATTGAAATTACGCACAGTTCAGTTATTTTCACCCCCATTTAATGGGTTAAACCCAAGCCACTTGTCATTATGAGTAAGTGGTGGATAAGCGTCCACTATGGCACTCCTGAGCGTTATTAATATAGATAAACAGTAGGGTTGGAGATAAACGAACGTCGTCAGTACCGCTGCGTTTCAAGTAGAAAGGGGATAAATGTATTATGCAATTGCTTTCTTTATTACAAGAGAATTACCAATGGGCACTTTCTGTGCTCATATTACTGCTCTACCCTAAACTGGTTTTTTTAAGTTTGCGGATATTAGATAAAACGGTTGGACAAAGAGAAGACAGTGATCGATTACAGCGAGTCAAATGGCTACTCAAAACCTCACTTTTTATGATGATTCTTTTAGGGATCATGATGATTTGGGGGATCGAACTACGCGGGCTGTTGGTGATTGGTTCTTCATTGTTTGCTTTAATCGGGGTGGCGTTATTCGCAAGCTGGTCTTTACTCAGTAATATCACCTCCTTCTTAGTGCTGTTTATCCAAAATCACTTTCGAATCGGATCTTGGGTAAAAGTCATCGATGGGAGCAATTTTATCGAAGGACGCTTAGTGGATATGACACTATTTAATGTGGTACTCGAGACTCTAGATGGAAATCGAGTCCTCTACCCGAATAATTTATTCATTGTTCGGCCGGTCGTCGTGTTGGCTAAAGCTCCCGAAAAAAATGCTAAGAAAACAGTGAAAAAACAACTACCAAAGCTCACGACACCCAATCTTTAACTAATCATAGCACCTCTCTCATGACATCATCAAAGGCCAATCTTAGCCTTTGATGATAACAGCGTAGCCAAGTTTCAGCTTTATGCGTTGGCGATTTGTCTATGCCCTTCTTCAAGATGAACAAAATCAACCAAATCATCTCCTGAAACTTGGTAGGCTTGGCCAAAACCTTTTACGAACAACCCATGCTCTGGCTTTAAGCAAAACAACGAGAAATCTTCTAGCTGGCTTAAATTAGTGATGATCTCGCCAAACCGCTGTTGCATTTGTTCAATCACCTGTTGCCATAGCGGCGAGTGACGTTCAATCATGCTCGCTTGAGCATCAAACGTTAACCGCTTGCGAGCAAAAAGCTGCTTCGCACTTGATTCATCTTCAATCATCATGATCGATACTTGAGGATTCACCGCTAAATTACGCGCATGACGCGCAATATGGGAAATCAGAATAAAGTAACCCTCTTGGTTTTGTACAAAGGGAGCATAGCTGACATTCGGTTTACCTTGCGCATCGACGGTTGCTAACTGTAATGTCGTACGTTGTTGACGAAATTCTTTAATTTCTGGCTCTAAACGGCCTTGTAGTCTTTCTTGTTTAACTTGCTGTTCCATTGACGTGCTCCTTACAAGGCGGTTATTTAAATTGTTGTTGCATGGTTTGAAAACGATCGACCTGCTGAGCGATAAGCTCACGCTTATCGTCACGGCCTAAATAAATCTTAAAAATAGAGTCTCCCTGCTGAGTGAAAAAACCAAAGTAATGACTTTCTCGTCCCATAAATGGCTTACTCACTAAAGCAATATGATGAATTAAATCTATTTTTAAGTGACCATGGAGTTGACCTGGCTGCCCAAATAAATTGTAGTAACCACGTGCCTCTTTACCCTTAGGTAGCGGAGCCTTAATTTCAAAAATAGAGCCAAATGACTGTACGATGGTAGTGACATTGGTCTCCCAGTCTGCAATCTCCGTTAATACCATCTGCGCGTGATCACCCGAGAGCAGGGTAACCATTTCGCTAGGAAAAGCAGACACAACAGCAAACTCACTCACCGCTAAACGTTCAGCAATTTGTGCTGGAAGTAATGTGGGCTCATCATTCAATAGCTGCGCCACTTGGTGTGATAATTGTTCCATTTTGTTATCCAATACGATTACGTGGGTATCTCAACGTCATTAAGAATAATTAGAGACAAATGATAATGCAATTGATAATTGATATTGTTTGTATTGTGAGTAATAATTTGCGCTCTTGAAACTAGAAACTGCCAAATACCTCATACGCCGTCAGTACTCAGTAAGTCAGTGAATCCCAAGCGCATAGATAACGCGGTCATTAGGGAATCTGAGCCTCGCTAACCTAACTGTAGATTGAAGTAATATGAGGATCATTGTGGCGATTGAGTGAATGAGCATCATGAAATTTTCTGCACCTTTTCGTCGGCTACTTGCCAGTATTTTATTCCTCTTGTGCGCTAATAATCTTTGGGCAGCTGAACGTGTGATCAGTGCGGGCAGCAGCGTCACAGAACTTATCTTTGCATTAGGTGGACAAGAGCAATTAATTGCGGTGGATGTCACCAGCAATGAGCCGCGCACTCGTGAATTACCTCAAGTGGGCTATCACCGACAGCTCTCGGCAGAAGGCTTACTGGCTTTAAATCCAACCCAATTAATTGGTTCAGATGAAATGGGACCAGAAAGTACCTTACGCCAACTGCGCTCCGCTGGAGTCAAGGTCAGCGTCATCAATAGTGATCCTGATGCGCAAGGATTGCTTGAACGTATCGACCAAATTGCTCAATTAATGAATCGCCAAACAGCGGCAAAGTCATTAAAACGTCAAGTTAATGATTCTTTACAACAACTTAAAGATGGGCAACCAGAGCAATCACCACTCAAGGTGTTATTTTTACTGCTTCATGAAGGACGAGCAGCCAACGTCGCTGGTTTAAATACTATCCCTGATACGCTGATCACTTTAGCTGGCGCTCGCAACCCTGCTGCAGAAATGATTTCCGCCTATAAACCCTTATCGATGGAAGCGCTGATCACCATGCAACCAGACGTTATTTTGGTCAGTGGCCGTAGTTATGATCAACTCGGCGGAGCAGAGGCTATCTTAGAAGCGCTACCAATGTTAAAAGCTACCCCAGCGGGAATTCATCAACGTATCGTTACCATTGATGGTCATGCGCTCGTTGGTGGCGTAGGACTGAAAACGATTCAAGAAGCACTGCGTTTGCAAGCACTGCTCTATCCAAAAGGATAACCGCAGTGTTGCGTCATGTGCCTATTCACTTATTACTTATTATCCTCGCCCTCAGCTTAGGGATATTAAGTTTAGCGTCAATTACCGTTGGCCCTATGTCGATCAGTTTTCGAGATAGCTTGCATAGTTTAGTGTTTCACTCTGATGATATCGCGGCTCATATCAATCTGGTTATTCATCAAATCCGCCTCCCTCGCACTCTTCTATGCTTATTAGTGGGCGCAATATTAGCGCTCTGTGGCGTGGTAATGCAGGGCTTATTTCGTAATCCTCTCGCTGAACCGGGGATCATTGGGGTATCTGCAGGTGCGTCATTAGGCGCAGCACTTGCGATTGTAGTACTCGCCTCTTTTGAGTTCGATGCCACTTGGATGAGTGTATTCACACTTCCTTTTTGTGCTTTTATCGGCGGAGTATTAACAACGTTACTGGTTTATCGACTAGGCACCAGTCAATTGGGAACTTCAGTGACTATCATGCTATTGGCTGGCGTGGCGATCAGTGCGCTTTCCGGAGCGGGTATTGGCTATTTAAATTTTCTGGCTGACGATCAAATGCTGCGAGATCTGACCTTATGGTCAATGGGCTCCTTTGCTGGCGCTAATTGGCCACAAATCTATTTATGCCTGATCACCCTTGGATTATTGGGATATTGCTTTCACCGCCGAGCAATGGCACTCAATGCGCTTTTGCTGGGTGAATCTGAAGCTCGCCATCTAGGTATTGGAACACAACAACTTAAACGAGCGCTGATCGTACTCTGCGCCGCAGGGGTGGGAATCACCGTCAGCGTGGCTGGGATGATAGGCTTTGTCGGCTTAGTTGTTCCTCATTTGGGACGCATACTGGTTGGCCCTGATCATCGATATTTATTGCCCGTTTCCGCTCTTATCGGTGCACTACTGCTGACTTGCGCGGATATGTTTGCCCGCGTTGCGGTGGCACCGAGTGAATTGCCGATCGGCATTGTCACTGCGCTCGTCGGTGCTCCCTTTTTCCTCTACCTATTGTTTAAACAAAAAGGGAAACTGTTTTAATGCCCACTCCAGCTATTCAGGCTCATCACTTAACGGTCTGTTTTCATTCAAAATCAATATTAAAAGATATCAATATTGAACTTCATCACGGCGAGGTTACAGCTTTACTTGGTCCCAATGGGGCGGGTAAAAGTACCCTACTAAAAGCGTTAAGTGGTGAAATTGACACTCACGCTAAAATTCGCTTTTTTGGTCAAACTCGTGCCAACTGGTCAGCTAAGCGCTTAGCAAAACATGTCGGTGTTTTACCGCAAAGTAGCTCATTAAACTTTCCATTTACCGCTCAAGAAGTGGTCAAGCTTGGAGCGATTCCACTGGACATTAGCCACCAACAAACTCGACAATTGGCACAATATTATATGCAAAAGACCGATGTTTTACCGTTAGCCAATCGGCTTTATCCTGAACTCTCAGGTGGAGAAAAACAGCGCTTACACCTAGCAAGAGTGCTCACCCAACTGCATCAATCCGGCGCACAAAAAGTCTTAATGCTTGATGAACCGACTTCTGCATTGGACTTAGCTCACCAACACAAAACCTTGCTTATCGCTCGTCAATTAGCTCGAGAGGAGCAGTGTGCCGTCGTGATTGTATTGCATGATTTGAACTTAGCGGCGCAATACGCCGATCGGATGGTCATACTCCATCAAGGACACATTGTGTGTGATGCTCCACCTTGGCAAGCTCTGAGCCCTGAGATGATCAAGCAAGTCTATGGTCATGATTCGATGATCGCACCACACCCAACGTTAGGTTTTCCTATGGTCTACCCAGTTTAATCACGCTCACTCATCGCGATAATCGATTTACCAATTAACCACTCCAACTGTTGGCGACTTTGTGGTCCCCATTTATCCTCAACCATTCTATAAAGCCGAGTCATCATTTGCGCTGCAAAAAACTCGGCGCGCTCCGCCATGACCAAATGTTGAAATAATAAACGCAACGTTGCCATAAAAGCTGGAGCAGTACGTAGCGCCTTCAACCAGCTCTCAGAGAACTCATTCAGCCCTTGCTCTAACTCTAAATACTCGGTGAATTGATTAAAAATTTTGCTTTCTAATGCCAATGCAAAATCAGTTTTTTTAGGAAAATGGTGGCTAATACCCGTTCGAGAAACCCCAGTCTGCTGACTTAATGTGGTGTAAGACATTTTGTCGTATCCTAAACTGAGCAACTGATCGATAACGGCATCCATAATTCTTTGAATCGTAATTTCGGTATCTTCTTTACTACGTTTTGGCATGGCTCATGCTCTTCATCAAAGGGTGATTGTTCGGCTAGATAGTTCAAAGACTGTTGATCTTGCAAGGTTAAATAGTCAGCAAACCGTCGAGATCATCTTACAAAGTCTTAGTGAAGGCAATGAAACCGGTAGCATTATGACAAAAAACTGTCACTCATTCGCACAAACTCTTGACGCATATCACAAGATATTGCCACGTACTCGTCGTTCATCTACGCTGCACTGACTACTCAATCATAGTATGAATCATTGATTGATCGAGATTATGCCCAGATAACCACTTCAACTGATATCAACATTAACCAATCCGATCGGCAGCAGATATTGAGTGGTAACCCGCAACATAGCAGGCTAAAATAGCCTTAGTTTTTATAAGAGGATAACAAGATGACCAATCAATGCTACGTAGAAGATGAAGTATGTGAAGCATGTGGTGTCGCGGGAGAAATGGGATTTATCATTAAAGAAGGTGACGAAGTTGCCGAAGTCACCATTTTTGCGACCGAACAAGATTTACTTCAACAAGAGTTTGATAAATATCTGCAACTCGCTCAACAAGTGTGCGCCAACGTTGAATATCAAATTCTTCCCTCTCAAGAAGCCAATAAACTGCAAGCTCAATTCAAATTTGAAGTCAGCGCAGAAAAATTGATTTTTGAACTCAAGTCTCGTTCATTATTCCGCTAAAATGAACAAGGTGAGCGATAACTCGCTCACCTGATATCTGTGACAGTAAAATACAATCATCCGTTGAAAATCCACACCATTAGACCGATACTCTTAGCACGATCACCAATACAAGGATGTCAGCCATGCGGCGCTGGTTACTGGGTTTATTGAGCGTACTATGCGCTTTGCCATTGCTCGCCATCCCTCTTGATTACTATAAGATACTCAACCATTTAGATAATTATGGCAATCTCAATTTACGCAATAAACCTTACACTGAGCTACCGAATGGCCTTACTGTCAAAGGCAACCTGAATATTGCGCAAACCTCAATAAAAAGTCTGCCCCCGCAACTTCGCGTTGAAGGCAGTTTGGAAGCGAGTAATAGCCAGCTACAGCGTATCCCTCGTGGCACCTTTATTCGCGGCTATGCCAATCTACTCGGTTCACAAATTACCCGCTGGCCTGCTGGAGTTAATGTTGGAGGGTACATCAATTTAACTGATACGCCACTTGAACAGTTGCCGCCAAGGTTAGTCGTTAAAGGGGATTTAAGCGTGGTTAGAACCCCGCTAACCGAACTGCCGGAGAGGTTGGTAGTACAAGGGGATCTGTATATTGGCGGTTCGCAAATTACCCGCTTCCCAGAGACGATGACCGTCAATGGCAATATCTTTTTAGGTGGGAATCAGATTCAACAATGGCCAACGAACCTTACCTTAGGCGGAGCCGTAGCACGATAAGGATCGGATGGGCTTGGCTGAAATGAGTTAAGGTTGCTCACCTAAAATCAACTGACACAGTTGCTGATACTGTTCAACTTGACCAGCAAATAATGCCTCGACGATTTGTGCCTCTTTTACACCAGACAAACGACGCTTGCGCGCTTCACGCACTAATAAAGCCACATGACACTCTTTACTGATCCGAGGATGGCTGTCTGGTGTCCATTGACTCAACACTTGGCTTAAACCGGTGAGTTTGAGTTTAGGTTCAAAGTTTTGTACTTCATACTTAAGCACTTGCAGCAAATGAGGATACACTGGGCTATCAGAGACAGGCTCTTGCAGACATTGTAAAATACTGCGACTGACATCGCTGAGTTTAACCACTCCAGCCTGCTGAGGAAAAGGAACACGCAAACGCACCGAAAAATCAACCCGTGTAATTTGAGTATTCGGAAAGAACGTTAATGCACACAAGCAATCGATGGGAATCCATAGTGCTTGCTGGGCTTCTATGGCGTATTCATGTTTACCAAGTCGAAATAAGACTAAACCATGATTCACTTGGATTAAGCTATGCTTACTCGTTCGTTTTCGCGCCGTCGCTTGCAAATAAGGAAAAGTACAAGTTTCAGATTGAATCGCGTAGTTCATGGTTGGCCTCATGGATTTTAAGGGCGCTAAGAGTAACGCTTCTTGATAAAAAAGCCAACTGAACTGAACCTTATCAGACTGATTCTGGTCTGACCTTGTAAATTATGTGCTTATGATAGCTGCGAGTCACTCAGAGTATGCGTAGAATAGGCGAGCTTTTTATTTGATGTACAATACTATGACCTCAACCAACGATCCTTATCAAGATATACGTCCTTATAACGACGACGAAATTCCTGCGGCGCTTGACCGCTTAATCAATGATGAAGAATTTATCTCAGCGATTTTGCAGCACCGCTTTGCGCATCAACCTACTTGGCTCAGACCACTATTGAGTCCAATCGTAAAAATTTATTTGAAATTTAAATGGGCCAAACTGACTTCCGTTGAAGCCATTCAGTTAGAAGTAAAAAAATACCTTGAGCAAACGCTAGAACACACTACCAGTGGTGTGACTTATACAGGGCTTGAGCAATTAGATAAAAACCTCTCTTATCTTTTTATTTCCAATCATCGCGATATCGCCATGGATCCTGCGCTGGTTAATTATGGTTTGCATAAAAGCGGTCATCGAACGGTACGCATTGCCATTGGCGATAACTTATTGAAAAAACCTTGTGCTACCGAGTTAATGCGTCTTAATAAAAGCTTTATCGTGCAACGTTCTGCCAAAGGGCCACGTGAAATGATGAAGATGCTCGGCACACTATCAGGCTACATTAAACACTCGCTGGATACGGGCAACTCGATCTGGATCGCCCAGAAAGAAGGACGAGCCAAAGATGGTAACGATTTTACTGATGCGGCAATTTTAAAGATGTTCCATGTCGAAGGACGTAAACAAAAAGTTGATTTTGCTGAGTACATGCAATCACTTAATATCGTACCGGTGTCGATTGCTTACGAAAATGACCCTTGCGATGTCGCCAAAGCACGCGAACTGTATGAAAAAGCGACTCACGGTCAATACCAAAAAGCCGAATTTGAAGATATTGAAAGCATTATTCAAGGGATTGTTGGCGAAAAAGGACGAATCCATGTTGCCTTTGGTGACGTGATCAGTAAACCTTTTGCCACTCCAGAAGCCTTAGCCGATGAAATTGATCGCCAAATTCATGCTAATTATCGTCTCTATCCAATCAATTACTTGGCGGCGAATGTCGACCACGAGGAGATACAGGATGAGCATAAAGTGCAACTGGAAGCGAAGTTAGCTCAACTCCCTGTTGATGCCCATCGTTATTTACTCGATAGTTACGCAAACCCTGTGCGTAATAAAGCTTAATTGTTGACCGCTTAATTGAGCCACCCCTGACCTTTCAGGAGTGGCTTTTTCTTTTTACCTGCCACCGATTTATGAGCTTACGACTTCAATATCGGTTTCAGGAATACTGCAACACGCCAATACTTTACCAAGATGACGTTCATGATCGGGTAACGCTAATGTCTCCGGCTGTTCAACTCGCCCCGACTGCACCGTCACTTTACAAGCACCACAAAAACCTGCGCGACAGCTATTAGCCACTTTTAAACCCGCACGTTCAATCTGCTCAAGTAATGTGGTCTGATTATCGCCTTGAAACGCCTTTCCATTGAGTGTGATGGTGAGGGGCTGATACGCCCGATTAACCGATGGGGTCACCGTAAATACCTCCTGATGATAAGCCGTTTCTGGAACACCCAGTTTTAGCAACAGGTTTTTTGCTTTTTGCATAAAGCCATCAGGCCCACAGACAAAAACCTGCCGCTGTGTCACATTTTCTATTTTTTTCAGATGAGATAAGGATAGTCGCCCTTTTAAAGCAAACCAATCTATCGAAGGCTGAGTCAAACTGAGCATCAAGGTCAATCCAGGATGATCCCTATGCAGAGCTTCTAGCTCATCACGTGCGGGAATATCAGCTTCACTACGACATTGATGATAAAATACAACATCTCGTATGCTCTGGTGGTCCGCTAAATAACGCAGCATCGATAACATCGGCGTAATCCCGCTTCCCGCAGACAATAATAATAGCGGCTGAGATAAATGCTCATCGCGCAAATGAAAATTTCCCTCAACAGATTGGGCAACTAAACTGTCCCCCACCTGAAGATGTTCCAATAACCAATGAGAAACTTGCCCACCATCGATCGCCTTAACGGAAATCGCTAAACGTTCTGGTCGAGAAGGGCTTGAAGAAAGCGTATAGCGACGATGATGCACTTTACCGTCAATAATCACTTCAATCGGTAAATGTTGGCCGGGGAAATACTCGGAGAAATCACTGCGTTGTGGTTCTAACCAAAAAGTCACAAAATTATTAGCGATGGTCTCGCGCTCAACACAGCGCATTTGATAATGGCGCTGTCCTTGATCAAGGTAATGCTCTTTTTCTTTGTATTCCAAGACTTCTATCGGATCATTAACCGAGATCATCCCCTCATTTTTTGCAATCAAGTTTTGACCGAAAAACACACCGCCGCGTTGATTTGCGCGAAATTGCGCTAAGGTTCTTAACGGCTCCGTACTGGGGCGAAACTGTCCCGTACTCATATCAACCGTGGTCAAAACACAGCGTTCACAGGGTTTGACCAGTTCAAATTCAACCTGACCAATTTTGATCCGCTTCCAGCTATCTTCGATAAAGGGTTCCCCGCCAGAAACAACCAAATTGGTTCGAAATTGCGCCATACTATGTTGCTCAGGACTACGGCGGTTCAACTCATCTAATGAAGCTTGGCTAATTAATAACAAAGGATAACCATCAGCAAAGCTGACGTTGCTACCCACTTTCTCGCGGACTCGATTCGACTGCTCCCCCGTGAACAACAATTCAACCCGTTGCCCCAGCACAGCACTAAACCAATCATCCGCTTCGTCGGTGGTGGTATAAGCGGTAAAATTATCATCCCAGACTTGAGCCTGCGCCACTTGACGCTTAAACGTACTATAACGCAGCGTTAAGGGCTCACGACCTGGCGCGGTAAAAATCAAACCATCCGCCGTTAATGCAGAGCGAATCGCGACCATCGATGGGTATTTTCGCGCGGTCACCATACTGCCATCCGCCAAAGCGACCATGAAACGGCGATCAAACATCAATCCTTGTTTTTCAACCCAAGCGGTAGATAGCGATAACCCTGCCGTCGATTTAACCGGATAAATACTAATTTGTGAAAGCTGCACAGCCAACATGGTGATTCCTTATTGGTATTTTTATTGACGCTAAGCCTAACGGAAAAACAAGGGAAATAAAAAGCCGAAAACAAAGAAAAAGATGATATTAAGCCACTTTTCCTCTATCATCCTGTCGCCTAAACGGAAGCGTTTGCGTCATAAGTACGTGAACATGGTTTAGGCTCCAATCATTCAACTTTTCCATGGTGGGAGCAATTCATGACAACCTTTACCCTGACTCGTCCCGACGACTGGCATGTTCATCTACGCGATGGTGATGTTTTACAAGATACCGTTCGAGACATTAGCCGCTATAACGGACGTGCCCTGATCATGCCCAACACCGTCCCACCCGTCACCACGACTGAGATGGCTCTTGCTTATCGTGAACGCATCTTAGCCGCCCAACCTCACGCGCACTTTCAACCCTTAATGACTCTGTATCTCACCGACAATACTTCGCCTGATGAAATCCGTAAAGCCAAAGCATCCGGTGCGGTTGTAGCGGCGAAACTTTACCCAGCTGGTGCGACCACCAACTCAGATTCTGGTGTCACTGACCCGAAAAAAATCTACCCAGTTCTACAAGCGATGCAGCAAGAGGGATTACTGTTATTGGTGCATGGCGAAGTAACGACACAGGATGTCGATATCTTTGATCGAGAAAAGACCTTTTTAGAGACCGTATTAGCGCCTATTGTCAACGACTTCCCAAACTTAAAAATCGTCTTAGAACATATCACGACCGCAGAAGCCGTCGCCTTTGTCAAACAAGCTGGGGAGAATGTCGCCGCGACGATCACTGCACATCATTTACTGTTTAATCGTAACCATATGCTGGTCGGCGGAATACGCCCCCATTTCTACTGTTTACCGATCCTAAAACGAGCAACCCACCAAGACGCCCTAGTTGCCGCGGCAACCTCTGGTAATAAAAAATTCTTTTTAGGCACGGATTCCGCGCCCCATGCACAAGGCCAAAAAGAATCCGCGTGTGGCTGCGCAGGATCGTACACCGCGCACGCCGCCCTTGAGCTGTATGCAGAAGTATTTGAGAAACAAGGTAAGCTTGAAAACCTTGCCGCATTTGCCAGTTATAATGGGCCTGATTTTTATGGCTTACCACGGAATACGGATACTGTGACGTTAACTAAGCAAGCTTGGTCCGTACCTAATACGATGCCGTTTGGTAACAATATGGTCGTTCCAATACGAGCGGGTGAATCGATTCATTGGACGGTGAAATAAACCGAGACACCAATTGCAGTCGCAGCTCATAACACTTAAGCTCATGACTTTTCTTACTCTCACTAGGGAAAGTCATGACTACTTTTAATCGTTACCCGATTGGCACACTCGGTCAACCATGGACTGAACAAGAACGTCAGGCTTGGCGTGCACAAACTAAAATTCAGCGCCCTTATCAAACGGTGGTGGAGGCGATTAAGGCTTTATCGGATCAATTTTGCGTTGAACAATACGGCGCGCTGTCTTACGACCCTGAGCGATATCCACTGCTGTGTGTCAAAACTCAGCCTTGGCAAACGGATAAACCGACCCTTTTAGTCACTGGCGGAGTACATGGTTATGAAACCAGTGGTGTTTTCGGTGCTCTGCAATTTTTAACCGAACAGGCTCACCGTTACGCAGAACAGATGAATATTGTCGTGGTGCCTTGCGTCAGCCCTTGGGGGTACGAAACAATTCAACGCTGGAACCCGAATGCGTTAGATCCTAATCGTTGTTTTTATCCAAACAGTCCAGCAGAAGAGTCGGCGGCCCTGATGGCGCTGGTCAAAACACTACCGACGATACTTGCTCATCTTGACCTGCACGAAACCACCGACAGTGATGAAAACGAATTTCGCCCCGCATTGGCGGCGCGTGATGGTATCGATTATCAACCGGGACATATCCCCGACGGCTTTTATACCGTAGGAGACAGCGAGAATCCGCAATTGGATTTTCAAGCCGCAATTATTGAATCGGTACGTCAAGTCACTCACATCGCGCCCGCCGATCAACAAGGTCAAATTATTGGCTCACCGGTTATCCAAGAAGGAGTGATTGTTTACCCAGTAAAAGAACTCGGTTTATGCGCTTCTGTCACAAATAGCCAGTACTGCTCAACCACTGAAGTGTACCCAGATAGCCCACGGGTCAATAGTGACGACTGTAATGCGGCTCAAGTGGCAGCCATTGTGGGCGCTTTAAACTATTTATACCCAAAAACTACTTATACCCAAACGACTTGAGTTGCAGGTAGGCGGCAAGTGAGTGAATCCCCATGAGCATAGGTAAACGATGTGATTAGGCTGAACGAACGTAGCCAACACTGCTGCCACTTCAAGTAGGAAGAGGATACTGGCTTGATAAGCTTAAGACAGTAACCGGTTCTTATACTGCTCCGGCGTTTGTCCGGAGTATTTTTTAAACATACTAATAAACGGGCTGGCCTGATTGTAGCCTAAGGTTAATGCCACTTCTTTGACCGATTGCCCATGACGCAATAACTCCATCGAATGCAAATAACGCACTCGCAATCGCCATTCAGTAAAACTCATGCCTAATTCTGCCTGACAATAACGGGCTAACGTACGCTCGGTAGTATGGATACGCTGTGCCCATTGAGCAAGCGTTGTTTCATCGGTTGGATTTTCTTCAATCGCTTTCAGTATCGGCGACAAATATTTGTGATGACTAGACGGCAGGAAATGGTGCTGAGTCTCCTGCGTGGCTAATTGGTCGAGTAATACCTGTACTAAACGCTGGTCTTCACGACTGGTTGCGACACTCACTGAACGCTGACGAAAGTCATCAATGATCGCAGAAACAATCGGGGTGACTTTAATTAGGCTGGTTTTTTGCGGGAAACCTTCGGTCATTTCAGTCGCAATATTTAACGAACAGTACTCGATAGGTCGCCGATTATAACTTTTATGGCGGATCCCCGCAGGAACCCAAATAGCCAGATGTGGTGGAGCCAAAAAGCGCATCGCTTCTGCTTCCATCTCAAGAATACCTCCGGAAATTAACTGCACTTGCCCCCAAGCATGGCTATGCGCTCGAGTCTCCGTATTGGAAAGAAAAGCTTCAAAATTCATAAATACTGCCGACGGAGCCTGCTCAATCGAGAGGGAGGGATGAAGGTTTCTGCTGCGTTGATTCAAACTTGTCTTCCTATCGCTCAAAGTGTCTTTTTAAAGATATATATAATCATAGAGACCTGTCAAACTATCACTAATAATCTCCGACTCTGAGGCAGCAATGATTTATTTTCTCCCTTTATTCACCGTGCTGATTTGGGGTGGCAACACCATTATTAATAAGATGGCCGCCAGTACTATAGAGCCGAGCGCAATGAGCTTTTATCGCTGGTTGCTCGCAATGCTGATCTTAAGCCCTTTTTGCTTACCAACCGTCATTCGGCAGCGTCACATTATTCAACCTTATTTGCCAAAACTCGCTTGCTTAGCGTTACTGGGCATGGTGTTGAATCAATCTTTAGGCTATTACGCAGGCTTAACCACCAGCGCTTCAAATATGTCACTCATCACCTCATTAGTCCCCCTATTGAGTGTGTTTATTAGTGTTCCTTTGCTCAATAAGCGCATTTCTAGCTTGAGTATTACTGGTGGCCTACTGTCATTGTTCGGTCTTGCATTAATGCTCGGTCAGGGCGATGTGTTATTTTTCCTTCATCAATCCATCACTCCTGGGGATGGTTTGATGGTCTTAGCCGCACTGGTTTATGCCTTATATTGCGTACTGCTCAAACGCTGGAAGATGCCCTTAAGTAGCTGGTCAATTATCTACTTACAAGGCGTATTAGCCGTATTCATGCTGATTCCATTATGGTTAACCAGCGAACAGCTTCTGCCTACCGAAGGGTCATTGCCACTCATCGCTTACGCTGGTATTGCCGCCTCACTGCTTGCGCCATGGATGTGGGTAAAATCCATCGACGCTATCGGAGCAGATTCATCAGCGATGTTTATGAACTTATTACCGGTTGTCGCGGTAACATTGGCTGCCACATTGTTAGGTGAGCATATTCATCAATACCACTTTATTGGCGGACTCATGGTGATTAGCGGGGTCATTTTATCCCAAGTGCGCATTCGACGTCGTTCGACTTTAGAACCGATAGAAAAAGCCTCAACACCTTAAACCAAGACTAAGGGTTCGCTCAAAGATGGCTTGTCGATAGAACAGATAATCATGTTCGTTTTGTGTGAAACGAAGCTTAAAACGAACTAAAAACTGGAATAATTTGTTCTCGTTGATTGAATTTAGTCCATTAAACCGTACACTTAGCGCACTTCAACGTATAAGGATAGGCCTGTGAAAGCGGTTAAACGTCATCAAGAAATCATTGAACTGGTGCAAACCCAAGGGTTTGTGAGCACTGAAGAACTGGTCGAACGATTTAATGTGAGCCCGCAAACCATTCGTCGAGATCTTAATGAGTTAGCCGATGCTAACCAACTGCGTCGAAATCATGGTGGAGCCACCATCGCCACCAGTTCGGAAAACTCCTCCTACCATACTCGTCAAGTCACATCACAAGCGGAAAAAGAAACCATCGCCGCCGCTTTAGTCAAGCATATCCCTGATGGCGCAACACTGTTTATTGATATTGGCACCACGCCAGAAGCGATAGCTCGCGCATTAATGGTTGAACACCATCACTTACGCGTTGTCACCAATAACATTAATGTGGCAACCATTTTAATGAGTAAACCTGATTTCAATATTATTCTGGCAGGCGGTGAAGTGCGCAATAAAGATGGTGGTGTGACCGGAGAAGCCACTCTCGATTTCATCTCTCAATTTCGGCTCGATTTCGGTATTCTGGGGATCAGTGGTATCGACTACGATGGATCGCTGCTCGACTTCGATTATCATGAAGTACGGGTCAAACGCGCGATCATCGAAAACAGTCGTTGCGTCTATTTAGGCGTTGATCACAGTAAGTTTGGACGTAACGCCATGGTCAAATTAGGCACACTCGCCGATATTGATCTGATCATCACCGATCAAGCTCCGCCAAAAGAAATCGAACATTTTGCGAAAGAACATGACGTCACTATCCAAGTCACGCTCTAAGGGTTTAGCGCTGGATACTTTGCATAAGCAATAAACGACAGATAATCTCGATTGGCAGCGCCGAGTGAGAGTCAAGATAGGCTCTCACCGTTGCGATAAACACAAATAAACGATGTCACTGGGATAATCGAATATTACCTCTACAGCAGTAAGAAAAAGGGATAACACCATAAGGATAATTGCGGACATCACCTCTATTTAAGTATATTATCAGTTCAGTTAGCGCCTTTGTTGTCAATGGTCATTTATGCAAAAAATTCTGCGCCTGATCCAAGAAAATCCTTTTATTGATAGTTTTCAAGCTCTGCAATCTACGTTGGCTAAGATGAATCATCTTATTGAGCATGAATACTTTTTATTTGGCCTTTCTTTACAGACGACATTAACCAACAACGACACCCTCATCGCCGATAATTACCCTCTCGCTTGGCGTCAACAGTACGACGAATCCCAATTTATGTTGATTGACCCGATTGTTCGCTACAGCATGAGCAACTTTTTACCGATCCGCTGGTCGGAGATTCGTGCACATCATCAAGATAGCCAGATCATTTTTGAAGAAGCTCGCCTTAATGGCTTAAAAGAAGGATTCTCAATTCCAGTGCACGGATTAAGAGGCGAATTCGGGATGCTCAGTTTCGCGACCTCAGACACACGTCATTACGACCTTAATCTTCCGGCTATTCAGACCTCGCAATTGCTTGTTCCCTTATTGGCACAAAACATAGACAATATTGTGCGCTGCCACCGTAATGCAAAGCCAAGAGCAGAGTTAACCTGTCGTGAAGGACAATGTTTAAGTTGGGCGGCCGAAGGAAAAAGCGCTTGGGAAATCGCGCAAATTATTAATACTTCTGAACGAACGGTAAAATTTCATCTCTCTAACGCTTGCAAAAAGCTTGGTGCGACGAATCGCTACCAAGCCATTACCAAAGCAATTTTAGGCGGTTATATTAACCCTTATTTATAATATTAAGCGCCGACACTCTCACGATACCGCTCATTCATTGGGATAGATAAAGCGACAGAGCGCGTTGAACCGAGTACATGTACTTGTTGATTGCCTAACCTTTCACAAGGAATACCCAAGCGTTGAATGAGTTTTTCGACACCAACCGACGTTACGGTTACATAACGAGTAATATGGCGTTGCTGCGCATGGTGGTACAGCGATTGAAACATCTTCATCGTCACGTTACTCACCCCGCCAGCCAGTGCTGAGAACTCCTTATCTACCGCAAAACGGCTCAATTCATACACCTGCGAATCTCGCGGTGCAGTCATCGCCCCAAGTAACTCTGGGAAGGTATTTTTTAACATATAATCCGAGGTGGTCGGTAAAATTCGCCAACAGCCGACAACCTGTCCTTGTTCTCCCTTCGCATATAAGTAATGCGCTTGGGGTATATCATACTCATCGCTTTCTAAACCACCTGCGGTTTTTAACTGCCAATTAAGACGCTGATAAAAAACCTTATAGCGTAAGCTTAATAATGCAGCATAGTCTTGCTCAGGCAATGTCGTAAATGAATGGCTGTAAATAGAAATGGTCATAGGACTTCTCCTTTGGTTAATGGAGAAATCACGCTATACAAACTTAACACTCAAGAAACCTGTTCGATCGAACAGTTACATCATGTATCTTGATCCTCTATGATCAGCTCAGCTGAATTACTAGCAATCAGTTGGCAAATTGATTAGGTACATACTTCAAAAAATTCAATTCGTACCGTGTAAAAACCCCCTCTTTAGAGGGGGTTTTTATTGCGCCCAAGATATCCATCCCGTTGATACTCCACTGGATAGTAGAGCCGCCAAATGCGTATCACAACGCTCAGAGCATTAGCTATTTTACCTTATCGGTATCGCGACCACTTCACAAAGCCAAATGACGCTAAGATACGCTTCGTATGATCTATAGTAATCTTATCAAGATAGCGATAGTCACATTAAGGAATGTATACATGAGTTTTGGCAAACGAGAGATAACCCTACGCTTTTTAGCGGAACCTGGCGATGTTAACTTTGGCGGTAAAGTTCATGGCGGCGCGGTCATGAAATGGATTGACCTTGCCGCTTATGCGTGCGCTGCTGGCTGGAGTGGTAAATATTGTATTACCGCTTATGCCGGTGGCATTCGATTTGTGGCCCCAATCCATGTGGGTAACTTGGTTGAAGTCAACGCCAAAGTCATCTACACAGGTAAAACCTCTATGCATGTCGCGATCGATGTGCAAGCCAGCGAGCCGACCGCACTAAACAATCGCCTCACAACACACTGTATCGTGATTATGGTTGCCGTCGACGAACAAGGTAAACCCACCCCAGTGCCAGAATGGCAACCCACCTCAGCTGAAGACATCGCTTTACGTGAGTCAGCAATACGTTTAATGAATATGCGCACCGAAATTGGCGAAGAGATGGAAGCTCACGTCAAATACCTAAAACCCAAAACCTAAGCCTCACTCTAATGGCAAAGAAATAGCCAATCCCTTATCGGTTGTCGTGTACCTAAACACCTTAGCGTTGTCGGTAGAGGGTTGGGACGAAGAAATACAGCGAGTGGTCGATGGCTACACACTGCAGCAGCTGCAAATAAGCGGAGATAAACGTGGCTTGAACACTCCGCTCGCACTGTCTACAATAGCGCACTTTTTCGTAACTTCAGGTCACATATGATGAATGACATAACCGCAAAACCAGCCTTACCCGATCGTCTAGCCAGTAATTCTCGTAGCCCTTTCTTTGTCGCAGAATGCTTTGATCATGCGATTGGCATTCGCTTTAACGGCAAAGAACGCGGTGATGTAGAAGAATACTGCATTAGTGAAGGCTGGATTAAAATTCCTTCCCCTAAAGCGAAAGATCGTTACGGTAATCCGATGCTGATTCAACTCAAAGGTACGGTAGAAGCGTATTACGTATAATACTCTCGCTATTTATGCGTTAAGAAAGGCAACATTCATCCCGATGAATTCGAATCGGGATGAATGGGCCTGACATGCATGGATAAGCCAGAGAAGAGAAGAAAATAAAGGAGATCTCATGAATCCAATTATAGCCCTCTTAAAAGAGCACGCGATCAGCGACCAACAAATCAATGACGTATTTCAAGCGCTGACCCAAAATCCGCTCGCGGCAATGGCCACCATCAGCCAACTGGGTTTACCTCAAGATAAATTACAACTTTTGCTCGCTCAAGTGATGCAAAATCCAGCGTTAATTAAACAAGCCGTCGAAGAGCTTGGCTTAGATTTTTCAAAAGTCGAAGAAGCACAAACCAAACTTCGTAGCTAAGCGTTTCATCGCCTTTTTCTCGTTCCACCTCAAAGCAACATTCAAAGACCTATCCATACCCAGACGACTTGGAGTTGCAGGAAGGCGGCAAGTGAGTCAATCCCCATGAGCATAGACAAACGATGTGATTGGGGTGAACGAACGCAGCCAACACCGCTGCAACTTCAAGTACGAAGAGTATTAAGACATCCACTGTCATTGAAACGTCATATCGCTTTGCTTTAATTGGTCTGTAGCACCGATAATACCCGCACAACTGACGCCAATATCAGGTCATGATAAAGCGGCTAAACTGGGCTGAGTCCGTGTTCTATCCCGAGGAATGAACGTACTCTTATCCCCGATAGAGGTTAAATAATAACAACGAGAAAGACCATGTCCTTAACACTCGATAAAATTACGCTCAGTGAGTCAACCCTAATCGATGCAAAAGCAGTTGAATATCAATGGGTTCGTTCGTTGTATGTCGAAGGCTACTCTGCCCACGAGATTAATCATTATATAAAAACCTGTTTTGGCGGCGATGACACCTTTGCCGATCTGTTTCGAAAGGTGGCTCTAAAACAAGAAAGTTTATATGTCCTTTTGCAATACATGAGCTGCGCTCCCTCGACTCGAGAGCTGTAACCCGCGATACAAAATCTTCGAACTACCTCGCATCCAAATGGCATTCTGCTGTTCGTTCTCTGCTTATTGTTTATCATCTTCATCCGTAGCGAACTTGGCAAACGTCAGGCATAAAAAAACCTGAGTTAAACTCAGGTTTCGGTTACAAAAACTGTTAGTCATGAAGCTAGTAAGGAATAGAGCTAACAGCCAGCTATGCGTAACGCCAGAACTCGTATCCAACTCAACTGATCGGCGGCCAAACCAAAAGTGTTGAGTCGATACAAAATGGGCGACCTGATGGTCGCCCTTATTATTGTTATCCTTTCACACCGCCAGCGGTTAGGCCTCCAACGAGCCAGCGCTGTGCAATTAAAAAGACCGCAGTAATAGGTAATGCTGACAATACCGCCGCCGCAGCGAAATTACCCCACAAATAGTTTTGCGGATAAAGGTATTGTTGCATTCCAACAGCCAACGTATAAGAGTTTACATCAGATAGTAATAAAGATGCTATCGGAACTTCACCAACGACCATGATGAAAGATAAAATAAACACTACGGCTAAAATTGGCACCGATAATGGCAGCAAGACCAATCTAAACGCTTGCCAAGGTGTCGCACCATCCAACGCCGCCGCTTCTTCTAACGAACTATCGATACTTTCAAAATACCCTTTAATCGTCCAGACATGTAACGCGATACCACCAAGATAAGCAAAGATCAAACCGCCATGGGTATTTAAACCTAAAAACGGGATGTATTGACCTAATTTATCAAACAACGCATAAATGGCGACCAAAGCCAATACCGCAGGAAACATTTGAAAAATCATCATCGCTTTTAAGATGGTTTCTTTGCCCTTAAAACGCATCCGTGCAAACGCATAAGCCGATGTCGTCGACAGCGCCACTATAAATACCGAGCTTATTACCCCAACTTTAACCGAGTTCCACAACCAAGTCAGGACTGGGAAAGGAGGCGGAATCACCGTACCGTCGGCGTGCGTCACGGTCATACCTAATGCTAATTTCCAGTGCTCAAGTGACGGCCGATCGGGGATCAGGCTGCCCGTCGCAAAGTTACCCTCTCGAAATGAGATAGCAATAACCATTAACAATGGAAAAATAATCAGTGACAAAAATGCCCATAACGCGATGTGTGAGGCCCACACTCGATATTTGAGCGACTTTCCTTGAACCATAGCCATATTCTTCGCTCCTATTTGGTTTCTGATACTTTGGCAAAACGTAAATTAATGAGTGCTAAGGCGCCGACCAACAAGAAGATGAGAGTCGCAATCGCACTAGCCAGACCAAAGTCTTGACCGCCCGCGCCTTCAAACGCGATACGATAGGTATAGCTCACCAATAAGTCGGTATAACCAGCAGGCTCTGATGTACCAATCATATTAGGGCCACCCTGAGTTAATAACTGAATCATCACAAAGTTATTAAAGTTAAAAGCAAAGCTGGCTATCAGCAGTGGGGTTAATGGCTTAATCATCAAAGGCAAAGTGATACGAGTAAAATTGTGTACAAAGTTCGCACCATCAATTGCCGAAGCTTCATAGAGATCATCAGGAATCGCTTTCAGTAATCCCATACATAAAATCATCATGTAAGGGAAACCAAGCCAAGTGTTAACGATCAACACCATGGTCTTCGCCAAGAAAGGATCCGAGAACCAAGCCGGGCTTATGCCAAAAATGGCTTGCAGCAGCATGTTTATTTCACCAAAACTTTGGTTAAATAATCCTTTAAAGATCAGGATAGAAATAAACGCAGGGACAGCGTAAGGCAAAATTAACAGCACTCGATATACCGCACGACCTTTTAACGACTCCCACTGCACCAAGCTCGCCAATACCAAACCAATCACCAAGGTAAAAGCGACGGATAACACCGAGAAAACGATAGTCCAGATAAAGATGCTGATGAAGGGTTCTTTAATACCATCATCTTTCCATACTCGCTCAAAGTTATGCGTGCCGATTGACACGATAAATCCGGGAGACACTGTCGGACCGACAAACTCACCTTGTTCGTCAATCACCTGATAAAAACCGATCTCCATGTTCGGACGTAACCATTCACCGGTTCGATTATTGAACAGTGTTTCGCCATCTTCTTGCACCGTGTACAGGGGCACCACACCAGCAAATTGGCGTAAGCCACTCATCCGAATATCAATGCCTGATGGGAAATGCAAATCAATCCCCGATAAGGTACTGCGATAACCAACAATGGTGCGTACCGGCTCAGGCTCACCGAGTGGGCTCTCAAGCGGAGCAAGATACAAATCAGTAGGGACAGAGCCTGTTAGAGGAAAGCTTTCGGTGATATACCACTTATCACCATCTTGCACAGCGATGCGATAACCATCATCCAGCTTATGCAACGTAAAAGGATAGCTATCACCACTTTGATAAGTACGATTTAGTAACACCGTCTGCGCCCGTTCAAAGGAGAGCTGATTTTTAGCGCTGTAGTTGGTAAATGCTAAATTGACGGTATAAGCAAGAGGAAAGAGGATAAATAGAATCATCCCTGCGACACCGGGATAAATATAACGATGAGCATAGGTCTTCTTACTGCCGAAAATATACAAGGCTAAAACAGTAAGAACCAGAGTAAGCATAGCGAATGCGAGCTCACCGCGAGAATACATTAAAATCGTTGTATAGCCATTTACGATACCTACTGCACTTAAAACGGCCCATTTAAGGATAGAGCCTTTGCTGATTGATCGTATTTTGGCTGAAACTGATATCGCCTCTGTACCTTGAATTGACTGCATATAACAACCTGCTAGCGAAATGAAAACTGAGAAAATAAGGAGAGGTTACCCTCTCCTCAAAAGTATTACTGAATGAAATTATCGCGTCATTTGTCTTTCTGCATCCGCCAATGCGGCATCAACGGTTTGACGTCCATCAACGATATTGATGATAGCGCTCTTCGCCGCTCCCCAGAAAGCATTCATCTGTGGGATGTTTGGCATCACTTCACCATTTAACGCGTTATCCATGGTTGCGGCGATACGAGCATCAGAATCTAGCTCACGTTGGAAAGAGTTCAGTGCAACAGCACCCAATGGTTTATCGTTATCCACCATACGTAAACCTTCGTTGGTCAGCAGGTAGTTTTCCAAAAACTCCACCGCAAGGTCACGGTTAGGTGAAGCGGTGCTGATCCCAGCGGTTAATACGCCAACAAACGGTTTTGAAGCTTGACCATTAAATCTTGGCAGCGTAGTCACACCATAATTGATGCCTGAACGTTCAATGTTGTTCCAAGACCAAGGACCGTTAATGGTCATCGCAGTATTACCTTGGTTAAAGGCAGCTTCAGAAACTGAATAGTCCATATCGGCAGAGATGATGCGTTTATCGACTAACCCTTTTACAAAGTTCATCGCATCTTTAACACCTTGTTTAGCAATACCAGCGTCTTTAACATCGTAACCACCGCCAGTGTACTTAAAGGCATAGCCACCATCAGCAGCCATCAGTGGCCAAGTGAAGTAAGGTTCTTTTAAGTTCCACATAATCGCAGATTTGCCTTGCTTCTTCAGTTTTGCGTCAAGCTCAGCCACTTCTTCCCAGTTCTTTGGCGGATTAGGAACCAAATCTTTGTTATAAATCAGCGAGAGAGATTCAACGGCGATTGGGTAACCAATCAGTTTGCCATCATAACGAACGGCATCCCATGCAAAATCAACAATACCGTCTTTAATGCGTTGTGAAGGTTTAATTTCAGCAAGTAAACCCGCTTCGGCATAGCCACCAAATCGGTCATGCGCCCAAAACACAATATCAGGACCATCACCCGTTGCCGCCGTTTGTGGGAAACGGTCTTGCAAACCATCAGGGTGAGCAACGGTAACTTTAATCCCCGTGTCGGCTTCAAATTTCTTACCAACTTCAGCCAGGCCGTTATAACCTTTATCACCGTTGATCCAGATTGTGAGTTGTCCTTCTTGAATAGCAGCATTTGCACCAAATGAGCCAAGCGCAACCAAAGTGCTTAGCGCGACAGTGCTTAGGGCATTTTTCATCTTCATATCCTTGTTATTTGTGTTGTAGGGCGAACACCGATTGAGGTTTTGCCGTATTTCGCCATCTATCATCAGCAAAAAACGGGGCTTGCTCATCCTCCTACTCCCTACGCCCTAGCCATTATGGCCTAGTTTCGTGATCTACATCGTCACTGGTTAGCGATCATAATCACAAAAAAAGCATTGACTGTGATGAAGTTCAACTTCATGACAATCAATAATTTGAACTGGATCTATATGATGGTTTTATCCCCTCCTCCGCCTCATCCTTCACTACTCCCCCCATAAAAAAGAGTGACGGGAGGATGTAAGCAAGCACATCATCAAGGAAACTAAGCACATCCAAGAGTGGATGGTAAGAACCCTTTCCAGTATCTATTGCAGTGCTGGCTTGCATTGCCGAATGGGTTTGCTGTCATAACTTGAGCGTTCGTGGTAATTATTGTACGGGGGAGACGTTCAAGCATGGCGGGGGAAGCAAACTGATTCTTGGCTTTGATGGGTGATGCTCTCTACAAATGATGTATTTGTAGGCATCACCCTTTCTTTTCTTACTGATGAAATGAGAGGTAATGCAGCATCGCTGCTGAATCATCGGCATTCACCATGAAAAATGATTCACCTTAACGTATTCCTACTGTTATTGCCTGCAAGATAATTCATATAATGATAGGCAGTAATCATTAAAAAATCTTGACCGAGGACGAGCGACATGGCGAGTGTCACGTTAAAAAATGTATGTAAAGCTTATGGCGATGTATTGATTTCTAAAAATGTTGATTTAGAAATCCCAGAAGGCGAATTTGTCGTTTTCGTAGGTCCATCAGGTTGTGGCAAATCCACCTTATTACGCTGTATTGCCGGCCTTGAGGAGATCACGTCGGGCGATCTTTACATCGGCGATCAACGCATGAACGATGTTGAACCATCAAAACGCGGCGTCGGCATGGTATTTCAATCGTATGCCCTTTATCCGCATCTTAATTTATACGACAACATGTCGTTCGGGCTAAAACTAGCCAAAGCCAGTAAAGCGGATATTAGTCAACGAGTGGAAAAAGTGGCGGATATTCTGCAACTGAGCCACCTATTGGATCGTCAACCCAAAGCGCTCTCTGGTGGCCAACGCCAACGGGTCGCGATTGGTCGAACGCTCGTCTCTCAACCAAACGTTTTCTTACTCGATGAACCACTGTCTAACTTAGACGCTGCGTTACGTGTGCAAATGCGTTCTGAAATCACCAAACTACAACGTAAACTCGGTTGCACGATGATCTACGTCACCCATGATCAGGTTGAAGCGATGACCATGGCCGATAAAATCGTTGTTTTAGACGCAGGATACGTCTCTCAAGTCGGTAAACCTTTAGAGCTCTACCACTACCCAAAAAACCGTTTTGTAGCAGGATTCATTGGCTCTCCGAAAATGAACTTTATGAGTGTCACCATTGAAGAAGCGGAAAAAGATCAGGTCAAAGTAAAGCTGTCCAATGGCGTTGCTTTCTGGATCCCCGTTGATGGCACGACGGTTACCGCAGGTGCTCGTATGTCACTTGGTGTACGTCCTGAGCATTTGTTAGAGCCAAAAGAGGGTGATGCTCAAATCGATGGCAAAGTGATGATTGTTGAAAAACTTGGTAACGAAACCCAAGTGTATATGAACGTTAAAGGCTCAGACTCTGACATCATCTACCGCCAACCAGACACGCTCGATATCGAAGTCGGTGATACGCTGACGATTGGTCTGCCCGCTCATCGCTGCCATTTATTCCACAGTGATGGCCGTGCATGTCAACGCTTACACCAAGAAAAAGGCGTCGTGATTGAGCGTTAAATCTCGTCCTTGCAGACAACGGTCTGAAACCGTTGTCTGCCACATGCAAAATAACTTAATTTTCCAATATTAAGCCTCGCTTTCGTCCCCATAGCTTCGGCTTTTTGACGACAAAGTACACCGCTAACGCGGTTAATATAAAACCTAATATCCCCAATCCATCCAATAATTCATCAAACGCAAACCATGCCTGAATCGCCGTCGTCGGCGGAACCAAATAAAAAATAGAGGCCACATTGGATGAAGCACCATGCTCGACCATGTACAGCAAAAGTAAAACGGCAACACATGATAAAACAACGACTAACCAAACCATGGTCAACACAAACGTCGTCGTCCATTGAATACTCATACTTTCAACCTTAATCGCAAGAGGAATAAATAGTATGGAAGCCGCCATGTATTGCACCAAGGTTCCCCCCAATAGATCAATCTGTTGACAAAATCTTTTCTGGTACAAAGTGCCAACAGTGATACCAAACAAAGAGAGAAGACACATTCCTATCGCGGCCCATTGCTTCTCTTCTGATTGCCACTCAAGGTTACCGAGCAAGACCAAGCTGATGCCGACAAATCCTATCCCCAGCCCAATCCATTGACTAACAGTAAAACGTTGTGGCGTCATGATAACCAACAGCAAAACGGTCATCACAGGTTGAGTACCGACTAACAATGAGGTTAACCCTGCCGGCATGCCCCAATAAATCGCCTGATAAGTTCCGCCCAAATACAATCCATGAATCAGTAAACCAGCAACACTTGCGTGCCATAGTGCTTTCCCTTTTGGGATAGATTGCCGTTTAAAAAGAGCCAGCAAACCACCGAATAAAAGTACCGTTAACAGCATACGTAAGCTGAGCAATGTCATAGGTTCAGCATAAGTCAGCCCATAACGAGCCCCCACGAAGCCTGAAGACCATAATATGACAAACAGAAAAGGGATCATTTTAATGAACATAGAAAATCTCTCGCCATGAGGATAACAATTACGCTACTTTAATTGGGTACAGAAAAACAAAAAGGCACAGTTTCCATTATTTCAACGGGTACAGAATGGTCAAAATTTGCAAATATAGACAAGTGGAAGCGTATTTACGCCACGCCATTGAGCAACGTTTGTTTAATCCACACGAAAAACTGCCATCCATTCGTGAATTAGTCCTTGCCCTATCGGTGAGCAAAAATACCGTCATTCGAGCCTATCAGGTGTTGGAAGCTCAAGGATGGGTATACGCTCAGCCACGAAGTGGTTACTGTGTTTCGCCACCACCATCATCGTTAGAAATCAGTAGCCAAACACCTCGCCAAGTCGATTTGTTGTCAATGTCGAAAGACATTCTGGCCAATCCAATCAAGCAATATGAAATGCCAGCAGGTTCCGCACACCCGAATATCGACTCTAGTGCCATTCGTAGTTTGTATGCACATATCGGACGTCACAGCCGTAAACAAACACATATTCCCAGTCACTATCAACTGCCACCGGGGAATAACCAACTCGTAAAACAGCTAGCAAAACTTTCACAAGAGAACGGTATTTTTGCCCAGAGTCGAGACATTGCCATTACGCATGGAGCGCAACAAGCCATCAGCTTAGCTTTTCGAGCGATCACTCAAGTGGGAGACATCGTGGCCGTCGAGTCGCCTTGTTATTTTGGTACCTTATTGTTAATCGAGTCTTTAGGGTTAAGAGTGGTGGAAATACCCAGTCACACAATAACTGGAATTGTTCTGGATGCACTGGTTGATGCTTTAGAGCGCTGGCCAATCAAAGCACTATTGCTTACGCCCAATTTTACTAATCCAACTGGGGCATTGATGCCACTGTTACACCGTAAAATGCTGCTAGAAAAAACACCCTCGCTGCCAATCATTGAAGATGATGTCTTTGGTTATTTAGGTTTTAACGCTCCAATCCCCAGCTTAAAAAGCTTGGATAACCACGATAGAGTTATTTATATTAATTCGCTTTCTAAAACGTTAGATTCTCGACTTCGAATTGGCTGGATAATTGCTGGACAATACATGGAAAAAATAGACAAGATTTTACTCAGTGAGAACATGGGCAGCCTAAATTTAATACAATCAGCAGTGGCTGAGTTTCTCTCTTCCGGTCAGTACAAAACTCATCTTGCTAAAATGCGCCGCCTATATCAATATCGCCAGCAAAAGTTTACCACCATGTTGAACCAAGCATTCAATGGCCAACAAGCATTACAGGGACAATACCACCTCTGTCATCCAGAAGGTTCCTTTTTAAACTGGCTAACACTACCGTCTCATATCGATACTTACGAGCTCTACCAACAATGTCTACCCAAAAAAATCAGCTTCTTGCCAGGGCATCTATTTGCGACCCAACATCAATTCACTCACTGTATTCGCTTTAGCGTGGCAAATTTGAATGATGAAAAAAAATGGCAACTTAGCTTAAATCTTCTGGCACAGATGATCACGGCTCAACTAAAATAAAGATAAACCGAAGTAAATCATCTTAGTTCGCAGAGATCTGCCCCCATTAACCACTATGATGTACAGTGAAATACAATAAAAGAATAATAAGGATTATCCATGAAACACCAGCTATCTCTTAGAGCTTTAGAGCGCGGCGACTTGCGCTTTATTCATAATTTGAATAACAACCGCAACATTATGTCTTACTGGTTTGAAGAGCCGTATGAATCGTTTGATGAACTGGAAGAGTTGTACAACAAACACATTCATGACAATGCAGAACGGCGTTTCGTGGTTGAGAATCAGCAAAAAGATCTGATTGGCTTAGTCGAGCTCATCGAGATTAACTACATCCACCGCAGTGCTGAATTTCAAATCATTATCACTCCTGAACACCAAGGTAAAGGTTACGCACAAACCTTAATTCATCGTGCGCTGGATTACTCTTTCACCATTCTTAATTTGCACAAAATTTATCTGCATGTTTCGATTGAAAACGATAAAGCGATTCATCTATATGAAAAATGCGGGTTTATTGAAGAAGGGCATTTAGTACAAGAGTTTTTCATTAATGGTCGTTACCGAGACGTCAAACGGATGTACATCCTGCAAAGTGACTATTTAAAAAAAACCTATCCAGAATAAACGTCCAACCTGTACTTACCTTGCAGCACAGCGTGACTCTTTATGAGCGTAGATAGACTTAGGTAATCATTGCACGAAGCGCATCCGTCGCTTCGTGCTTATTGCTAACGAGCAATATCCAAGCGGTTTTCGGTTACCCCGTTAGTTCGAAACCAGCCCGCGATACTGATCCGCTCCGCTTGAGTCGGCAACACTTCATGAGGGAATTTCTCCGATAAAAACACCACTAAACGACCTGAAATAGGCGCAATCGTCTCAATCAGCTGATCGTTCAAATCATAAAGTTTTAATTCTCCACCATCGGCAGCGCACCAATTAGGATTCATGTAAAACACTGTCGTTAGCTTACGATTTTCATTACCGCGAAACGCATCGAGATGTTTTTTATAAAAATCACCGGCTTCGTATTTCGCAAAATGCGCTTCGTATTCAAATAATCCTAAAAAGAAGTCTTGATTCACTTGCTGGCGAATCTGCTCCATCCGCTCCAAATAATCTTGTATTGGCTGACCCATCGATTCTCTCAGCCATTGAATCTTATCACTGCGGATCTGGCTAATTCGCTGGGCTTCATCTTGCCGACCGATACGTGCTTGCTGCCAACTTTCAGGAGCGCAAGATCGTAAACGGCTGACTTGATCGGGCGTTAAAAAATCATCCCACACATACCAACCTTGCTCCGCTATCGCGTCCAGCAACTTCTCTAATCCCATGATGTTCACTACTTAGTTAATGAACCATGGGTTATAACCAGACTCGGTTAGCCGCACAAATCACGATGTTAATCCATAAGGATAATAATCGTTATCGTTGTCAACAATAGGCGTAACACAAGGATGCGAGGAATATTGAGTTGCTTCGATAATAAAAAAACCACCGGAAAATCGGTGGCTAAGATAAAAAAATCGTTAATCGCTAAAGCTTAACGATTCAGCTTGGTCAGCGCTGCAAAGACGCTCTCGACCGCTACCGCACCGGGGTCTTTAATACCACTTAAACTGTCACTGGCTAAATAAGACGAGCGACCAGCATTGGCTTTGTTCATTAATGCGGTGGAAGCACTGCCTTGCTCAGCGGCGCTTGCCGCTTCGGTTAGACTTTGCCCAGCGACTAACGCTTCCAGTGCTGGCTGCAGCGCATCAATCATGGTTCTGTCACCCAACTCAGCGCCGCCGTACTGTTTCATTTTATTTAATCCCGCCACTAGTGCCCTCGCCAGTGGTTGACCTTCACTCATCTGTTGGCCCGCAGCGGTAAAGAAAATCGATAGTAACACGCCACTTGAGCCGCCCATCACGGTGGCAAGGCGCTCACCCACTACGCCTAATAACTTATCGACTTGCGCGAATGGCAATTGATTCGCTTGGCTCTCACGATAGACTTGTCGTGCACCAGCAGCAAAGGTTGAGCCTGTATCTCCATCGCCAACTAAACTATCGAGACGATTAAGCTCACTTTCATTAGCGATCAAGGTCTGGCAAATACAGTTGACTATCATTTGATGCTCAGCATGCTCGGAGGCTTGATAGTGCAGTTGATCGGCTTGCTTTTCGACTGCGCGACGCGCCACATCATTGACCGCTAAAGGCGTTGGCCAACTGCTGACCTCGGTTGGAGCCAATAATGCCGCTTCCAGCTGCGCATCTAAATGCAGTAATGAGATAGAGAAGCCTTTCATGTCCAACGCCGTCATCAAGGGCGCTGGACCCACTAAATATTGGATTGATGGCGCAAGAGAAGAATGACACAGATCGCGCGTTAACAAACTCATTTCAAGATTGGATACGCCACCCAAGTTATTGAGTAGCACCGCGACTTTATCATCACTGGTTAACGGATAAGCGCTCAGCAGCTTTTCAATCATCATCGCCAGAATATCGCGGCTATTTTGCGTTGCTAACACCGAAACGCCAGGCTCACCGTGAATGCCTAAGCCTAGCTCAGCATGACCCGCTTTGACTCGCTCACTGTGCGTTTCACCCGGTAAATGGCAACTGGAGAGTGCCACGCCAATACTGGCGGTGCGTTGAATCGCCACTTGCGCAGCTTCAGCGACTGCAGACAGTGATTGACCTTGCTCCGCCGCATAGCCGGCCACTTTATGCACAAATAAGGTACCAGCCACACCACGAGGCTGCTTATTATCGGGCAAGGCAATGTCATCACTGACCATCACCATTTCAACTTGATAACCGAGACGCTTAGCTTTTTCTGCCGCTAAACCAAAATTTAATCGATCGCCGGTGTAGTTTTTGACAATCAACAAACAGCCCGCTTCACCGGTCACTTGAACAATGGCATTAAACACCGCATCAACACTGGGCGAGGCAAACACATCACCGCACACCGCGGCGGTCAGCATATTCTTACCCACAAAGCCAACGTGAGCCGGTTCATGGCCCGAGCCACCGCCAGAAATAATCGCTACTTTGCTTTTATCCCAATCACGGCGAACCACGATGCGAATGTGTGGATCGATATCCAGTTGCTCTAGGTTTTGCCAAGGGCTGGTTAACACCGCCCCTTCAATCGCTTCATTTACCAATTGCTCTTTATTATTAATAAAAAATTGAGTCATCACGTTATTCCTTGGATTGAAAGTAAATCAACAGCTTCGATTGTGCGGATGACAGCTAGGATCAACAAAAAAATTTTCACGTTGCAAAATGAAACAGGATTAATTTCGCGATTGATTCATAATGAAACACCATTGACGCTCGCTTTTCTTAGAGTGTGAGCTTAGGCGAGATGACGTGAAAGCCATTTGCTCCCTAGCCTCAAAAGTTGATGCCGCGCCAAAACGACTCAGCATAACAGATAGAGAGCAGCAGAAACGACCAAGCAGCCGATACGAGCGCTGCTTGATTTAGATAAGAAATGGAATAAACGGACTTAAGAGAGAAGATTCTAAGAAGCGCAGAGATGCTCAAACGCTTGCTGTAAACTGGCGATCATCACTCGGCTTGACTCAATACCAGGGTCCAAATAACCGCAGCTTTGCTCGCCTAAGTAGGCCGCTCTACCGCGCTTAGCGGGCAGAGCAATCGAATCACGAGCCGCTTGCTGACAGGCCTCATTCAATACCGTGAGGCTTTGCGCCATAGTGTATTGACTAGCCACGCAGCGCTGTAACGTTTCTGTCGCCACATACCAAATGTCGTATAAGGTTTTATCTTGGTACTGCACATAGCCGCGCGTTTTCACTCCCTGCTGGCCATTCAATAACGCTCGATAAAGATCATCGACACTGAGCGCGGTTTTACCTTCCACGCTGTGCGCCGCTCGCTGAAATAAGGTGTAGTACAAAGGCCCGCTGGCCCCGCCAACGCCGGAAAGAAACACAAAGCCCAAATTTTGCAATAAATTGGCAATACTCATGTCGGCTAAACTCGGCAATTTGCTGACCAATAACGTACAGCCACGCTGAATATTCACGCCGTGATCGGCATCGCCAATTTCGGCATCCAGCTGATTAAGATATTCACTGTGTTGGAGTAAATTTTGACTGAGTAACTGTAACCAGTGATAGACCATCGCTTGGCTGAGCATGGTTTATTTCCCCCATTGCCAATAGGCGGTGTCTACCGGAGCTTGCCAACAAGATAAAGCCCGATCATCAAGGGTGAATAGGCTCACAGAGAAAGCATTCGGATGCGCCCCACGACAGACCGCTTGCGCAATGGTCTCGACAATGGTCATCTGGCTCTGGGTTAATTGTTGAGTGACCCATTGACAGAGATGGTCTAACTGCTGCTGATTTTGCCCACTTAAGCCATTGAGTAATAATAAATACTGCGGTTCTGCCACTGCAGCCGTAGTGATAAACTGCTGCTGCCAATCATGGGTTGCACTCGACCACTGGATTTGCAATCGAGCGCGCTGTGACGCGTTCGCTAGCTGCTGTTGCAGATGTTGCAACACTTCGGCAAACGTCCCCGAGGTTAACTGCATTATTCCTTGCTCATTGTGCAACCCCACCCCGACTTTGATCTGCTCAAGTATTTGATCTGGCTCGGGAGCTTGAGCCCCGACAAACCCCACGCTAATAGTATGGCATTGTGCTGTCCATTGCCGCGCTTGCTCAGTCAACACGCTCAGTTGCTGTTGACTAGACAATCCCGAATCAGCCAATTGCAAACTGTAAGCACCTAACAGTTTTTGTAATATGACAATTCCCGCTAACCCTTTGCCACCCATCATGCAGTGCGCGGGTAAAGGAGCACAATCATCATCGACCAGACAAAAATCCACCTGATAGCCTTGCTCGCTTAGCCACTCGGTGGCGAGTTGAAAATTCAGCACGTCACCTGTGTGATTTTTTACTAAAAACAAGATAGGAGTCGAGGATAGAAAATGCTCTTTAACGTGCTCCGTAATTTGCAGCGCTGATGGCGCGGTGAAATGCTCACCGATACACGCAGCGGCCAACATACCTCGGCCAACAAATTCACTGTGCAAAGGTTCGTGGCCCTGCCCACCGCCGCTAATGACCGCGACTGGGGAAGGAGTATCATTCAAAAAGCGGGGATCAAACACATTATACACAGACAGCACTCCAAAGCATTTTTAGTCAAAAACTCTACCATTAGCGCTAAATTAAGCAATTTATCAATCAAAAGTTTCATTATGAAACCACCAAAGCCCTTAAAGTGTTTCATAGTGAACCAGTTGAGTTAAATTTGTGAACTGTGTCTTTTCTTGTTTAACGAGAGGCAGCGAAAAGCAATGAAATGTGAAACAGGGATTTGATTGGCGATCCGATTGGCAAAACTGATTGCCAAGCCAAGCCTAACCACTTACTACTAGAGCCAACCGAGCTTGGCATCTCTTCTCACCGTCAGGCTCACTATAAAAATGATTCATACATAGAATAAGGATCAATAACGTGGAAAAAATCTTAATCTCGCCCAGTAAATACATTCAAGGTAAAGGCGCTATCCATCAAGTGGCTCGCCATGTCACGGGCTTTGGTCAACGGGCTTTCGCCATCACTGACCCTATGGTACTCCCGCTGGTTGAAGACAGCCTAGCCACTCAGTTTGCTGGCCTCGACATGCATCTCACCTTATCGCCTTTTCACGGTCAATGTAGCCGTAATGAAATTGAGCGCTTAGTTCAGGTCGCCAAAGAGGATCAAGCGCAAGTGATTATGGGCATCGGTGGCGGCAAGGCGCTTGATACCGCGAAAAGTGTCGCTTACTACTTGGGTTTGCCTGTGGTGATCATTCCTACCATCGCCTCAACTGATGCGCCAACCAGCTCACTGGCGGTGATCTACACCGAACAAGGTGAGTTCAGCGAATATCTATTCTTCCCTGCCAATCCGAATATGGTGTTGGTCGATAGCGAAATCGTTGCCAAAGCTCCGGTACGTTTATTGGTGGCAGGAATGGGTGATGCACTCGCCACTTACTTTGAAGCGCGGGCAACCATTACCTCTGGTAAGGCGACCATGGCAGGAGGCCTCGCCACCAAAGCCGCTTTTGCGATTGCTCAAACCTGTTATCAAACGCTATTAGAAGATGGCTACAGCGCGATGATGGCTGGTAAACAAGGTCTGGTGACTCAAGCGATGGAAAACATTATCGAAGCTAATACGTATTTAAGCGGAATCGGCTTTGAAAGCTGCGGACTGGCGGCAGCCCATGCGATTCATAACGGTTTAACGGTATTAGAAGAGTGTCACCACCTTTATCATGGTGAAAAAGTCGCGTTCAGTACCCTAGTACAACTGGTATTAGAGAATGCCCCTAAAGAAGAGTTCGCCCAAGTGTTGGCTTTCTGCCGTCAAGTAGGCTTACCGACTAATTTACACGAAATGGGCGTCACCACTATCGATTTGCCACAAATCATGGCGGTGTCAGAAATGGCCTGCGCCGAAGGCGAGACCATTCATAACATGCCATTTCCCGTGAGTGCCGACCAAGTGTATGCCGCGATCCTTACCACCCATGCCTTAACCACCGCCTAACGGTACTATTTATCCCCCATCTTGCTTGGGGGATTCGTTTTTTGACGAGCTTCTTGTTACCATATCCTCAGCCTCCCTAGCCGCAGATGTATTTATGGTTGCCGATACCTATAAACAATGGAAAATTTTTGTCGATACAGGCTGGTTACCGGTTAAAGGCCAGCATGCTGAGCTCTATCAACAGTGGCAGCAAGCAAGCCAATGTTGCCAAGCTAAATCTTGGCAACCGCCAAGAACGCTACGAGGCTCAACGCTTAACGAGACTTTGCAATCACAGCAAAATTTACTCTGTTTTACCCAAAGAGTCTTAGATGCCATCACCGAAAAACTTCGCGACCCCAATTGGTTATTTTGCATAACCAATGCACAAGGGATTACCTTACACCTACAAGGGGCGGCAAGGCTTAGCCAAGCGCTGTCAAATCTCGGCTTAAGCGTCGGATCCGATTGGACAGATAAACGGATCGGCAATCATGCTATCGAGCGCTGTTTAATCACGCATCAAGCGCAACTGTCAAACGGAGCCGAACATCTCAGTAAAGCGCTGCATCCTTGGTTTTTCTCGGCAGTACCCATTTTTGATCCCATGGGCGAGTTGCTAGCCAGCTTGACTCTGATCAGCGAAACCCAACAACATAGTATGATGATTGATGCATTAATCGAGAGTGCCGCCCGGGAGATTGAAACCCTACTCAGTTCAGAGCTGCGCCTGACCCAAGCCAATACCTTATTAACCCAGCGTGATGTACTATTGGAAGGAATAGAGCAAGGCGTGGTCACTTGGCAAGCGTCTGGCTATGTGCAGTACATTAATCACTGTGCTCGGCAATGGCTAGGTTTAGATGAAAGTCATATTGGCCTCCATATTGAGGCGTTATTTCATTTTCCGCCCGTGGTAGAGCAAGCGTTAGCCGACAGAACTAAACTAGAAAAAGTCGAAGTCATGGTGGATTGTCAGCAACAATTGCTGAAAGTGATCCTCTCACTTAAGCCACTCAGCAGTGGTGAAGTGATGGCGCTGTTTCATCCCAGTGAACCACTCCCTCAACAGCATGAACGTCATCTTATTGGCGGCGACTATTGGCAGCCGAGCGAAAACTTGTGGTTATTGGAAGGCCACCCATGTCAGCAACGCATTGAAAAAGCGGCCAAAGTCTCAGTGCCGGTACTACTGCAAGGTGAAGATGGCGTCGGTAAACTCTCGCTCGCGTTGGCTATTCATCATAAAAGCCAGCAGCGCCTCGCACCACTGATGATTATTGATTGTGCAGCTTTACAAGCGGAACAATTAGCACAAGCACTACTCGGGGATGACCAGCAAAGCCAACCATCGAAATTTGAACTGGCTTACAATGGCACGCTGATTTTAGAACACATCGAATACCTGCCACCTCATTTACAAGCTAGCTTGTTGGCGATTTTAAAAACCGGATTTCTCACTCGCTTACACAGCCAGCAGGTGATTCCGGTTAATGTGCGGGTGATTAGCACCAGTAGTGCTGATTTAGATAAGTTAGTCGAATCAGGGGTATTTAGCCGTCAATTGTATTACGCGATGCAGGGCATTGAGATATGTATTCCACCGCAGCGCGAAGCTATTGATTATACCCGCACCTTAATTGCACATATTGTTCAGCGAGCGAATTGCACGCTTACCGCAGAGGCTTTGCAAACACTACTGGATTATAGCTGGCCCGGCAATCGCAGTGAATTACTGAGTGTGATGGATAAAGTGCTACTGAGCTCGACGCATCGTATTATCCGCCTTGGCGATCTGCCCGATAGAATACGCCGACGCACGGACCAAGCGCAGCCCATTCAACGCCTTGAGTTAATAGAAAAAAACGCCATTATTCATGCGTTAAAACATCATCAAGGTCACTTACAACAAACCGCCAAAGCTCTGGGGGTTGGCCGCACTACCTTGTGGCGTAAGATCCGCAAATACGAGATTGATGAAACCGCGATTGTTGAATCTTCTTAGCTAACGATCAGATAGGTCTGATATCAATCGTCTTCAATCGATATAAACTGGCACCAAATATGCTTAATAAAAATAACTCAGCGCTCACTCGTCATCATGCTGAATACTACCTTTAGAGGAAAGCATTATGGGCCATATCTATAAAATTGAATCTTACAGCGAAGAAGCGGTGCGAACACTGGCTCAATTCATTCAAGCCAAGGGCGGTAAATGCTGCATTGCTGGATTTGCTGTGATCACTAATCACCCTTTCAAAGAAAGAGACGCCGGACGTTTACTGCCATTGATTGGCAAAGTCACCGATAATCTCACTGAATGGGATAAAACTCAGTTTGAAGTGCTGGATAATCAGATCGCTTGCTAACGGATTCATTGCCACCGAAAGCTACCGTATCGAGCCGATGTGCTTTAACCAAACCGGAGTGGTTAACGCACATTAGTTATATAACTTAACGCAAGCCACGACTTCTTAATCAACCAGGCGATATGCAACAGTTTCATCTTGCAACGCAGATTGCACTATCACCTCTCAAACCTACCTCTCGCACCTATGACTTCACTGTTTCATTTTTCATCTGAGCGATGGTTTGGATAACCTATAACGCACTATGCGTTGTTCAGAATTCACTATAATAACAAGACTATTATTAATGAGCATGGATTATGTCGAATAGAATATGGGTTCTACTGGTTTTATCCTTAACAAGCGCATCCACGTTTGCCAAACCCTCGATGACGATTGTTTATTATGACTCTTTTCCGCCTTACTCTTTTCGAGATGAAAACGGTAACATGGCGGGGATTTTTATCGATATTGCCGATCAGGTTTTACAAGATAAAATGGGTATTTCCGTACTTCACAGAGGCTATCCATGGGCCAGAGCGCAGAAAATGGTCCAAATGGGAGAAGCTGACGCTTTTATCACCGTCGCCACACAAGCGCGGCAGGAATACACTAATGTATCGAGTACACCTGTTATTGTTGGCCCCATGAACTTGTTTGTTAACCCAACTAACCGCAATCTTGATCAGATTGAGCATATCCAAACAACGGAAGATCTAAGCCCTTTTTTAATTCTGGATTATCAAGGTAATAATTGGGGTAATCAGCATTTTCCTGAAGATAAATTTCGCCGGTTATTAACCTCAAACTTATCCAATGCCTTAACCATGTTGGCTCATGGTAGAGGAGATGTTATCGCCACGGACAAAATCGTAGCGGACTATTTAATGGCTCAGTTAAATCTGCAAGGATTGATTATCGAGCTGCCAATCATACTGACTGAAGTAGAATTTTCCTTATGTATTGGCAAGAGTTCACCTTTTAACAGCCTACTCCCTGAATTTAACCAGCAAATGGCACAATTCCGAGAGCAGGGTCATGTCGACACTGTACTTGCTAACTACAGGTAGAAGAATATATTTCAATCAACGCATTAAAAAAGGAGCTCCATCAGCTCCTTTTTAGTTAATACGGACAACGTTAGGCAAGAAAATTTACGCTTGCCAATCAAGGATGACTTTGCCAGAAGCCCCGCTACGCATGGCATCGAAACCCTGTTGGAAATCATCGACCTTGAAGTGGTGGGTGATAATTGGCGTTAAATCTAAGCCAGATTGAATCAGGCTCGCCATCTTGTACCACGTTTCGAACATTTCGCGACCGTAAATGCCTTTGATGACTAAGCCTTTAAAAATCACTTGATTCCAATCAATCGCCATCGATGAAGGTGGAATGCCTAGCAGAGCGACGCGTCCGCCATGATTCATGGTTTGCAGCATCGAACTAAACGCACTTGGCACTCCAGACATTTCAAGGCCGACATCAAAGCCTTCTGTCATGCCGAGTTCATTCATCACATCTTCAAGCTTTTGCTCCGCCACATTAACCGCTCGCGTTACGCCCATTTTGCGCGCTAAATCTAGGCGGTATTCATTCACATCAGTGATTACCACGTGGCGCGCGCCAACATGTTTCGCCACCGCCGCCGCCATAATACCGATTGGACCTGCTCCAGTTATCAGCACATCTTCGCCCACTAAATCAAACGATAAAGCCGTGTGCACCGCATTACCAAACGGGTCAAAGATAGACGCAAGATCATCAGAAATACCATCGGGGATCTTAAACGCGTTAAACGCTGGGATCACTAAATACTCTGAGAATGAACCGGTGCGGTTCACCCCTACGCCAATGGTATTGCGGCAAAGGTGAGTACGACCGCCGCGGCAATTACGGCAGTGACCACAAGTAATATGCCCTTCACCTGAAACGCGATCCCCTATCTCAAAACCGCGAACTTCTTGACCAATACCAACCACTTCACCAACGTATTCATGGCCCACCACCATCGGCACAGGGATGGTTTTTTGTGACCATTCATCCCAGTTGTAAATATGCACATCGGTACCACAAATGGCGGTCTTTTTGATTTTAATCAGTAAGTCATTATGACCCAGCTCTGGCATATCGACTTCGGTCATCCAGATGCCTTGCTCTGGTTTTAACTTGGCTAATGCTTTGATTTTCATTTGATAAGCCCCATCTCATGGCCGACTTGAATAAAGACATCAATCGCTCTATCGAGCTGCTCACGACTGTGAGCCGCTGACATTTGCGTGCGGATACGCGCCTGACCTTTTGGCACCACCGGGAAAGAAAAACCAATCACGTAAATGCCTTTGACTAATGCACGCTCAGCAAACTCAGCAGCCACTTTCGCATCACCAAGCATAATCGGGATGATCGCATGATCAGCGCCGCCCATGGTAAACCCCGCCGCTTCCATACGAGAGCGGAAATACGCCGCGTTACTCCACAGTTTATCGCGTAATTCACCACTTTCAGCTAACAGATCCAAGACACGCAGAGAAGCGGCGACAATCGCTGGTGCCACGGAGTTTGAGAAGAGATAAGGACGTGAACGCTGACGTAACCAATCAATCACTTCTTTCTTACCGGAAGTATAACCACCAGAAGCGCCGCCCATGGCTTTGCCTAGCGTTCCGGTAATAATATCAATTCTGTCGATAACGTTATGATATTCATGCGTACCACGGCCATTTGCGCCCATAAAGCCCACCGCATGGGAATCATCCACCATCACCAAAGCATGGTATTTATCCGCTAAATCACAAATCGCTGGCAAGTTCGCCACTACGCCGTCCATAGAGAAAACACCATCGGTGACAATCAGCTTATGCCGTGCGCCCGCTTGGTCAGCAGCAATCAGCTGCTGCTCCAACTCTTGCATGTTGTTATTGCTATAACGAAAACGCATCGCTTTACATAAACGAACGCCATCAATGATCGAAGCGTGATTAAGCGCATCAGAGATGATGGCATCTTCTTTATCAAGTAGCGTTTCAAATAGCCCGGTATTCGCATCAAAGCACGAGGTATAAAGAATGGTGTCTTCTTTGCCAAGGAAAGCAGACAGCTTCTCTTCAAGCTGCTTATGGATATCTTGCGTACCACAGATAAAACGTACTGAAGCCATCCCGAAACCATGCGTCGCCATACCTTGTTGACCCGCTTCAATCAAAGCCGGATGGTTCGCCAAACCAAGATAATTATTGGCACAAAAGTTAAGTACTTCTTGACCGGTTGAGATAGAAACCGCCGCTTGTTGCTGTGAGGTGATCACGCGTTCAGATTTATAGAGACCTTCGGTTTTAACATCATCCAACTGTTGGCGTATTTGTTGATAAAAATCACAAGACATTGCATTTTCCTTATTGATTGCCGTTATCTCCAGCAGATTAGACAGTCAGTGTAATAGAAGCCTATGGATGGGATTATCTCGCTTTGCGGAAAACCATTCATGAACTCAATTCACAAATAAGCATTATTAACTAATGAAGACAGTTAAAAAGTAGTCAACCACAACATATACCCAAACAACTTGGAGTTGCAGGTAGGCGGCAAGAGAGTGAGTCCCCATGAGCATAGATAGACTATGTGATTGGGGCGAACGAACGTAGCCAACACCCCTGCAGCTTCAAGTCGGAAGGGTATAAGCGATCCAATAAAAAAGCCTGAAGATACAAACGATCTTCAGGCTACATCGAGCTTAGCGGTAATGATAGATACTGAAAATATTAAAAATTAAAATATTGTAATCCATTACCCGGCGCTAACAGCGTTTGCGAAATATAGCGATGAGTCGCTGTGGTTGGATGGGTGACATCCCAAAATACAAATTTGTCTGCACCATCACGAGCACAGGTATTGGTGATCGGATGACGATATAAATAATCCGCCGCAGAAGAACGGGTGAGATTCAAGCAAGGTTCACTGGCATTGGTAAAGCCATGCTTTTCCGGTTCAGCGACCATTGAATCAAATAGTGCGTGAGTATCAAACAGATGAATAGCGTAACCTTGTAAAATATATTGTGCTGCTAACTGTTTTAACTTGGTGTTCAGCGCATTGATTTTACCTTGAATCAAATCGATTTCAGCTGGTGTCGAATAGGTAAACTGCGGAGCTTTAGTCACATCCGGTAACGTCATCATTAAGATATTTTGCGCGCCAGATTGTGTTAAACGTTGTAATGCCGTAGTAAAATCAGCCGCAACCTCCGCAACGTCTCGGTTATAATTCATAAAATCATTGAGACCGAAGACCAACGTATATAAGGTATTTTCCGGACGGTAATTTTGTGCTTTACCCATGTACTGTAAATAAGAATCTACTTGTCCAGTCACTCCAGTTAAAGCCACATATTGATTCGCTCCGGCAGCACCACCAACCGCCCAGTTATAGACTGGCATATTTTTAGACTGAGCAAGGTATTCTGTCCAAACCAACCCATTAGAAAAATGTCCTAAAAACCAGCTATTTGGATTCGGGAAACGCCACTGCGCGGCATTAAAAATATTACCGGTATCGGACAAGCTGTCACCAAACGCGACAATCTTGTTTATTTGATTAGCCTGCATGACAGGATCATTCGACCAAATCGTATAGTTTAATGAGAAACGATTATCCGCCGCATAAAAGGTAATATCCGCATTATCATGGTTAATGCTTAAAGTGTGTTCGCAGCGCTGACGAATGGTATTTTGTGAGGTCTGAGTATAAAACATATTTTTTAACCCGACCGAGCTCCACCAGTAACCTTCCAAGGTAAAATAACTACCATCATTATTTGTCGCCCACTGCCAATCCGTTGCCGGATCGTCAGTACTATGGCTAGTACGATACCAGCAACGCACATAGGTATAAGTTTGTCTACCTGTAGGAGCCACTGAGTAGTTTGCCTGCACAGTTTCAGGAATAGTAAAAGTGGGAGTAGGAGTAACCGATGTACCAATAGGTAAAGTTACACTTAAAAGAAACGTTAATATATTCATATTTATACCCCATGTGTATACGGTAGATAATTGGTACATCATTATCTGATTAGTGAATTAAAACATATTAACCTGAGTTATATGACAATAAGTAGTGACTGATAAAAATTGTGGCACTAAGGTCAAATTCACGATTCTCCTATCGTCATTTATTTTCATACCGATACCATTCTGACAAAAAAACCAAATAACCACATAAATATCAGTGGGTTAATAAGATTCCATTAACTTATTTCGTTTATTTTGTGATCTTATTTCAATAAAAATGCTAATTATAATTATTTTCTTTTCTGTTTAATTATTTTGCGCTATACGTGATCAAGTCATTAGTCTTGATTATGAAATCTCGCGCAGTGACACGATTGAAATATGAAATGTTAGCGGTTGATTATACGATCTGGCCAACCGACTTGACGTTGCTGACAACTGGCAAATCCATGATTCTCCATGAGTATCAGTAACAACACGATTGGAGTGAGCGAACCAAATAGTGTAGTAGCTGCAAGTCAACTGGGCAATATAGGATGATCAACCTGCAAAAATATCGCTCAAAAAGGACAGGGCAAATGATAAAAAAAAACCAATTAAAACGTTACGTTAAACTAGGTACAATAGCGATTGTCGCCGGTAGTGCGACTTCCGCGATAGCTCACCCAACGCTGGCATTTGATGAAGCGAGTATTCCTACTCGTTATATTGTCAAATTTAAACAAGATGAACAGCCATTCTCGATGGCTAATAACCCATTCTGGGGCCCACGGATTGGTCAGCAAGCTCTATTATCACAGGTGCAAGCCAGTGATATTGAACCTATTGGTCATGATGCTTTATACAGCGCGAAACTTGCAGAAGAGCGCGTTGAAGCCCTCCGTTCACGCCCAGATGTCGAGTATGTAGAAATCGACCCACCGCGTTTTTTAATGAGCGAAACCACACCTTGGGGTTACTTTGCCGTTAAAGCCGATCAGTTAGAAGATAGCCAAGCTGGCAATCAAACCATTTGTATTATTGATTCTGGTTACGACCTCGCCCATAACGATTTGAGCGGTAACCGAGTCACTGGAACGAACGATCGAGGAACAGGACAATGGTACATTCCAGGTAGCAACAATGCCCATGGTACCCATGTCGCAGGCACGATTGCCGCCATCGCCAACAATGAAGGCGTAAAAGGCTTACTACCAAATCAAAATGTTAACCTACATATTGTCAAAGTATTCAATGAGTCAGGTTGGGGATATTCATCGACGCTAGTGCGAGCGATTCAAACTTGTGCGGATAATGGGGCAAAAATTGTCAATATGAGCTTAGGGGGCAGTCAATCAAGCCGCACCGAACAAAATGCAATGGACGCATTGTATGAGCGAGGAGTATTAATGATTGCTGCTGCGGGTAACTCCGGTAATACCGCGCACAGTTATCCTGCCTCTTATGATTCAGTGATGTCTGTCGCTGCCGTTGACAGCAATTACGATCATGCTTCGTTCTCTCAAGCGACTAACCAAGTAGAAATCGCGGCGCCAGGAGTTGCCGTCCTCTCAACAGTCAGCGTAGGTGAAGGCGTTTTATCGACAATAATCACTGAGGACCGTGATTATTTTCGCCGTGGTGTCGTGCCACATAATCGCTTAAATAATAATGGTTTTGGTTTTGAATCAGCACCGATTGCAGGTCAATATACTGCGCCATTAGCCGTTTGTGATACTAGCGCAGGGCGCTATCAATGTGGCGATATGCGTGGCAAAATTTGTCTCACTGAACGAATCGCTAATGAAACACCATCCGTTCGTCCGGAAATTAATGCCGTTGCAGCCTGTAACAATGCTGGCGCTTTAGCGGCGATTGTTTACAGTAATCAGCAACGTCCAGGCCTCCAAAATCCCTTTGTTCTCGATCAATTTAACACTCACCCACTATTGTCTGTCAGTGTCAATCGTAACGTAGGGCAAGAATTGGCGGCTTTAGTCGGTCAAGACATTACCGTATCGACTCGTACCGGTGAAGATTATCAGTACTATAATGGGACCTCGATGGCAACACCGCATGTGTCAGGCGTTGCAGGCTTAGTGTGGAGTTATCATCCACAGTGCTCGGCAAAACAGATCCGCCAAGCATTAACCCAAACGGCGCTGGATTTGGATGTCCCTGGCCGAGATAATCGTACTGGTTATGGGTTAGTGAATGCTCTGGCCGCAAAAAATTATTTAGATGCAGGGTGTAATGGCCCACGAGGTTAACGTCTTTAACCAGACCTAAAACGTCAGGTCAATAGAATGGCACGATCCCCTAGATTTGCTATCAACGTTTTCTTGGGGATCGTTATTTTCACAGCGTGTAAGCAATGCTGAAGCAGCGCCAGAACCAGAGCACTACACACGATAGGCTGGCGAATTGGGACGAAAAAATGATAAGCCAGAACCCCTGCTGCTTTGAATCGGCAGAAGATACTAATTAAGGAAGAGAGGTCATTATGCTAACATCCTTACTACTGATGATAACCAGTTTATCTTCACTGCCTACTGCTACTGATCCCTCTTATATTGCTGAGGATAAGACCATCGAACAAAACCAGTCAACGGCACGTTTTTATGTCAAATACCATGCTGACAAAAAAATCGTGGTGCTCGAACTACTGAAAAGCTTGGAACTCACCTTAATTGATAGCTTCGATGACCAACAGGTACTCGTCGTCGAAGGGGAATCATCGATTGTTGAGTTACTCAACGATAGTCCATCGATTGAATACACGGAGCCAGTTCCTATCCGCTCTCTTTTCTAAGCATTAAGAGTCGATTGACTAAGAACCACTACATCGCCTTTTATATAAATAATGACCATTCAATCAATGAGCATTATCTGAAACTGCATTTCCTCCACAAAATCTCTGGCACAAATCACAAAAGTAGATATTAATAATGATACATAGAGACGATTTGGTCATTAATCTGCCAAAATGATGCGCTTTTTCAAAATAACCGCACAGCTCCCTGTAAAGTAAGCTAAACCAATCTTCCTGATCCGACGGGGAGTTGGGGTTAATATTATTAACACTTAATTAGATAAGCACAGGCATCATGCTTAACACTAAACTTATCAGTCTACTTCCTGATCTTGCGACGTTTATCCTTGTCGTCAATGAAGGCAGTTTTACTGCCGCCGCCCACAAGCTTGGGGTAACTCCGTCAGCGCTCAGTAAACTGATCACTCGCTTAGAGCTGGCTCTCAATGTCAAACTGTTTGAACGTACCACGAGAAAGTTAGTGATCACTCAAGCAGGACAACGGGTTTACGACCAATGCTTAGTGATGATCAACGCTGCACAACAAGCGGTTGACTTATCTGACGCCGATCACAGTGAACCATCAGGTTCACTGACCGTCGCCGCCCCTGAAGCTTTTTTACATTCAGTGTTACAACCTTTTGTCTTACCTTTTCTTAAGCAATACCCTCATATCCAATTGAAATTACGCGCTGCAGACGGGGAAATTGATCTATTTCGTCATAATATTGATGTCGCGTTTAAGCTGACCGATAAACCCGATGAAAATTTAGTGATGCGTGAACTGTGCAAAACAAATTTGGTGTTATGCGCTAGCCCAGATTATCTACAGCAGCGCGGAGTACCAACTCATCCTACTGAACTCATCCATCACGACTGTCTCTATTTAGCCGAAACCGAACGCGATCATATTTGGGACTTTCTTAAAGAGGATGAGTTTCATACCGTTGCCGTCACTGGTCGCTACGCGGTGAATCAATCCCAGATCCGCTTAAATGCGGTAAAAAGTGGTTTGGGTATAGGTATCTTCCACGATTTTGTGGTTCAAGATGCCATCGCTGAGGGAAAGGTTATCCAACTGCTGAAAAACTGGACAATAAAAAGTAACTACCACGGGGCGATTGCCATGCAATATGCTCAAACCAAATACATGCCTGCACGATTAAGAGTCTTCATCGATTTTGTCCTAACCCATTTAAAACCCAAATTAACCTCGCCGACGCTCGAATAAATTAAGCCCAAGCAACAAGCTTGGGCTTAATGATAACAAAAGGTAAATGGTTAGCGTCTTCGATGGTATTCCATACGCAGTTGATCAACCTCTCTCAAGGTGAGCTTAGCCTGCTCTAATTGACCACTATCAAGCTCATCACTCAACTGATCCAAAACCGTTAGTAGCTTAGCAAAGCCCTCTTGATAAACATCATGCCGACGAGGAGGATATTGACCTTGCTGAGCTTTACTAACTAACTCAGTTAACTTAGTCACTGGTACTTGCATCTCTTGTACCGTTTGCGCGCTCGCCGCCTGAGAAAATTCAGCTCTCATTTGACGCATCACCTGTCGTAAATCAACATCGGTAGCCCATACTGAGCTACTCAACAGTAATCCTACGATTAACAACACATGAGATTTGATGATACTTTTTTTCATTGACTTGCTTCCTTGTTATTGTCGTATTTATTATTGGCTATCCAATACTTTGACTAACCTGTTATCGTTAATGAATAAAAAGTAAGGGGTACAGCATCACTCACTGATATTTAAAACCATTAACAATAATAATCCTGATACTCACCAATTCTGTTACGCCCTCTTAATGCTAAAAAATCCAAAAATTGCACTGGTGTGTGAGTAATCACTTTAGCGCTATCTATAGCTAAACTGTCTAGTAACTCACTGGCTAACGCTAGATTACCGACATCATGGCAAAAATGGGCGTCACTGCCTGTGGTCAACCAAGCGCCGTGTTTTTTGGCTTGTTCAGCGATTTGATAACAACGTTCCACACTGCCCACTCGACTGTGACCTTTTAGGGTACTGTTATTGATCTCTATCGCCACATGATATTCAGCGGCGCAAGCCGCCACCTCAGCGAAATCAAAATCAAAATTTGGATTACCCAAATGCCCCAAGGCATCGACGCGCCCACTTTTTATGGTATTGATTAACGTTTTAGTATGGGTTGCCTTATCATTAGGTCTAAATACGGGCTCATGAAAGCTGGCGATCACCCAATCGAGATGTTGATCGACGGAAGGATGCAGATCAACCTCTCCTTGAAGATTAAGAATATTGGCTTCAACACCACGCAATATCGCCACATCATGTAAAAAACGCGGCAAAATACGTTGGTTAGCAAAAAACCAGTAGTGAGGAGCGCCCGGCATTGACTGAGCATGATCTGTGGTACAGAACATCTGTAGTCCCTTTTCCTGCGCCGCTTGAGCATTTTCAATCAAAGTACTATAAGCATGACCACTGGCGTAGGTATGTGTATGAGTATCAACCGCAAGTTTCATAACCGACTCCCTTTATTTAGCGAGCTTACAGTTTACCAGCCCTCCCCTCGGCTTACCAATCACGCGCTCTACAAGTTCGCTACGAATCTATTGATCGATCAAATTCCTATTCAATAAAGTCAGGTTAGACTCACACAATCGATTTACTACCTTGGCAACTTAATAGACGTGGACAATACTTAATCCATTGCATAACTTAGGATACCGTCATGGTGAAGCGCTACTTCTCTCTTCGAATACAAATCAGCACACTGTTTATGGTATTGGTTAGTCTGATTGGTATCACTTTGATTTCTATAAGTTATTATCATTCACGTCAACTCATGGATACGATCTCGGATAATCTCATCCATGAAAATAGTCAAAAAGTTGAAGTCGCCTTTCAGCAAAGTGTGACGCCGATTTTAACCACTCTGGACTTTATGGCATTAAGTCATTTTATTGAAATGGATCAGCCACCAACAGACAGCTCTCACTTTTTAGCTTCGCTACGTTTAGTCTTTGAGCGTAATGAAAACCTCGTTGCGCTCTATTTTGGTAATCACAAAGGCGACTTCACTATGATTCGCCCACTCTTCAACTCACAAGCTCGATTACGTTTCCAAGCACCTGATCAGGCTACGCTATTCGTAAACCATACAAAAACGGATGGTCGAGATATTGTTATTTTCTTCGATGAGAATTTTCTCACCGTTGGTCGTCAAGAACATGATAACAATACCTTTGACCCTCGTGAGCGCCCTTGGTATCAAAATGCTCGCGAAGATGGGCAAATTCGTTTAACTGAACCGTATTTTTTCCACTTTCTACAAACTTTTGGGGTAACACTTTCGCGTCGCTCAATGGATAACAATAGCGTGGTCGGCGCAGACTTCACCCTAGATACCTTATCCCAACAATTAGCAACCATTGCTTACTCGGCTAACACTCAATTAGCCCTATTCGACCAACAGTTTCGTCTTCTAGCCGAACATAATAGTCCGCTATCATTAACTGATGATGCGTCAGTCACTCATCAAAAGTTATCAACCAGTGTCTTTGCTAGTGTGGCGCAGCGTGGTGCGCAACAAACAATATTTAATGACGTTGCTTTTCATCGACAAACCTGGTCAGTGACCTTAACTCCTATTGCTTTAAGTCCACACGTCCAATTATTATTGGCCCAAGCAACCCCACAAGAGGAACTACTGGCAGCGTTACTAAACATGCGCAATAAACAAATTTGGGCTGCTTTTATGATGCTCGGGGTAGGTTTTATTATCGTCTGGTTTGTTGCCCAGCGTCTTGCCCATCCCCTCAGCAACCTAGTTGTTCAAACCGATAATATCTCTCGCTTTGATTTCCAAAAAACTCGCTATCCAAAAAGCATCATTAAAGAAGTGGCGGATTTGACCAAATCTATCCAATTAATGGAGCACACGTTACACGATTTACTGCGCCTACTGCGAGATACCGCCTCTAACCAAGACTTTGAGGTATTTGCGAAAACCATTACTCATCAAAGTTATTTGATCACCAAAGCTGAAACGATTTTGCTCTATACCTACAGTCACGAGGAGCAACATTTCACCACAGCGGCCAACCATGCGATCATTCCGTTTAAAATTGACATTAATTCACTGGTGCAAAACACACCTTGGTTATTGGCCGAACTTCGCCAAGGACAAACAGTGCATTTGAATCGTAACGATAATGTACTGTTCCCACTCAGAGAACAGCTCTATAACAGCGATATTTATCTTTTCCCATTGCTCAATAAATCACGCCAATTGATTGGTGTGTTGAATTTAGGTTACGAACGAGCCATCACTAAGGCTCAAGCGGATAAACATGCGTTCCTGCGTGAAGTACTTAGTTTTGCTGAAATTGCCAAAGATAATATTGATAAAATGCAGCAACAAAAACAGATGCTGAATGCCTTTATTACCTTGATCGCCTCAGCCATTGATACTAAATCTCCCTATACAGGTGGCCATTGTCAACGAGTGCCTGAATTAACCAAAATGCTGGCTAAAGCTGCCACTAAAGATAAACGCTATTTCCCTGATTTCACCTTATCGGCCGAGCAGTGGGAAGAATTAATGCTCGCCGCTTGGATGCACGATTGCGGCAAAGTCACCACACCAGAATTCGTGGTCGATAAAGCCACCAAACTGGAAACCATTTATGATCGAATTCATGAAGTTCGCATGCGCTTTGAACTGCTTAAAGTTCAGGCTGAAGCCGATTACTGGCAAGAGCTCGCTACCGGAGGCGACCCTGATTTACTTAAAAAAACGCTCTCTGAGCAACAGCAAGCCCTTGATGATGATTTTGCCTTTGTCGCGCAATGTAATATCGGCAGTGAATCAATGACGGATCAAGATATCGCCCGTCTTGAACAGATTGCTCAACGGCAATGGAAGCGTACCTTAGACGATCAGATTGGTATTTCTTGGTTAGAAGCACAGCGCCACACCAACAAGCCCGCTTTACCCGTGATGGAAAACGTTCTCGCCGATAAAATCGTTCACCAGATCCAATGGGATAGCGATCCAATGGCCCATATCGAACAAGAAAGTTTTGTGCTTAAGCCTAAAGCACTGCGTTATAACCGTGGTGAACTGTATAACCTCAGTGTGCGCCGTGGCACCTTAACCGAGGAAGAGCGCTTTATGATTAATGATCACATTGTACAAACCATTGTGATGCTAAAAAGTCTGCCTTACCCAGAACACCTCAAGCAAGTGCCTGACATTGCAGGTGGTCACCATGAACGTATGGACGGTAAAGGCTATCCACGAGGATTAAACGAACAGCAACTGTCGATTCCTGCGCGGATCATGGCGATTGCTGATGTGTTTGAAGCGCTGACCTCTAGTGATCGCCCTTATAAAAAAGGCAAAAGTTTGGAAGAAGCCATGCAAATCATGACAACCATGGCCACCAGTGGGCATATTGATCCGAAACTTTATCTACTCTTTTTAGAACAACACGTGTATCTCGATTATGCACGACAGTTTCTAACCAACATAGAATTAGCTAGCTTTGACCCCTCATCCTACATCACGACCGTAAAAACCTATTTACGTGATAGCGTTAATATTTAATCGATTGCGCTATCAATAGTTGATGTGTGTCAAATTGTCGTAGACAATACCCTCCTTGCTTAATCACGCTAACCAGCGTGATTAAGCCATACCAGACAACTTGGACGTATCGCCTCAAGAGGTTAGGTATATCGGTTTTGACGATATCAACAATAGTCAAAACCTACTTTTTATTTTGGTATTGCGCTGCTAGGGTTGGCGCATGCTAAGTACCTCGTTTTTAAGGGAAAGATGATGGTAATACCTGAAAACAGTTGCATCGTAATTTTTGGTGCATCGGGCGACCTAACCTATCGAAAGTTAGTGCCTGCTCTGTATCATTTATATGCAAGTAAGCAACTACCTGAATCCTTTACTATTTTAGGTGTCAGTCGCACAGAGTACAGTGACGATTCTTATCGTGAAAAATTAAAACGCTCACTGCGTGAATTAGAGCAAACCGAGCCAGCTATTCTTGATGCCTTTTGTGAACATCTTCACTATCAAGCACTTGATACGTCCGACGTGGATGATTATGCCAAACTCTCAACGCGTTTGACTCAGCTCGCTGAGCAGTATCAACAAGATCAACGTAATACCTTATTCTATCTCGCCACCCCACCGAGTTTATATGGCGTCATTCCTGCCTGCCTCGCGGCTCACGGCTTAAATGATGAACAAGACGGCTGGAAGCGCTTGATCATCGAAAAACCCTTTGGTTACGATTTGCAATCAGCCCAAGCGCTCGATATTGAAATTCATCGTCACTTTGCCGAACACCAGATTTATCGTATTGATCATTATTTGGGTAAAGAGACCGTACAAAACCTCCTAGTATTCCGTTTTGCCAATGGCATGTTTGAACCCTTGTGGAACCGTAATTTTATTGATTATGTCGAAATCACTGGCGCGGAATTTTTAGGGGTTGAAGAGCGTGGCGGCTATTATGATGGCTCTGGCGCTGTGCGGGATATGTTCCAAAACCATTTACTGCAAGTGTTGGCGATGGTCAGTATGGAGCCACCTGCAGAAATCAATGCCAACTCTATCCGTAATGAAGTAAACAAGGTTTTACAAAGCTTACAACCTCTTTCAGAGGCTGACTTACGCAATAACCTTGTGTTAGGTCAATATACAGAATCAGAGATTCGTGGCCAATTCTTACCGAGTTACCGAGATGAGCCGGGCGTGGCTGATGATTCACGCACTGAAACTTATGTCGCGCTGAAAATGTTCATCAACAACTGGCGTTGGAATGGGGTTCCGTTTTATGTGCGCTCTGGCAAACGTCTGCCAACCCGCGTCACCGAAGTGGTCATTCACTTCAAACGTACACCTCATCCTGTATTTGGCCAAAATGCCCCTGATAATAAGCTGATCATCCGTATTCAACCGGACGAAGGCATTCAAATGAGCTTCGGGTTAAAAGAACCGGGCGCTGGATTTAAAGCCAAAGAAGTGTCGATGAACTTTCATTACACCTCACTGGCCGAAACCAAAATGCTCACCGCTTATGAGCGCCTTTTACTGGATGCGCTCAATGGTGATGCCACCTTATTCGCTCGTACCGATGCAGTGGAAGCGTGCTGGAAGTTTGTGCAACCGATCCTTGATTTCAAACAAGATCCACAAGCATTGTTTGGTTATGCCTGCGGCACATGGGGGCCGATAGAAGCCGATCAACTACTAGAGCGAGATGGTCGCGCATGGCGTTTCCCTTGTAAGAATCTCACTGACACGGATTATTGTGAACTATGATCAATCATAAAATTTTTCAAACACCACAACAGGTAGTGGATACGCTGGCGGATGAGATGCTGCGCTACAGCCAGCAAAACCACCCCGTACATATCTCCCTTTCTGGCGGTAGCACGCCAAAAATGCTCTTTCAGCGACTCGCAAGTGCGCCCTACGCGGATGCGATTGTTTGGCAAAACCTGCATTTTTGGTGGGGTGACGAGCGCTGCGTTGCGGCGGATGACCCAGAAAGCAACTACGGCGAAGCCAATGCACTACTCTTTAGCCAAGTGGCGATCCCTGCACAAAATATTCATCGTATCCGTGGTGAAGCGGATCCACAAACCGAAGCTGAGCGCTTTGCCGCTGAAATGCTGCAATACATGACTGCCGAGAACGGTACTCCCGTCTTCGATTGGATATTACTTGGCGTCGGTGCAGACGGCCATACGGCGTCACTGTTCCCTGATGTAACCGATTATCATGATCCACATTTATCGGTAGTGGCAACTCACCCTCAATCAGGTCAGTTACGAGTATCAAAAACCGCCAAAGTTTTACAAGCGGCAAAACGGATCAGCTATCTTGTGCTTGGCGCAGGCAAAGCAGACATCGTCCATGAAATTCACACCACTCCTGCCGAGGATTTACCTTATCCAGCAGCAAAAATTCAGTCGACAACGGGTGAAACCGAGTGGTTTTTAGATTTAGACGCAGCGAAAAAGATTGCGTAAAGGAGAGAAATAAATGAAAGGTGATATTGGTGTAATCGGCCTAGCAGTGATGGGCCAAAACCTAATTCTCAACATGAACGATCACGGCTTTAACGTGGTGGCTTATAACCGTACTACCGCGAAAGTGGATGAGTTTTTACAAGGCCCAGCCAAAGGCACCAACATTATCGGTGCTTACTCACTACAAGACTTAGTCGATAAACTCGCCACACCGCGCAAAGTCATGCTGATGGTCCGCGCCGGAGATGTGGTGGATGCATTTATCGATCAATTAGTGCCTTTACTTGATAAAGGTGACATCATTATCGATGGTGGTAATACCAACTTCCCAGACACCAACCGCCGTGTGGCCGCGCTACGGGAAAAAGGCATTCACTTCATTGGTACTGGCGTATCAGGTGGTGAAGAAGGCGCGCGCTTTGGTCCATCCATTATGCCCGGTGGCGCACCAGAAGCTTGGGAAGCGGTGAAACCTATTTTCCAAGGTATTTCAGCCAAAACCGAAGCTGGTGAACCTTGTTGTGATTGGGTAGGTAACGATGGTGCTGGCCACTTTGTGAAAATGGTTCATAACGGTATCGAATACGGTGATATGCAGCTCATCACCGAAGCTTATCAGTTTATGAAAGATGGCTTGGGAATGAACCACGACGAGATGCAACAAGTCTTCGCCGAGTGGAACAAAACTGAACTTGATAGCTACTTGGTGGAAATTACCGCCGATATCCTTGGCTACAAAGATCAAGATGGTCAACCATTAGTAGAAAAAATCCTTGATACTGCGGGTCAAAAAGGCACGGGTAAATGGACAGGGATTAATGCCTTAGACATGGGGATTCCACTCACGCTCATCACTGAGTCCGTATTCTCTCGCTGCTTATCCGCACTTAAAGATCAACGGGTTGCAGCAGAAAAACTGTTTGCAAAGACCATCACACCGGTTGAAGGTGATAAGCAAGAATGGGTTAATGCGCTTCGTCAAGCCTTGTTGGCATCGAAGATCATCTCTTATGCGCAAGGCTTTATGTTGATGCGTGAAGCTTCTAACGAAAATGGATGGGATCTTAACTACGGCAACGTCGCGTTAATGTGGCGCGGTGGCTGTATTATTCGTTCGGCTTTCCTAGGTAATATTCGTGATGCGTTTGAAGCTAACCCAGACATTGCTTTCTTAGGCTCTGATGCTTACTTCAAAGGTATTTTGGATAACTGCCTGGGCGCATGGCGTAAAGTGGCAGCTAAATCAATGGAAGTGGGCATCCCGATGCCGTGCATGACCTCAGCACTCACTTTCCTCGATGGCTACACGACCGCTCGTTTACCGGCGAACTTGCTGCAAGCCCAGCGTGATTACTTTGGCGCACATACCTATGAGCGTATCGATCGCCCGCGTGGTGAGTTTTTCCACACTAACTGGACTGGGACTGGTGGTGACACCGCTTCTACGACTTACGATGTCTAAATCATAGGATAGCGAAAAGGTTGACTATTGATATATTCATCCTTAGTATCTACGCCTAAAAAACAAGCATCAAGGAGGATGTTAACTCAGTTAACATCCTCTATTTTTTAGACTCCAACACCAACATTGAGATCCAAAAATGACCATTAACAAGTTCTATGTATTTGTCCCACAGGCAGTAGAAGAAGACACATATACGGAAAGTGAAGTGCAATCAGCAATGGAAGCTCAACGTCAAGCATTGGTACAACAAGCGCAACAACAAGGCGCACTGGCTTAATTAATAAGCAGAGCTGGCTCATTGCTCGCTCTGCTTACCTCTTTTCTTACCCTACTCTTCAGTTATAAAACAATATCCTGCCAGTCATGGCTAGCGAAGTAATCCGCTAAATGATCGATCAACGCCCTGACCGCCGGTGATAAATGTCGCCTTGACGGATACAAAGCATAAATCGACATGGTTTTTGGCTGCCAGTCGGCTAAAACCGATACCACCTCACCTTTTGCTAACGCACCACTGGTTAAATACGTTGGCTGCAACGCGATACCCATGCCATGTACTGCAGCATGAAGCAAAGTGGTCGCCTCATTGGCGGTCAAACGGCAGCTCACTTCCACCGATTGCAATGTCTCACCTTGCGTGAGATGCCAAATATGTCGCTCGAAATTTTTATATCCTAAACAAGCGTGTTGAGCGAGATCGCTCGGCTGCGTGATCGCAGGATGCGCGGCTAAATAACTGGGCGCAGCCACTAATATCGACTCACATTTTGCTATCGGGCGACCAATTAGCGAGGGATCCGGATCGGCGGCAATCCGAATCGCCAAGTCAATCCGCTCAGCAATCAGATCCGCCGTCTTATCTTGCACATCAATATCGATTTCAACTTGTGGATGCTTGGCGAGAAACGGCTTTACCGCTGGGATAAGCTGAGAAAGACCAAACGACATGCTGGTCGCAATACGGATTTTTCCCGCTAACGACTGGCTATCCATCAATTGATGTTCTAACTGCTGAGCTTGCTCGACCCAGAGTTTAATCGCCTCTAAACACTGCTCTCCAGCAGTGGTTAACGACACCTTACGTGTGGTTCGATTTAGTAATCGCGTTTGTAACCAGCTTTCCATGGTTTCAATATGCCGTGTCACCATCGGGCGCGAAATATCCAGTCGATCGGCTGTGGCCGTGAAGCTTTGTGTAATCGCAACGTCGAGAAATACCTGAGCAGCGGTCAGTTTATCCATCTTATTAGTTCGAATTAAGAAACAATGATGTCAATTATTAGCTATATATCCGAACAAGTCTAATTCGTATGATAGCTCCCGAACCGATAACCGACTTTCGATACTCTATTTTAGGATAAATCATCATGAAAAAACTGACTCTACTGACCGTAACCACACTGATCACCAGCACTGCATTTGCGGCGCAGCAACCTTTAACACTGGACGTATACAACGCCGATGGCAATAGCTTTCATGTCAACTCAACCTTAGTTTACGGCGCAACAGAAGCCATGGTGATTGATACTGGCTTTACCAAAGCCGATGCCTTACGCATTGCCGCTAAAGTCATCGATTCAGGTAAAAACCTAACCACAATTTTTATTAGCCAAGCGGATCCTGATTACTATTTTGGCGCGGAAGTATTGCATGAGCTATTCCCTGATGCGAAAGTCCTCACTACTCCGGGAGTTCGTGCGACAATTGAAGAAAAGCTCGATGGCAAATTAGCGTTCTGGGCTCCGAAAATGGGGACTAACGCGCCAGTGAAACCAGTATTGCCGACCGCTTATCATGGTAAAACACTGACCATTGATGGACAAACGATTGAGATCCACGATGCTGAAGGTGAGCTAGCCCATCGCCCTTACTTATGGATCCCAGCCAACAAAGCCATTTTGGGCAATGTGGCGGTCTACGGTAACGTTCATCTATGGATGGCCGATGCGCAAAGCGATGCGAGCCGTCAAGCGTGGGCACAGCAGCTTGAGCGCATGCAAGCCTTAAAACCAGAAGTGGTGATCCCTGGTCACATGATTGCCGGTACTCAATTAGATGCCTCAGCGATTAGCTTTGCTCAGCGCTATTTAGCGGATTTTGCCCAAGCAAAACAAACCAGTAAAGATAGTCAACAATTAATCAAACGTATGCTTAAGCTTTACCCTGAAGCCGGTTTACCAATGGCATTAGAGATTGGCGCAAAAGTACATATGGGTGAAATGCAATGGTAAAGGTACACTACTTTTTTGACCCAATGTGTGGCTGGTGTTTCGGTGCTAGCCCACTACTAGAAACACTGGCTGAAATGCCGATTATCACACTCAAGTTACATCCGGGTGGGATGCTGCCACGCTCCGAATTGGCCGCCGAGTTTCGAGCGCATATATTAGAGGCAGACCAACAGATTAGCCTGGTGACAGGACAAGTTTTTGGTGAAGCGTACCGCTCACGAATTGCCAGTCAGCAACCGCTTATCGTTGACTCTTACCTTACCGCTCAGGCCATCATTGCCGCGGAAGCATTGCAAGGCCTAGGATTGGCGATGTTGAAAAAAACTCAGCAAGCCCATTATCAGCTAGGATTAACCGTTGCCGAGCCAGAAGTATTGGCTCAGTTAGCAAGCCAATTAGGTATTGAGCACGATAAATGGCACAACGCTATGCAGCAAGCCAAATCTGATTTACCGGCCACGATTGCCAATAGCAAACAACTGATGGCTCAGTATCAATTACGGGGATTCCCATCGATGATGATTGAATTGGCAAATAGACAGTGGCGCTCCGTACAGCCGAGTGCCTACTATGGTAAACCTGAAGCGTGGCAAGCTTTTTGGCAGTCAATGGTAGCCGCTTCATCCTAGCCAGATTCTCTTAACATCTAGCCATAAGGCGACTAAAAAATAGCCCCCAGATTTGGGGGGCTATTGACGTTTACAGATTAAATCAATCAATGCTCATAACAGATCAAAACGATCGGCATTCATTACTTTGCTCCAGGCAGCAACGAAGTCATGCACAAATTTTTGCTGGTTATCTTGTTGCGCATAAATCTCAGCGTAAGCACGTAAAATCGAGTTTGAACCGAAGACTAAATCGACTCGTGTTGCCGTCCATTTCGCCTGACCCGTTTTGCGGTCACAAATCTCATACGAGTTACGCCCCGTCGGTTTCCATGTATAACGCATGTCGGTTAAATTAACGAAAAAGTCGTTACTTAATACGCCGACGTTATCGGTCAATACACCATGCTTTGTGTCGCCATAGTTAGTCCCTAGTACACGCATACCGCCGATCAGCACCGTCATTTCTGGAGCGGTTAAACGCATCAACTGTGCGCGATCCAATAGCAGCTCTTCAGGCTTGACCACATAATCTTTTTTCAACCAGTTGCGGAAACCATCAGCAAGCGGCTCGAGGACATCAAACGAAGCAACGTCCGTTTGCTCAAGCGTCGCATCACCACGACCAGGAGCAAACGGTACGGTGATAGCCACGCCGGCCGCTTTAGCCGCCATTTCTACCCCAAGGTTACCAGCCAGCACTATGGTATCAGCGACACTGATCCCTGCTTCAGCAGCAATCTTTTCTAATACCGCTAACACTTTCGCCAAACGCTGTGGTTCGTTCCCTTGCCAATCTTTCTGTGGCGCGAGACGGATCCGCGCACCATTCGCACCACCCCGCTTATCGGATCCTCGGAAAGTACGAGCACTATCCCAAGCGGTGGAGACCATTTCGCTGATACTTAAGCCGCTGGCGGCAATTTTCGCTTTCACCGCATCAACGTCATAATCGCTACGTCCCGCTGGAATTGGATCTTGCCAAATTAACTCTTCTTTAGGAACATCAGGACCAATATAGCGAGCTTTAGGTCCCATATCACGGTGCGTCAGTTTGAACCAAGCGCGAGCAAACACTTCAGAGAAATAAGCCGGGTCTTGATAGAAACGCTCAGAAATCTTGCGATAAGCAGGGTCCATTTTCAGCGCCATATCGGCATCAGTCATGATTGGGTTATAGCGAATACTTGGATCTTCAACATCAACCGGCTTATCTTCTTCTTTGATATTAATGGGTTCCCATTGCCAAGCGCCAGCTGGGCTCTTTTTCAGTTCCCAATCATAAGTAAACAGCAAATAGAAATAGCCGTTATCCCATTGAGTTGGATGGGTTGTCCAAGCCCCTTCAATACCACTGGTCACCGTATTACGACCGATGCCACGCTTGGTATGATTCATCCAGCCTAAGCCTTGCTCATCCAGTTCAGCGCCTTCAGGGGCAGGTCCTAAATTCGCCGCATCGCCATTACCATGACATTTACCAACAGTATGACCACCAGCGGTCAACGCAACCGTCTCTTCATCATTCATTGCCATGCGTTCAAAAGTAACGCGCATATCATGCGCAGTTTTCAGTGGGTCAGGATTACCATCAACCCCTTCTGGGTTGACATAAATCAGGCCCATCATTACTGCCGCTAATGGGTTTTCCAGATCACGCTCTCCCGAATAACGGCTGTTTTTAGCGCCACTCGGTGCCAACCACTCTTTCTCTGAACCCCAATAAATGTCTTTTTCTGGATGCCAAATATCTTCACGACCAAAAGCAAAACCAAAGGTCTTAAGACCCATCGATTCATAGGCCATGTTACCGGCAAGGATCATCAAATCAGCCCAGCTGATTTTATTGCCGTATTTTTGCTTGATGGGCCACAGTAAACGGCGAGCTTTATCTAAGTTGGCGTTATCTGGCCAAGAGTTGAGAGGAGCGAAACGCTGGTTACCCGTACCCGCACCGCCGCGGCCGTCAGCAATACGATAAGTTCCGGCCGAGTGCCACGCCATGCGGATCATTAAACCGCCATAATGCCCCCAGTCAGCTGGCCACCAATCTTGGCTATTGGTCATTAACGCTTTCAGGTCGTTTTTTAAGGCATTAACGTCGAGTTTTTTTAATTCTTCACGGTAATTAAAATCAGCCCCCATTGGGTTTGTTTTCGCATCGTGTTGATGCAAAATGTCAAGATTGAGCGCTTTAGGCCACCAATCCATATTGGTCATGTCATTGGACGTCACGCCACCATGCATAACTGGACATTTGCCACCTGACGAGGTGTTATTGTTTTCCATGATCTTCTCCTTGCGACACATTGCTTCGATGAATCATCATCTTAACGGGTAGATTTCTATCAAAAAATCTTATGCTTTCATTACGTTACTTTTTGCTCTAGTACACTTTAGAACAAACTGAATCTTCTGCCATCAATAAACTTGCGTACCTTCACGAGTTAGAGAAAATCTTCTCAACGTTCAGTGCGTTATGCATAGAATAGACAATATCGCTTATGGCGGCTAATCGCCTCGAACGATTAATCTGATAGGTAACTGTCCAAATAACTTGAAGATTCAGCAAGGTAGGTAGATAGTAGTTGGATGGCATTCGATAACATTAACCATAATCAAACTGGATTACATCTATCACGAGTTCTCTCTCATTATGTGAAGTATGCATCGATGCTTACACCTAAACCCGTTGACGTCGCAGGCAGTGGTAAGAGCATTTACTCCATGAACATCGATAACTATGGACATGAAATAAGCGAAGTAAACCAACGCTGCGGCCTCAACTAAGAAAGCTCTATACTTAAACAACTTGGCGTTACGGGTCAATGGTAACGAATTCCCCATATTAATAGACAACAATATGGGGCGAGCTAACCTAGCTACCAGCACGTAAGTTCAAGTTGCAAAGGTATAGTCAATAAAGGAGATAAAGATGAATATTGGTATCAATGAATCTGATCGCATTAACATTGCCCAAGGACTAAAACGGTTACTCGCCGATTCGTACACCCTGTACCTACAAACCCACAATTTCCATTGGAACATTACTGGACCACAGTTTCGTGAACTGCATTTAATGTTTGAAGAGCACTACACAGAGCTTGCGGTGGCAGTGGATGATATCGCCGAGCGTATTCGCTCTCTAGACGTGGCTGCGCCAGGAACCTATAAAGAATTTGCCGAGCTTAGCTCAATTAAAGAAGTGGTAGGATTAACTGATGGCGTGGAGATGGTTAATATCCTTACTGAGTCTCATGAGCAAGTGATCCGTACCTGCCGTGACGTACTAAAACTCGCTCAAGCGGCAGACGATGAATCTACCGCTTCACTGGTCTCTGACCGAATGCGTGTCCATGAAAAAACGGCGTGGATGTTGCGCGCGACTTACCGATAAGCGCCCGTATAGCATCAACCGTTTAACCGGTTATCAATGCTAAACTGCTGATATCAACAAAGGGATGCGACGGTTCATCCCTTTTTATTTTCCTCCTCGCAAAAAATTCCTCTTCCCTTTGTTTTTCCATAGATTTTTAACCACTTTCCGTGCATTATTTCTCATCATTGACAGTTATAAAAATAACCAAAGCTCAGCCTGTTACTGTCAATAACGAGGAGGCGGTATCGCTATCATCATTTGATGACCAACGAATACCGTCCAGTATCAAAGGATAACATCACAAGGACCACATCGTGACTTATATTCATAACACCATTGTCAAATTACAAAAAACAAGTCCTGCACAAGCTGAATTTTATCAAGCTGTAGAAGAGATCTTAGATTCTTTACAGCCCATTCTAGAAACCAACGATAAATACAAACAGCATGCGATTATTGAACGAATTGTTGAGCCTGAACGCCAAATCATGTTTCGAGTGCCTTGGGTAGACGATCAAGGACAGGTTCAGGTCAATAAAGGCTATCGTATTGAGTTTAACTCTGCTTTAGGGCCATACAAAGGAGGGCTACGGTTCCATCCTAGCGTCAATGCCAGCATCATTAAATTCTTAGGCTTTGAGCAAATTTTTAAAAATGCATTAACGGGCTTACCGATTGGCGGTGGTAAAGGTGGAGCCAATTTCGATCCTAAAGGCAAATCCGACGGCGAAATCATGCGCTTTTGCCAATCGTTTATTAATGAGTTGTATCGTCATATCGGACCGACATGCGATGTTCCGGCTGGCGATATTGGTGTTGGCGCCCGTGAAATTGGTTATATGTTTGGTCAATACAAACGGTTAACTGGCCGTTATGATGGGGTCTTTACTGGCAAAAGCTTACTGTGGGGCGGCTCTTTGGTACGTAAGGAAGCCACCGGTTATGGCTGCGTTTATTTCGCACAAAATATGTTGGAAGATAACGGCCTCTCGCTAAGCGGGAAAACTTGCTTAGTTTCCGGCGCTGGCAACGTCGCGATTTACACCATAGAAAAACTCTACGAACTGGGCGCAAAACCGATTACCTGCTCAGACTCTAACGGGACGATTTATCATGAAACCGGGATTGATTTAGCCACGTTAAAAACATTAAAAGAAGTGCGTAAAGTGCGCTTAGAAGAGTATCTCACTGAGCATCCTGACGCTTGCTATATCCCAGCCAGTGATTATCCACAAGATGGGCACGCCGTCTGGCGCTTTCCAGCTCAGTTAGCCTTCCCATGCGCGACACAAAATGAACTAACGGAACAAGATGCACAGGCTCTTATCGCCAATGGTATTATCGGTGTCTCTGAAGGGGCCAACATGCCATCCACTCAAGACGCTGTAGAAGTCTTTCTTGCCGCTAAAATTTATTACGGTCCGGGGAAAGCCGCAAACGCTGGCGGCGTAGCCACCAGTCAATTAGAGATGGCGCAAAACGCGAGCATGCAAACGTGGAGTTTTTATGAAGTCGATGAAAAACTCAAAGTCATCATGAAAAACATTTACCGCAACGCTCGTGATACGGCAGCAGAATTTGGTGAACCACATAACTTAGTGCTAGGCGCTAATATCGCGGGGTTTCGTAAAGTTGCCGATGCAATGATAGAGCAAGGCGTGGTTTAAAACGTGATTTAAAATAATGCCCTTAATGCTGGGGCTCTGGCATTAAGGGATCAACCAATAAGCTCGGAACACTGACGATTTAAACCAGAAATCGCTAACTGCAGTGCTTCTTTAGGCTTTACCGGCATACTATACAAGAAACCTTGCACGAAAGTGACACCCAACTTTTTTAAAATAGTTGCCTGATATGGCGTCTCTACTCCCTCGACAACAAGATCTATATCCAAACTGTTAGTAAAACGGACCATAAACTCAATAAACATTTGGTTCTTATCATCATCTAAATTGATAAGAAATTGACGATCAAGCTTAATCTCACTGAAAGCATGAGAAATTAGTTTATCAAAATTGGATTCTTGGCTACCGAAGTCATCCATACTAACACCAAATCCATTAACTCTAAGCAATTGTAAATTATTTTTCAAAAAGTCTGGAGAATAGTCGCTACAAGGCTCTTCTGTTAGCTCAATAACTAAATAATTAGATGGTAAATTAGCATGTGAAAAAGTGTTAATTAGAAGATCAATAACCTCGGGATCGGCTAAAAGAAACTTGGAAGCATTGATAGATACTGGTTTTATTTTTTCAACTAAGTATGACTGCCTGACCAAAAAATCTATTGCATTTGATAATACAAAATTAAAAAAATCTTTTTCTAAATCATTCTTTTTTATGAATAATAGGACTTCATCAAGTGATAGTTCTAGAGATAAAGGCGAAACAACTCTTGTTAAAGCTTCAAACCCAACGATTTTATTTGTTAAAATATCTACTTTAGGTTGAAAATATGTCTCAATAATATTAGAAAAGATGACCAGTTTATCATCATAATTAAAAAACTGATTAATAATATTTTCTTTTTTAAATTTTACTTGTATAACAGGCATGAAAATTAAACTTATTATCATATAACATTAATGATATTTTACTTACTTAAAAATTTAAATGAATAAGAAAAAACCACAAACATCGTAGGAAATGACAACCAGAAACAAGGGGAATTCTTACAAAACTTAGCTTAATATTAGAAAGAGGAAGACCATTAATAAGTTTGCATTTCATTTTTTATTTGACCATTAATTATTGATGTTAGTGATATTAAATCTTTTACATGAGACTCAGCCTTTTCTAAAGATAATGAATCTTCAATATTGCTGCATTTCTCTAAAATTTGTTTACAGCCGATTATATTTGCACCGCTTTTCATCTTGTGTGCAATCGATTTGCATCTAATAAAGTTTTGTTCATTAAATGCACTTTCTAAATCTTTAATATCTTCTATATTGACAATTAAAATTTGCTCTAATATTTTTTTATTAAGCTCTAGGTTACCTGATGTTAATGCATTAACCATATCTATATCAAAAAATCTTTCTTCATTTTTTTTAAGATCATATTCAACTATTTCTTTATTAGTAAGAGCTTCATGGATAGCATTATTTAAATCATCAATCGTAATCGGCTTAAATAAACAACCATTCATACCAGCCGCCAAACAATCATCAATAATTTCTCTTTGAGCATTCGCGGTATAACCTATAATATATATTGATTCGATATCATGTTCCTTTTCATAACATCTAATTTTCCTTGCTAATTCATAACCATCCATTTCAGGCATATTACAGTCTGTAATAACAAGGTCAAACTTATCTAGCATATAAATATCTAAAGCTTCTTTCCCATTAATTGACTGTACTACACTATGGTTTAAATACTTTAACTGTTCTGATATCAACAACCTATTAGGTGCATAATCATCAACTATTAAAATTTTATATCTCTTATTTTCAACTTCAATACTATTTTTTTCTAAACTAACAGCATTATCTTGCTTATAGATATTAAAATTTAATACAATACTTATTTTTGTTCCTATATTCTCTCTACTTTCAATATCAAAACTAGCAGACATCAAATCACATATAGCTTTAGATATCATAAGACCAAGACCAGTTCCTCCTTTTCCATCATGATTATTCGCTTGATTAAATGCTTGAAAAATACCAGCCATATCATGATCAGGTATACCTATACCCTGATCTGTAAGCATGATTTTTATCTTGTAAGTATCATTACTCTTTTCTATTAAATATACACTTAAATTAACACTTCCTTTTTCAGTAAACTTTATAGCATTAGCTACAATATTTACTAATACCTGCTTCATTCTTGCATCATCATATATTAAATCCTCTCTTATATTTTCGTCAAAATCGAGGTTAAACTTTATACCTTTCTGAATCGCCAGATAGGAGTATATTTTATAAACAGAGTATATTGTATTTTTAAAATTGTTTTTTTCAGGCATTAATGTTAATTTTCCTGATTCTATCTTTGATATATCAAGAATATCACCAATCAAATCTAATAAATCATTTGCTGCCTGATAAGCTATATCTATTGATTGAATATCAAACTCATTTGTTTTATATTTTTTAATTACCAACTCTAATAGTCCAAGAATAGCATTTATTGGTGTTCGAATTTCATGGCTCATTGTCGCAATAAATCTACTTTTAGCAACATTTGCTGAATCGGCTTGTTCTTTAGCGCAGGATAATTGTTCAAGAAGACTAATACGTTCACTTACATCAATCCATCCACAAATAATACCACTTACGGAATTATCATCTTTTAAACTAAAAGGCTGAATCCAATGATATACATGATATTTTTGCCATACTTAATAATCTCTCTATCTTTAAATATAGTAATGTTATCATTTAAAGCTTTCTGATGATCTAAATGAATTTCTTGACGGAAACTATCAGAAACAAAGCTATTAGATGTATATTTCCCTAATAGAGATTTGTTACTACCATTAATAAAATCTAAATAACTTTTATTATGTAAAATATAATCTAAATCTTTATTTCTAGCATAAATAGGATGTGGGATACTATCAATAACTATTTGAATAAAATTAAGTTGCTCGATTAACTTCTGTTTAACAGATAATCTTTTCCTATAATTAGAAATGATAATAAGACTACTAAGAGCTATAACTATAATTATAATTATAATTATAGCTGAGAAAAATAGAGTATACACTGTATATTGATAATCTTTCCAATTTTGCTTAGCCGGTAATGCATTTTTTTGCCACCGATTGGCAATAATTTTAACATCATTAGCTGGTATATAGTCTATAAACTCTGAAAAAAGATTTATCATTTCATAATTATTATTAAGCATTGCAATACTTAAAGTCGCAGCAGGTATATCAGTAATTATTCTTTGTATATATAAACTATCCTGGAAAAAATGATTTATATAATAATTTGCTAACATTAATGGGGCAACTGTCACGGCATCACCATCTGAATTAACAACATCATTCAAAGCATCTATATAAGATTTTGCTGGTACCACATTTACATGATGATTAATTAACTTTATTTCATCTGTAAGTAAGTGTCCTCTTGGCATATAAACTGTAGATACATAATTTGATTTAGTATTTGACTTTGCAACAATCACATATGACGAACTTAAAAAACTTTTTGTAAAATAAAAATCTCTCGCTTCAGATGGTGTTAAAGCACTAATATCAGCCTAACCACTTTTTAATGCACGAATTTGTTCTTCAATCGAATCCTTGAAAATATATCTAAAATTAACGCCAGTATATATTTTCATGAGTTCTAATAATTCAATTAAAATTCCTTGTGGTTGGCCATTGTTTCCGATATAACTAACAGGCGCTGAATACTTAGAAAGTGCAACTTTAATTTCTTGATTATCATCAACATATTTACTGGCCATATATCGAGCATCTTCTAAAATCGCCTTGCTCGGAACAGAAACCCCACCGCCATTCCAATTCATCTTTAATAAGGTTTTTAAATTGGTATCAGTAGAAAGTAAAATTCTATTTAATATATCTAATAGAATTTTATTATTTTCATTCAGTGCAAATGCAAATCCTTTAGAATCAAATCCAAGAAGATCTTTAAATGATATATTATCGATAAACTCACTATTTATTTGATAATTGACAGAAAACAAATCAATAACCATTGCATCAATATCACCATCGATTAATGATGAAACGAGTTTTTGAGGAGTTCGATAATGTATTAGCTGCACTCCAGGATAACGATTAAATATAACTTCATCCGGTAAATACTCATAAAATATACCTATTTTATTTATTTTACTTCCTCTATCATTTGTGTTTATAAAAATAGAAGGTATATCACTCTGATATGGCACTGTTAATACTAAACCTAAAAGACTATCATAGTCATTAGATGATGTTAATAAATCAATTTCCTCATTTTTAATTGCCTCTATTGCATCTTTTCTAGAATTAAATCCAATAAGTTGTGTTTTAATACCTAGTAATAGTTCAACTAATTTTAAATAATCAGCAGTTATCCCTTCATAGTAAAAAGATGTTCCATCATTGGAAATATCATATGGTGGAAAATCTTTTTTTACAAAGCCAACTCTAACGACTCGCCCCCTTAACCAAATACTTTCTTCCTCAGAAAGGTAAATTTTAGGTAAGTTATAGTTATTATATTGCAATGTACTATACAGTTGTACACCGTAAGTTCTAGAAAATATTTGGCTTGAAATGAAAATCAAAAAAAATAGAATAATCTTATTCATAAAACACCATTTTTCCTAGCGACATCGATTAATTCTACAATATTGCTTATGTTAAGTTTTTCAAATATCCTAGTTTTATAAGTGCTAATGGTTTTGCTACTCAGTAACATTTGCTCTGCTATTTCTTTATTAGTTAATCCCGATGCTAAAAATTTAAACACCATCATTTCTCTTGCCGAGAGAATAGATAAAGAATGAGATCTTTCTTCTTTTCTTTCATAACTATTATATGAAAATGAAGTGTCTGGAAAGAACTTATAACCCGATTGAATAGATCTAATCGCAGTTAATACTTCTTCGATCCCTTCCGTCTTTGATAAATAACCAGATGCACCAACTTGCATACAAAGATGGATAAAATGTTCAGATGACTGCGAAGTTAATACCAAAAATCGTGTTTTTAAATTTAAAGCCTTACAGCGTTCGATTACTTCCATACCATCTAAAGAGGGAATATTTAAATCAATTACAACAATATCAGGAGTAAGTTTTTTGATTAACTGTAATGCATCTATACCATTTGTAGCCTCTCCAACAACCTTAAATTGATGTTGTTCTAACAAAATTTTTGTTGCTAAAAGCACAACAGGATGATCATCAACTAATAAAATATTGCTCATAAAATGTTACTCTAATGTTTAATTTATAATTGGTTAATCAAATAATCTTATAAAATATATATTAATTTGATTAAATATTTTCAAAGCCGCTAATCATAAAACAAATTAACCTATATGTCTTAGTATATACCTAGATCACACTCTTTGCAGAAAAAACCTACAACAAAGAAAGAAACCAGAAGACCAAATGAAGAGCATTCTTATTCTAAATAAAAACAATAACAATATTCATTTACAAAAGTAGGATTAAGATAGAATTTACGTAGGACTTATCTTGCTTTAAAACCTTGTCGGATATTTATTATACAATACGATATTATTACCTACTTATCGTGTATGGAGCTATTTATATGAGAAATTTATCATCTAAAAAACTGGCTATTTATTTACTAATAGGGAGTATTAATGCTCATGCTAATATATTAGAAATTAGTGGTAAGATTAAACATCCAACTTGTCAAGTAAAAGTCAATAATATTAACCAGTCTCCTATTATAACATTACCAACGATTAATATAGGTCAGTTGAAAAATGAGGGGGATTCTGCCGGTGAAACTACATTTGAGATCACTCTGTATGATTGCCTAAGAAGTATGACCTTAGAACAACATTGGGATGTTAGATTTTCTCCATGGGGAATTGATAAAAATAGGGATTTACTGATTCCTGGCTTCATTCCTACAATGTCAGGTACAGTAGAAGGTATCGGACTGCAAATTTTAGACTCACCTTCAGGGTCCCCCCTTGATAATGAATTTATTGGTGGCATGTTAATTGGTTACCAAGCAAAAAATGCAATAAAAATTCCACCGGGAGAATCTGAAGGTTCACACAACTTTGTTGTACGTTACTTGTCAATTAGTAATAATCCTTTACCAGGAAAACTGACTAGCTACTTACAATATGCGGTAACGTATTTTTAAAAAAAATCCCACGTCATAAATGACGTGGGATTTTTATAGCTATGATGAGTTATTTTTGAATAGATAACGTAACTCGTCTATTTATCGCCCGCCCCTCAGGAGTCGAGTTATCTCCTTTCGGGAATTCTACACCATAAGCGAAAATTGACAAATACTCATCCTCAATAGAATAATCCATTTTCAGCTTATTCATTATAAATTCTGCTCTACGTTTAGATAAATTCTTATTATAATTTTCATTACCTATATTATCGGTATATCCTGAAATTATAATATATTTATTATTATCACTAGCGTATTCTAAGAAATTTTTCAGTTTATTATAATCAACTAAAATAGGCTTAGACGAGTCAAATGGGAAATAAAATGAAACTGATGAAACTTTTATTGCCTTTTCTTCTTCTGGTTCATTTTTTGTTAAAATTTCAATATCTGGAGTAGTACCATGGGTAACAGTTTCACTATCAATTCTATTAATAATAGCATTTCTTGTTTTAAATCTATAACCTAATGTCAATAAACTCATCGCATCTTGATTGTATGAATTTTCAGAAAAAACCTTTCTCATTTCTGCGGTCAAGTAAATATTGCTATTTATAACATAATTAATACCTATGCCAAAATGAATTTGATTTTCTTTATCCTCAGGATAATTAACTCTAGCTATATCACCAGATAGAAATAACGAAGTCCCCGCATTACCATTAAAATAATATCGGCCACCCAACAAATAACTCTTATAGTCCAAGTCAGAAACTGCCTTAGTGTTTAGATAATTAAATTGAGTACTCCATTTTTCTGTTATGAAGTACTCACCACCAATACCAAGAAATTTCTCATCTTCTATTCCTCTATTATCATCATTCCATAATTCACCAAAAGATGTATGGAGTTTATAGTTTGTCAAATTTTTTGCATGTGTAGCGAAAGAAAAAACTATACAAGAAAAAATTATAATCATTAAATTTTTCATATCATATCTTATAAAGTTAAATTTTTAGAAACATTAAAAATAAATCCAGAATCATCAATGATATTCATATTTATTTCATTTTTTTTAGGTCTATTTAATAAATCCACTGTATAAATACTATTTGGTCTTACAATACTTGGAAAATTATCTAAAACCTGTTCGTCGATAACAGCACTAGCAAAGTTAATATGAATGGGTGTTTTGTTTTCTATTTTAAGTAAATGCTTGATTTCACCAGCGTTATCTTCTGATATGAGAGTGAAATAAATTGATCTTATCATCTCTGAATTTGATTTACTAATTAATGGTGCTCGATAAAATAATTTATACTGTTTTTGCATAGTTAATATTATTTTATCATTCGATGCTGTATCGATTGGGGGTATTTCATATAAGTTTAGCCAGTATAATTTTTCCTCTTCATATTCAACCTGAGATACATTAATCAATTGTATTATCTGAGAAGCACCTGGTTTTAAATTAAAAAGAGCCGGCTTTGTAATAACTGGAGCTACAGCACTATCCGGTTTATTATTTAAGTTACCATCATCAACCCAAGACTGAACGATCACATCGTAGTCATTTGTGTTCATCACTATCACTGATTGTGACAACTTAGAAGAATCAAAAATAACTCTTGTTCCCTCCATTGTTACTCCTGATAAAACTGGGTTTACAAAGAGTAAACTTATAAAACAAAGAATAGTGCTACGCATAAATTAATTAACCCTCATTACTACACGCGCAGTAGCGTGGTATTTACCAGGTGTTACGTTTACATTACCTTTAGGTATTTTCCCCAGCTTAGCCTCAAAAGTCATAGAATAGGTATTATTACCAACAGGTGAGCCTATAGGCGTTATTCTACCTGGATTATGTACAACCGAGAAATAGTTATCGGGATTTGAAAAGCTTAGCTGTCTTCCTGATTGATCATAAAAGGTAACAGCAACACCTTTCGCAGTGTTTTCAGATTCATAGTTTTCACTTAATAAATATGGTGTTGATATGCTATTATAAGTTAATGATAGCTCTTCTGATTTTTTAAAGTTAGCAGCCGTAGGTAAAAAGAACATACTAACTTGATCTTGACCTGATCCTAAAACAGATCCTGCTTGACAGTTATAAGACACAGAAAAACTAGCATTACTATAAGACCCTATATTTAGCTCCGCAACACTGATTCTTGGAAATGTTACGGTTGGTGTAACAAAGTTTACTCTACATGTTGGTAGTCTACGTGTAGTAAAACTTTTGTATAATCCAATAGTCGCAGGCCAATATTGATACCAACCTGGATAGTGATTTTTATGATTCAATCCCGGCGTTGGACCATCTAAATTATTAAAGTTTGTCGATAAAGGCAGTCGAACCGCAAAGTAACCAAGTGGTTGAGTGTCATCAAATTGTTTTGATACATCATATCCGCTCCAAGTAACACTGCTATTACCATTAGGATGAATGTCTGGTATTCTTATGAGCTCAACTTTAATATTACTAAAATTCTTTGCCTTTACTAAAATATTACCGTATTGATCTCTATCCAATCCAGTCAATGGTCTAGACTTCCAATTATGAGAGAAATACTCGCCCGTAGAAAGATTCGTAATACGAAACCCTAATCCTTTCACTCTTGTAGAGTAAACTCCTGGCATACCGAAATATTGTCCAACTTCCATATCATCATAACCACCAAAACGGTAATCACCATTTGTCGAATACATTTCAGAGATGACATTTTCTGCACCTGCCGGACATTTGTAAAGCACTTGTTCTGGTGAATATTTTCCAGATTCAGCAAACTCCAAAAAACTTTTAATAGAAGAACTTAGCACTGTTCCTACTGGCTGAAAGCTAGTATCAGTGATATTAGGATCAGCCATTGTCATATTAGTATAGTTAGTATCTGTTGCTCCCGTCCACACTCCTGTCGTACCATATTCAGCCTGTACACCCCATAAATTACCAGAGTTAGGCTTATTCGCCGCATGACCAGGAGCATGACTAACTCTCACACACTTTGGAATGGGGCCATAAAAAGTAGCTTGTGCACTATTTATAATAAAATAGCTCATCAATCCTAACAGCCATTTTATAGAACCATGTTTATTAAATAAATACATTATTTGCATGTAGTAGATAACCTCAATAGATCTATATCACTATTTATTTTATCAGAAATATCGTAATCAAATGTGCATTTCTGATCTTCTGACTCTCCCCAACGAATATATAGCGAGCCAGTAGGTTTAGAAACTCGAATAAAAGCAAGTCCACTTTGTGAAACCATACCGATATTAATGTTGTCATCATCCTTAATTTCAGAACCTAGTGGTGGCAATGTTGCTCCAGATATCTGGATTAGCAAGGCTTTACCTAAACGGGTACTAACATCATAGCTTAAAATTGCTCCCGCTGTTGGAATTAATCTAAACTGTGTTTCTGAAAGCTCAACATCTTTATTATTAATTGTTGAAGGATCCAGAGATATTTGGTTGATACTGTAAGGTGATAAATTACTAATAATACCATAACCGTTACCTGAAATTGCTGCACCTCGTGTGTTACGAATCGCGACACCTTTAGCATCTTTCGCCTTTACTATTGCAAATGAATCTCCCAAACTTTGGCTTAAGTTAACACCTCCAGAATGTATAACCGCTCCACCACGAATATTTGCTCCCCACTGTTTATAATTTTCACTTTGGCTATAGGTAGCTCCAAAAGAAGCTTTTTCTGCCAACTGATTTAGGCTTACTGAATAAGTAGAATTATCATCATCTAAAGAGTAATTCAATCCATACGTTGTATTTTCTAAATCGCCAAGTTGACCAGATAAACCAGCCTGATAACTTGTCATATTGTCATTGCGTGTTACACCTAATGACATTAATGCTGGATAATTACTTTCTCCTAAAGGAATTGAAATTCCAAGACTTACAACATCATCAGAACCAGATCTATCCTGTTGATAAATCTTAGAGTAATTAAGATTCAGTGTCGCTTTCCCTATACGAGATGAGTACCCTAATTGAGCTTGAGTAACTGCATCTTTTTCACCACGATAACTAGTGTGAGAGCCAGAAAAATAAAGTTGTCCCATATTTGCTAAAGACTGGTTGACATTTAAACTCAGTAGAGATCGTTCTGACTGACTAAAAACGATTGATGTATTAGTATCATTCTGTGAATTTGCAGCCACTACATCACTTAATGTTCGATAACCTGATGTAGAATATCGGTATCCAGCTAAAGTTAAGGTCGTACCTGTGTCAAAACCGATAGAATAGTCAGCTCCTGCGCGCCAACCTCTATAGGTATTTCCATATATATCAGCATGGGAGTATATTGAGCGCAAACCTAATGCACCAATTGAGGTACCTAAAACAGCTCCTAATGCAGATGAAAAATAATTTTCTGATACTCGCATCCCTAAATTTGTAGTTAAACTATTGCTAATACCTCTCTCATAGACACCTTGTATAAAGTAGGGCTCATCTGATATTTCTGTCAAACGTAGCTGGCCGGCTGAAATACTATAGTTAAACTGTCCGGGGCGGATAGATCCAGATACTGCGTTAAAAGGAACAGTAAAATTCGCGACTCTACCACTGGCTTCTTCTATAGAAACATCTAAATCGCCTTGGTAATAAGTGGAATAAAGGTCTCGAATCTCAAATGGCCCCGGTGATACCGTGGTCTGGTATATTTGTCTTCCTTGCTGAGATACTGTGACTGTTGCCACAGAGTTCGCGACACCAGTGATCACTGGTGCAAAACCTCGTTGAGAAAGAGGCCTCATTCTAATATCTGATTTTAATTCAGCACCAGTAAAACCTACGCTATCAAAAACAGTATCTGAAGTAAAAGTTTGCCCTAAAGTGAGTTCACTTTTCCATGAAGGTAATGCTGTTTGTGCATAACTACGTATATGATTAAAGTCACTTTGTGTTCTTAATCCTGAGTCTGTGTGGCTGTAGCTCAGTTGACTGCGAAAGCGCCAATTACCAACGTTTCCACCAATCCGCATACCAGTAAACAAACTACTATTCTCGCTATTACTTAAACCAGACGTTTGTTTGGAATGGAAATAGTTTCCATCATAGTTGATAAATAATGCAGATTTTCCAAAGTCCCATTGCTCAGGGTTAATATAGCCTCGAGGTAAAGAGACCATATAAGCCTGCGGAACAAACAAAGAAAGTCTTAAATTTGAACGATTGAGATCAAAAGTTAAATCCTGAACAGTTGCACAATCTTCATCATCTATTGTTAATATGTATGCATCGTTTACACCTAACCCTTTCCAGTAACTAGCTGAAAAGCAAGGGATAACCTCATTCATTTTATTGACCATGCTGACCAATTCACGTCGATGAAATTGATTATTTATATAAACATCTACACTATACTGTCCTTCTTGTGCTAATGATTCATCTAATAAATTATCAATGATATTGCTTAGATTATTATCATCATTAGAACCTAACAATAATGAGCTATCAAATGAAAAACTTCTCTCTGTAGCATAAACTTCCATAGAGAAAAACACAAAAAACAAAAGTGTTAATTTAATTTTATTTTATTTATATCAGGAAACATCGGTACTAATTCCCAGTCAAAATATTTATTTTCGCCGTAGTTGGAACATGTACTCCATAGTCATTAACATATGCAAAATTTAATATTGCGTCATCTTCTTTAGGTGACTCTTTTTTTGCGATAGTTTCTTTACGTAAAATATTATCTAATGTTAAATCACTATATGGATCAATCATTGTTGGTCCAAAATTATATCTAAAAGAACCTTTATCAATATTTAAGTTTGATAGGTTAATGTAATAACCAGAGTCATTTTTTAGTATTAATTTACTTGGTTCACCATATTTATTATAAGCTAAACTTGCTGACATTTTTGCAATGGATTGCCCTGAAGAACCTTGAATTGAAGATGGTCGGTAAAATATCTTTACACGATTACGCAATACAATCAGTAATTGATTTTGATCCTGTGTTTCTTCCATTTTTGGAGGAATGACTAGAAAATTCAAATAAAAAACACTTTCTCTATCCTGAGGCAAGCTCTCACCGGTATAAATCATTCTGACAGACTGCCCACTATCTGGATTCACCTTAAAAATCGGTGGCAACAGAACAAATGGACCATCAGCAGACTCGGGCGTCGATTGAGCATCGCCTGTATCTGTCCATAGCTGAACAATGTTCGGAAAAGTATCCGTATTCATGAACTGTATCGTATGCTCTGTACTGCTCGCCGGATAGATAACACGTGTATTGGTTAGTACTACAGAAGCTAGAGAAGATGACATAAACAAAAAATAACCAATTGATACTAATAGAGTATTTCGAACATTAAATATTAAAAATCTCATTTTTCTTCCTCTATCTACTGCAAATCTGTGATTAACATCTAAAAATAGATAATGATCTGTACTATTGTTTTTTTGATCTATAATAAGTATAGGAAAACATAGTTACGACATAATAATTCTAGTTTTAAACTTGAAACTTGCATGGTGAATCGTATGAATAAATTTAAAAAATTGTCTTTATTGATAATATCAATAGGTTGTATCACCACTACAAACGTCTATTCTTCTGTTCCAGTTGGTAGTGGATCGATAACTTTCGTTGGTAGCATCGTTGAAAGTACCTGCAAGAGCAGTGCTAGCGGTTTGATCTGTGGTAAAGAGAAGGCATTAACCTATACAGACTTAACCGCTAATAGCCATATAAATAACCTTGGACAGACACATACAAAAATACAACTTATTGATAAAAAAAGAGTAAATAAGAATACCTTACTTGCTACTATTCAGTATCATTAATGCTTTTTTCTAATTATAAGTAACTAAATACTGTAGATTAGATATGACACTTCCAGCGGTTGCGTTACCTTCTTCCGAAAGATAACGCACCCCAAGTCTTAACTTACCCTTATCAGCACCAGCCGGCATATCTATTTCTAAAACAGCTGGCTGATGAAGTTCAATTGGCTCTTTATTGCTGTTTAATAATTGTAAGGCAACATTTTCAGCATCACCGGCAGCATTAATTAAGTTCCCTTCTGATGTAGCATTTCCAACTAATTTAGTTAGATAAACATCATCAGCCTGCAATGGGATACAATCTCTTAATGATAACTCAAACCACTTCTCACCCGCATAAGATGCAGGTAAAACCAAGTCATTTACGGTAACCGTTTCTAATAAAACTACTGGATTACTATTCGAACCATTAACCTCAATTACGCAGGTTTGATTACTTGTTGCTCCAAGAAATTGTATTGTATTTGGCTTAGCCATAGAGTTACACGATAATAGACTAATAAAAATAAATAATATTCTTTTCAATTTAAAACCTTATATAAAAATATTTTCTATTAAAATTACTATTGATACTGAAGAGAATATTGAACGGCTCCAATAACTGTCCCTGGTGTTGCACCACCTTGGTGAGAAACATACTCTACGCTATAGTTAGTTTTTCCAGCGGTTTCTCCTGGTCTAACAAAGATGACACCAGCATTCGCTGATAGATTTGGACCATCATAATAAATAGGTCTTCCAAAATCTGGGTGTAAAATATGCAAATCGACATTTTTAGCTGAGCCAACATTTCCTATCGTAGACTGATATCCTAAATCATTCTTAGGACCAGTTAGATGATAAGGTTGAAGGTTAACTATAAACCCCATAGCATCATCAGAAGGAATACAGCCACTAACGCTAAGAGTGAATTCCGTTCTACCTGCAGTTGAACCTGCATCTTTTAAGTTAGATGCATGAACAGGCTCTAAATTAACAATCGGGTTGCCATTAGCACTACCATCAACCGAAAGAATGCAAGTTTGGTTAGTTAACTCTCCTGAAATATAGATCTTATTGTCAGCATAAACAGGTGCCACAACAAACATCAACGCTGAAGATAAACTAAAAAGAGAGGTAGCACGAACTACCATTAAATTTTTCATAATAAAACCTATTAAGTAAACTATAATTTAATTAAACCGTGCGCAACTAATGCACATACCGCTTATTATCTAGTCTTTACTACTCAAGCAACATAGCTCAACACCCACAAGGGTGTAGGAAATTTCCCTTATGAACCTTTTTATATGTCAGATGATTATGGTGGTTTAAACCATGGAGCTAATCGAAAAATTTTACATTTACTAACAATACGAACTGCTATTACTGATAGTCATTATCAAAACATGATTTATTACATATATTCCAATTTAATGTAAATTAATCATCAAAAATGCAAACGGCGCTACCGAAAAGGCATCGCCGCTGGGTATCGTGTAAAAACCTTAACACCACTATCAACTCATAGCCAAGTGGAGTGATGTTAAGATGAAATATTACAACGATCTTAAAGATTGAAACTATAATTAGTTATAAACTACGGCGTATTGTAACGCACCAGTTACTGAACCAGGTGTCGCACCACCATTTTCAGAAATGTAAGCCACACCGAACTCTGTTGAGGCAGAAGTTGAACCCGCTTCTAACACCAACCCAGACAGTTCTGCTGGAGAGCTTAAGTTCACTGCTTTGCCTTCTGTATCCATGATTTGTAGGGCTACGTTTTTAGCATCACCTGTATTGAGTAGGTTACCTTTATCAGTCACACCGTTAGCAACAAATACGGTTGTTACATCAACTTTAGCTTGAGGTGCAGTACAGCCAGTAATACCGACGCTAAAAGTCTTAGCACCTGCTGTTGAACCAGCTTCTTTTAGTAGCGCTGCAGAGACTGTTTCAAGCAGTACTACTGGGTTTGATGCGTTACCGTTAACAGTAACAGAACAAGTTTGGTCTGTTACTTCACCGTTGAAAGTGATTGTGTTGTTTGCGAATGCAGAAGCAGAAGCAAGCAGAACAGCAGATGACAGACCTAAAGAAGTAGCTACAGAAATCATTGATTTTTTCATTATTAAACCTTTTTTATTTCCAAACAAAGACAGACACCTGCCTCAACTCGGAATCATTATCGCCGCTCCCCGACAGAACAAACATAGGAGGAAGCCCTGAACTGTGTAGGAAAAACCTTATGCTCTAAGTGTACCTATAACCGAATAAAACTCGTTTTTGTTCTGAACAATAGATAAGCTTTATTTTCTAGAAATAGCCTTATTTAAAATCATCTAATAGTCTTTCTATAGAAATAGGAAAAAGTGGAAGAATTTAGCAACTTACGCTGATAAATCATTCCACTTTAAATTCTAATTAGTACGCATATTTAAAAAACAACTTGGATCACTTCGATACAGTTATTTCTATTTGTCATTCTATGTTTAGCAGAAAATTTACTTACTTGAATAAGATAATAGCACTTCAAAAAGCAATATCACCTAAACGAAAACCACCATGACATAAAAATGCCTGTTTAAATTTAAACAGGCGGATTTCCAAGCAATAACTAATTAGTTATAAACCACTGCGTATTGTAGCGCACCAGTTACTGAACCAGGTGTCGCACCACCATTTTCAGAAATGTAAGCCACACCGAACTCTGTTGAAGCAGAAGTTGAACCCGCTTCTAACACCAACCCAGACAATTCTGCTGGAGAGCTTAAGTTCACTGCTTTGCCTTCTGTATCCATGATTTGTAGGGCTACGTTCTTAGCATCACCTGTATTGAGTAGGTTACCTTTATCAGTCACACCGTTAGCAACAAATACGGTTGTTACATCAACTTTAGCTTGAGGTGCAGTACAGCCAGTAATGCCGACGCTAAAAGTCTTAGCACCTGCTGTTGAACCAGCTTCTTTTAGTAGCGCTGCAGAGACTGTTTCAAGCAGTACTACTGGGTTTGATGCGTTACCGTTAACAGTAACAGAACAAGTTTGGTCTGTTACTTCACCGTTGAAAGTGATTGTGTTGTTTGCGAATGCAGAAGCAGAAGCAAGCAGAACAGCAGATGACAGACCTAGAGAAGTAGCGACAGAAATCATTGATTTTTTCATTTTAAACATGCCCATTAAGATTAAGAGTTTAACTTGCAAGAACCATCTTGCCCGAATTCATAATCATTATGCGACAATCATAAACACTCAAATATAGGACTCAGCCTTAAGGGCTGTAGTCCATTTCCTATCACCTTTTCTTTTTTGTGTATCGAATAGACTGATAAAAATAGCGAATGAAAGCATTACTCAGGATTCACTCATCACACAACACATTAATATATAAAATTTTCTATAAGCTAGAGATAAATCTTATATTTATTATAAAGATATCGATAATCGTCTAAATCTTTTTGCCAACGTAATTCTAGCTTTTTAACCAGTGATTCAAGTTCAGTGACTTCTTTAGAATAAGATTGAAGATCAGCGAGAAAGCTTTTCGTACCAATCAATTTAGCGAGCCATGCGGGTCGAATAACGAAATGAGATTCTTGATAATCAAGGTAATTCGCTTCTTGATCGTATGCTATAGCTAAACTTTTAGCGTTATGTTGAAACGCAAGCCACCAGCGAACAAACTCTTTAATACTGGCACGATAATGCTGCGGGTTAACATAATTAAAACGCTCACCATAAACGGTTTTCCCTCCTTGAGGCCAGCCATAAGCGGTGATAGATGGGTCAATGTGATATTGAGTATTAATATAAAAACTAGGATCCGGAAAACCTAATTGTTCATGAGGGAAAGATGAACCTCTCCCCATATTCACACTGGTTGCTTCGAACAGTCCCAATGCTGGGTATAGACGTATTGCTAAGTCCGTTGCTAAGTTAGGTGATGGATTAATTGGCAAAGAATACGGCTGCTGGTGGGTGTAATTTTTCATGGTTATAACATGGAGCTTTTCAACGGGTAAGCGGTATTGCTCCGCCCCAAACAAACTCCATCGATATTCATCAACCCCAGTCAACCACCCCTGGCCAACAATCATCGTCGCGAGCTCACCAGAAGTCAGCCCATGTACCATAGGAATGGGATGAATACCGATACCAGATACGTTCTCCTCCTCTAGCAGTGGGCCATAAACATAATCACCATTAGGATTTGGACGATCAAAGACCATGAACGCTTTGCCATACGCTTGAATGCTCTCCATCATTCGATGCATTGAGATTGTGTAAGTAAAAAAACGTACGCCAACATCTTGCAAATCGTATATAACAAGATCGACATTAGAGAGTTGATCTTCTGTTGGTCGAGCTCTCGGTCTACCATTATCGCTCCCATATAAACTGATTATAGGTAAGCCAGTTTTATCATCAATATGGTCGTTATCGCCCTCACCTGCCTCTTTATCACCTCGAATGCCATGCTCAACCGCAAAGAGGGTGGTTACTTTAAAATTGTATTTGCTCTCTAAAGCAACTAATTTATCTATGGTGTGCGTACCTTTAGAATCTAAAGAACTTTGATTAACCATTAATCCAACATTTTTACCCGCTAATAGTGGACCATAAACGTCTTGTCTATCAACACCAAGTTGCAACTGATTACTTCCATCAGAATTACATGCCAACAACCCAATTGATATAATAAATGTCAAAATAGTTTTAGACCATATTTTCATTATTTTCCCTTACTCTATTAATGGTAAATTTTATTTATGGTATGTTAATCCATGACCAATCTTATATCTTAAGTCGCCTAAAGAACCATCTTCATTCTGATGATAAATATTAACTGGAAGTTTTCCTTTAGGCTCTAGCTGACCTGAAATGATTTTTGCTACTGCATTCATTACATTTGAACCAAGATCTTTTCCATTATTATCTTGACCATAATAGTTATAGGTAGCGATAGCACTGTGTGACACTTTTTCAAAGTTAACAATGTCATAGGGAGCCCGAAGAGTAACATGAATAACATTTTTACCACGTTTAAATGCATACTCCATTAACTCATAAGCGAATTTATATTCATCTAAAACTGTATTATCATTAAAATTATTAGCATTAAAAACCAAACTACGTTGTAGATTATAATGATCGAACCTGACATCACCATTATTTTCTACTGGTGAGGGTTTTGTTGATGCCGTTCCTATAATGATAATATCTGACTCATCAATAATTTGTTGTTCATCCTCTTTGGTTGTCTGTGACATTAAACTGGCTGAAACATATTCAAACCCATGTTCGACCAACTCATTTTTTAGTGTCTTTGCTTTATCTCCCTCGCCATAATTTGGCATAATCACATGAACCTTACTGGTCATATCTTCTGCAATAGGCAGTGACTTTGAGCTACCAAACTCCGTATTTCGAATCAGTGTTATCGCCTGCTCTGTGATGCTCTTCTGGATAATTTTATGTTCTGATTTTCCAATCGTATGATGAGCTTGTTGTTTTATCTTCTCAATCGAAGGTGGATTATCTTGTTTAATTAATCCATATTTCAATTTCGTTTTTACGATTCTTTCAACTGAACGGGTGATCTCTTGTTCTGACAAATCGCCATACTGAACCGCTTGTACAATCTGATCAATTAACTCACTTAATTGATGGCTTTCTTGATCAGTGTGAATTAACACAGGCATTAACGCGATATCTACCCCAGCTTGAAAGGTTTTGATTACTGCTTCAGCTGGCCAAAAATGATCGGCAATACCTTTCATGTCCAGTGCATCAGTAATGGTTACTCCCTGATACTGAAGTTCTTTACGTAACAGCTGGGTTTGAATTTCTCTAGAAAGTGTTGCAGGCAGAATCATCTCTTCCCCAGTCACATTACTTATAACCGTCGTACTGTCTAAAGCGGGATATTGAATATGCGCAGTCATAATCATGTCCGGTGCAAGACCATTTTGGATAGCAAATCGATAGGGATATAAGTCCGTTGCATCCGCTTCTTCCCTTGATTTATTGACTATTGGCAAGCTGTAATGTGAGTCAGATTGAGTATCACCATGCCCAGGAAAATGCTTAAAAACAGGTACTACATTATTTTTAGTAAAGCTTTTTGCCGTTTCGCCTGCCATTAATCCAATTAACTTAGGATCTTCACCATAAGCTCTAACATTGATTACTGGGTTGAGAGGGTTTGACTGAACATCAACAACCGGGGCAAAGTTAACATTAAAACCAACTGCACCAGCTTCTGCCGCTAAAATATGTCCTGCATCATAAGCCAATGAAAGATCACCACTGCTTAAGTAAGCAGAACCTAATGCCATATTACCCGGCAAGTTAGTGGCTTTTGTCCTTGGTAAACGAACCACATTTCCCCCTTCTTGATCGATAGCGACAAATAGGGATAGTGGATACTGCCCATGAGTTGAATTTTGTAAATCCCAGATTAACTGAGCGGTTTGGTCAATATCCGTCAAATTAGCACTAAATAAAATGATACCGCCAATATGATTATCCGATATGAGTTGGCTAACAGTGTCGTTGATTTCTATAAATCCATCTCTACATTGCACATCTTGATCATTACACCAATAACGAAAAGACATCATGAGTTTTTCACCAATCTTTTCTCTTAACGTCATTTTTTGAGTTATTTGCTGTGCTTTTTCTTGTAGAGGATCTTGTTTATCACGATCAAAACATCCGGTTAGCGTGATCATGATTCCAATTATAAGCCAATAGCTCTTTATTTTTGTTTTCATCTTATCTCCATGAACTCTAGTTATTAATATTTTTATTCTTAAATTAATTACCGCTATATCGTATGTATTTTTATTGATAGTTCTACGACATAAATCACATCTAACTCTATTCAGGATAACCATTAAAAATAGAATAGTCTTTAACTAAAATAAACAATCAAAATTAATTTGCAATAAAAACAAACAGTTACAAAAAATGTGTACATTAAAAGTTATTCCACTAAAGAATAATTTATTTTTATACAAATAAATAAATTATGGAAATTGATATTAAATAAATAACCAAAACTAAAAGTAGGAATAAGCCCACTAAAGAAAGGATAAAACCCACTTTCAATTTAATTTCAGATCATGTAAGGGAAACTATTGGGACCAGAAAATGAGAAAATCTCAATCAATGTGGATAAAAATACAGTTGGAGAGTCATTGTTTAAATAGGAGAGATATAAGAATTATAAAGTTGACCTAAACCAGATCAACTTTATATATATTACTGATATAACTCACTGACCTTACCAATATCAGCCAACGCTAAATTTATTGGTACGGTTCAATGCGCACCGTTTCCCCTGTCTCGCTACTTTGCAGCGCCATCTCTATCAACTGGATATTTTGCAGCGCTTGTTCAGCGGGAACTGGATTATCGGTGCCAAGTCGAATCGCATCGGCCACGGCTTTAAAGTAGTGTTGATAACCACCGACTTCTGTCTCGATTAATTCTGAGCCTTGCTCGCTGTATAGTTGCCCATAGAGATATAAGTCTTCTTTTGCCCATTCAGGGCTGTCAGGTAATCGACCTTGCTTTAAATACTCTTCTTGTGGGTCAAGCCCCTGCTTAACAAACTTGGCCTTCGTGCCCAACACATTAAAGCGTAAATTGGGCTCTGGGCTGTAGAGGTTAGCGTGCAGATGCACTAGGTGAGCGGGATAGTGTAAGATGAGGTTGAAGTAATCAATGGTTTGCGCGCCGGGGCGCATTATACGGCATTGGGCATTAATCGCTTGTGGTAAACCAAACAGCACCAGCGCTTGATCGAGTAGGTGAGGAGCAAGATCAAACAAGATTCCGCCACCTTGTTGTGACTGCTCGCGCCAGCGTTGACGCACTTGTGGACGATAGCGATCAAAATGTGACTCGAACAGGCGTACTTCGCCCAATCGTCCCTCTTTCATTAGTTTTTGCACGGTGAGAAAATCTCCATCCCAACGTCGATTATGAAAGACACTCAGTAACAGACCTTGCTGATGCGCAAGATCGATCAAGGCCCGTCCCTCTTCGACACTGGTGACAAAGGGTTTTTCGACGATCACATGCTTACCGTTTTCTAACGCTCGCTTTGCTAGAGGAAAATGGACATCATTGGGCGCGGTGATGATCACTAGCTCAGCATCGCTGTTATCTAACAAACTCTCTGCGTCCTGATACCACTGAGCTTGTGGCCAATCGGCTTCGACAGCGGCTTGCTGACTGGAACTGATCGCGCACAGTGTCAGTTCAGGTAAACTTTGAATAAAAGGTAAATGGAAGGTTTTTGCCGAGTAGCCATAGCCAATGACAGCGGTTTTTATTGGGTGATAGGTCATGATTGAATCTTCTCTTTTGGTATGTCGAGACTATCTTCATCATGCCCAATGCTACTCTTGGGGTAAAGGGTTGTTTATTATCGAGGGATCATCTATCTGCATCAACAGCATGGTCAGAAACCAATAAGTATAAAAAACCACCATCAAAAAGAAGGTGGTTAATAAAGATGACTAAATTAAGCGGCAGCGATGTAATGTCGTTTGGTATGCTTTTTTTGTTGCAGCTCGGCTATCAAAGCATCAATATCGACCTCGATATTGAAACGTTGCTTGAGATTGGCGAGGAAGATAGGATCTTCACACATCGCTTTTTGTGGCTCATCGCTGATCTTGGCAACGGGTCGACCGCAGCATTCCGTTAACTTAATCACGATAGACAGTGGCTTATAGACTTTGCCTTGCGCATTTTTCCAATCCGCCAGATCGTTAGTCAAGAAAGTACCAATCCCGAATGAAACGCGCACTCTGCCAGCGAAGTATTCACACAAATCGAGTGCTCGTGCAAAATTGAGTCCATCAGAGAAAATAAATAGCTTGTTACAAGGATCAATACCAAGCTTCTCATAATGAGCAATCATCTTATCACCCCAAGTAAATGGGCAACCTGAGTCATGCCGAACGCCATCATACGCCTTCGCCAAATGAACGTTAAAATCGTTGAGAAAAGCATCAATATTTAAGGTATCGGTTGGCGCAATCGACAGTTGTCCATCAAAAGCGCGTAACCATTGTTCAAGAGCGACACGCTGTGAATCACCAACATTGACCAACGCTTGATGGCCCATAAACCATTCATGAGCAATTGTACCTATCGGCTTAAGATTAAATTCACGAGCAAAATGATAATTACTGGTACCTAATAACAGCTCAGGGATCTCTTGTTGTAAATGAGCAATTACGTCTCGTTGAACCTGACTAGAAAAACGTCGCCGCGTACCCATTTCAGTTAATGAAAAATTGCTGATCCCGCGCTGAATGATTTCTGCTTTTAAGGCGTTTAATTTATCCGCTAATACTTGCATCGGTAACTCGGCGGGCACTTGTGCCCAGTGGCGGCGGCTACGTACTTCCGAGATCAAAGCCATCACTAATGTTTCATACAAAATGGTGTCTCGCCACGTACCTTGAATGGCGATACGCAGCTGGCGCTTGCCCTCTTGCTTGAGGATCCCGATTTCAATTTGCCGATCGGGTTGAAAATGGAAATAGCGTAATGACTGTAAAAAAGCACGATTCAAATGAGGTGCATGCTGCTCTAGATAAACAATGTCGGCATCCGAAAAGCGTAATGAAGCCAACTGATTGATTTCTTGGCGTACTTCCTCTAATAAATCGCTAATGTCTTCATCACTGCGCACAATCAATTCATAGCGCACCTCAACATCCGGATACAACGAATGAACGGCCTGCATCATATTGATTTTATAGGCATCAAGATCCAATAAACTGCGGATAAAAAGAGGAGAAAATAGGCGAGCGCTCATGATGATGCCATCCTTTCGTTCGGTTTCATTCAGTCATTACGTTAGTAACAACGTGTTGCTAACTTTGGGCGAACAATAAAGTACCCTTGTAAGTTTGTCAACTTTTGTGACAAACCTAGTCAGTCGTTATTTAGCCTTATTATAATTATGGATATTGAGGGGTAAGGACGTAGCCATAACAACAATTACAGTACGCTTGTTATCTGAGTTATGTTTGTCACAAAGTGTTATTTACATTTGACCATCACCATGCACTTACCTAAAATAAGCCCGTTGTTTATTAGGGAAGCCATTATGATTGTCACTATCGATATGATTTGTCTGCGTCTTGCGCCGAAATCTATCCAGGTTTTACTGGTGAAACGCTCTAATCCAAATCGGCCGGATTGTGGTAAATGGGCATTGCCTGGCGGGATAGTGTATGACGAAGATATGACCGCTCATGGTGGAGAACCTGTCGATGAGGATTTTGATGCGGCGAGACGACGTATTTGTCGGCAAAAAGTCCATACTTATCCCAATTTTATCAGCGATCCGCTGGTTGATGGCAACCCCAAACGCGATCCGAATGGTTGGAGTGTCAGTATTTCCCATTACGCTTTATTAAACCCGTCCAATGTCAAACAAATAGAAGATTTTGGTATCGACCCCGAGCGCGCTAATTGGTTTGATCTTCATACTTTACTCAAAGAAGAAATGCCGCTGGCTTTTGATCATGTCGCGCAAATTCAGCATGCGTGGCAAAAATTACGCGCTGCGGTTGAATACACATCCGTGGTACTATTTTCATTAGAAAAAGAGTTTTTAGTGGCGGATATTATTGATGCCTACGCCAAATTTGGCGTCGAAGTTAATCGCATGACCATTAAACGCCGCTTGATCAATACCGGGGTGATCGTCAGTACCAATAAAATGGCCGCATCTTGTAAAGGCAAAGGAGGCAAACCAGCCACCGTTTATCGTCTTGCCAGTCATGAAGTCACCTATTTTCAAACCTGTTTACGAGGTTAACTGTTCGAAAATCGTGTACAGTAGGTGATGATGTCAATTGATGATAGGTAGGAAGCAATGCAGATTATTCTTGTTCATGGACTCTATATGCATGGCTTGGTAATGCATCCGCTTAGTCATCGTCTGCATAAATTGGGTTATCGTACTCAAACCATTAGCTACAACTCACTCGCTATCGATGATGAGGCCATTTTTCGCCGCCTTGACCGAGCGATCGCTCATGCCTCGCCTAATGCTTTAGTCGGACACAGTTTGGGCGGATTGGTGATCAAACGTTATCTAGAATCGCGCGCACCGTCCTGTGAAACCCTCTCCCATGTCGTCGCCATCGGCTCACCTTTGCAAGGAGCTTCCATTGTCAATAAAATTGAGCAATTAGGTTTAGGGGTGGCATTAGGTAATTCAGCAGAATTTGGGTTAAAAGAACACGACGACGAATGGCGCTATCCGCAAAAACTAGGCAGTATTGCTGGCACGATACCTTTAGGGCTGCGCAGCCTTTTACTGCGCGATCAACTGGACTCCGATGGTACCGTCACAGTAGAAGAAACCAAAATAGCTGGCATGACAGATCATATCGCGATATCCACCACTCATACGAGCATGCTGTTTAATCATTCCGTTGCCGAGCAAATCGACCACTTTCTTCGTTATGACCGCTTCCGACACTAAAGCCGTTTAAACTTCAGGTGATAGTGTACTTCGTATCAAACCGATGGTGATTGAAAACATACCCACCATTCATTCAGAAAAAGATGTTGCCATCATCAGAGCTTTACCATGCAATAAACAATCCGCGACTTTACGTCTGGCCGCTTTGACTAAATTGGCGAGTGTCTGCCGCGATACGCCCATGATTACCGCCGCCTCTTGCTGTTGTAAACCTTGATAGTCAACTAATCGGATTGCTTCAAACTCATCGGCTGCCAATGTGACGCGTTCTAATTGCGCCATCGGAATACCATTTGGTTTGAAACATGTTTGCGCAGGGGCACCACAAATGTGTCTGGGAATCTTAGGACGAGCCATCACTGTTGTTCTCTTTTCTGGGCTTTCATAGCGCTGTTAATTAATATTGTGCCATTTTAACAAAAAAGGCAACGTAACGCTTTAGAATCAAGTTGATGCTACTACTGAGTGATAAATTTAACAAAGTGATACAAAAGCAAAACAAATTAAACATTTACAACCTATCTCACATTCAACCTCGTTAATAATCAGTACACTCTGCCGGTTTTTGACTATTGGAGTACCTATAATGAATCGACTGTGGATGGGTTTTGGCTTGTTATTGATCCCGCAACTCGCGTCTGCAAGTAATGTCCCCCATGACACGCCACTTGTACTTACTCATTCGACGATTGGCTATGCCTCTTTAATTTTATTTTGCTTTGCCTATGCGCTGGTGATGCTAGAAGAGTATTTGCAACTGCGTAAATCGAAACCGGTTTTGCTTGCAGCCGGACTGATCTGGGCGATGATTGGTTATGTGTATCAGCAGCATGGTAATGTTGATATTGCACGAGCAGCACTCGAACATAACTTGCTGGAATACGCAGAGTTATTGCTGTTTTTGCTGGTTGCCATGACATACATTAGCGCGATGGAAGAGAGGCGCTTATTTGACGCTCTGCAAGCTTGGATGGTCGGTAAAGGCTTTAATTTTAAAACCTTATTCTGGCTAACCGGTATTTTGGCTTTCTTCATCTCCCCGATTGCCGATAACTTAACCACCGCATTATTGATGTGCGCGGTGGTGATGAAAGTCGGAGGCAGCAACACTAAGTTTGTCAATCTGGCGTGTATCAATATCGTTTTAGCATCTAACGCAGGGGGGGCATTCAGTCCATTTGGGGATATTACCACCCTTATGGTATGGCAAGCCGGTCATGTTACGTTTATGCAATTTATGGATCTGTTTGTACCTTCGGTGGTCAATTATCTGATCCCAGCTTTCATCATGTCGTGGTTTTTGCCCAAAGAGCAGCCAGATGCGGTTTATGAACAGGTAGAAATGAAACGCGGCGCACGACGAATTGTCGCACTGTTTATTTTTACCGTCGCGACAGCCGTCTCTTTTCATGCCCTGTTCCATTTCCCACCCGTGATTGGCATGATGATGGGGCTTGGGTACTTACAATTCTTTGGTTATTTCCTCAGAAAGACATTAGCCAGCTCATTAGCTAAAAAAGCCGCAATGGCGATGGCGAAAAATGATGAAGCCGCATTAAAACGTCTGGGTTCTGTGGTTCCTTTCGATGTTTTTCGACGTATTTCTCATGCTGAATGGGACACGCTACTGTTTTTCTACGGCGTGGTGATGTGTGTCGGTGGACTAAGTTTGCTCGGTTATTTAGGTCTGATGTCGGAGCTGATGTATACCCAGTGGGACCCAGTATGGGCAAATATTGCGCTGGGTATCTTGTCGGCGATTGTCGATAACATTCCTGTTATGTTTGCCGTATTGAGCATGGAACCGGAGATGTCGCTCGGTAACTGGTTATTAATTACCTTGTCTGCGGGCGTTGGTGGTAGCTTACTTTCTATTGGTTCAGCGGCTGGGGTGGCTTTAATGGGGGCTGCTCACGGTAAATATACCTTTGTCGGCCACTTAAAATGGGCTCCGGTGATCATGCTGGGTTACGCCGCGAGTATTGCGGTGCACTTACTGCTCAACCAAGGACTATTTAGCTAATTTTGTCTCAACGTTGTTATGCATCGATACCGCTAGGATACTGCTAGCAACGTTCAATAAACGAAGGCAGAGGAATGCTCATCACCGCATCCTCTGCCTTCATTTTTACTGATCAGCGACCAGCATTTACGGTCGTACCGCTAAACCATACACTACCGTTAGTTGTTTTGTGGTTCAGCATCTAAACGTACCCAGACATGACTCATCTGATACAACGCACACGCACTGCAGGTTAAGACTTCTCCGCCACCGTGAATACGCATCACTAAATCATCCCGCTTCTCTTTCGAACTTTGCCGAAACTGTATCGCTAGCTCGCTATCTTTAACGATAAAACTGCGTTGCCACAAACGAGTACCGTTCGACTCAAACGCCACTTCACCGTCTTTGAAGAGCAACATATCTTGATTGTGTTGATTATCGTACTTACCTTCAAAAGAGAACGTCGGTCTATCGGCCAACCGCTCTAATTCTTCTTGACTACAAGCAACGAGTAGAGCAGGTAGCAGCAGGATAATCGCTGTTTTAAACCACTGACGATGCATGATTCACTCCTCCTGCTGTGTGCTTGCTGCAATTCTATGAATGACGACGCTGTTGAGCCAAGCATCACAATATCTAGCGATCAATTGAATACACATGTTTCATGTAATGAACAATATGCATAAGTATAGAACAAGATTCGATTGGCTGACTTAACCTTGGCGTAATCGTCGATTAATTAACCAATCCATCGTGTAATCAACCAAACTCATTTGCGGATACCCACCTTTCGCCAGCACTAACGGTGACAGTATCAAATGCTATCTGGCTATCGTACCTAGAGATACACAAAATGAATAGTCAGTAAAATCTGATTTATCATCCTATAAAAGCATTAATCATTATCGAGAGGAATCATCACGGAATCTATCTAGCTCCTGGCTACTTCACTCTACCGTTTCCAATTGATAGGAGGATAACCAATCTTAACGCAGCAAAGTGATATACCCTTGCAAAACGATCAGGTTAACAATATCAATGAAAAAGGCACCGACAATGGGCACCACCATAAAGGCTTGTGGTGAAGGGCCATAACGATTAACGATCGAGCCCATATTCATCACTGCCGTTGGCGTCGCCCCTAGACCGAAACCACAATGACCACTCGCCATCACTGCGGCATCATAAGTTTTGCCCATTATTCGAAAAGTCACCGTATACGCGAACAGCGCTAATATCATCGATTGAACACTAAGAATAATTAAAAAGGGCAGCGCAAGATCAAACACGTTCCATAACTTAAGGCTCATCAGCGCCATTGCGAGAAACAATGACAGCGATACAGTGCCTAGAATATCGACCGTTTCGGTATCGATCTTACCCATTTTGCTCACCTCCAACAGATTGGTGATGGCAACACCAATAAAGAGCGCATAAACAAAATCCGGAACCATTAACCAAGCGATCTGAAAATGTGCTACCCATTGGCTAACATAATGTGCCCCTGTGACACACAGTAAAATGGTGGCTAAGCTTTCAACTACTTTTTTGGCGGTAACGCGATCTTCTTCATGTTCGTTATACGTGACAAGCTCAGGAAAACGCTGATGAGTTTGATTGCCAATGCCGTAGTCAGATTGCAGATGATGTTTATCAATCAATTTTTTCGCCATTGGGCTGCCAATGATCCCACCAATGATCAAACCAAACGTCGCAGAAGCCATGGCTATTTCGAGTACATTATCTAAACCGTAGACGTTTTGAAAAGTCTGTGCCCAAGCCGCTCCCGTCCCATGACCACCTGACAGGGTAATCGACCCCGCAATCAGTCCCATCAAGGGATCTAACCCAAGCAAGGTCGCTAACGAGATACCTATGGCGTTTTGGACAACGATAAAAAGAGAAGCGACAGCCAAAAATAGAAAGACTTTAAGGCCGCCTTTAATCAATTGAGTGTAATTCGCGGCAAGGCCAACAGTAGCAAAAAACATCAACATAAAGGTGTTTTGTAACGGCAAATCAAAACGTATATCCACGGCATTAAAATGTAAAATGGTCAATACGCTGGCGACCAGCAAGCCACCAACAATCGGCTCTGGTATGGTAAATTTCTTCAATATTGGGATTTTAAAATTAATATAGCGTCCTAAAAACAACACACTGATTGCCACAAGAAAAGACTCTAGTGGTCCAATAGTAATAACCTGATTCATGTTACCTCTCAACTGCATGTATGATTTCGATGATTCCCTAATTGAAATGGGTACTTTGGCAGGGTGCCTAGCAATAGCCTGCATTTCTAGAACCAATTGCCGTTTAATTCCCAAAAATAAGAATAAAAAGCAAATTAATCGCTATTAATTCTCGTAATTTGAGAAAAATGTGAACATAAGCCCTCACACGAGTCACGATTAAAAAAGGTTGCTTATAGCCAAACAACTTAGAGTTGCAGATAGGCGGTAAGTGAGTGACAAATTTGAACAGCCGTAGGCTGGCCTTTGGTAAGAGCCACGGATGGATCTCATCATCCCCATGAGCATGGATAGGCTATGTGATTGGGTGAGCGAACATAGCCAACACCCCTACAGCTGCCAGTAGGAAGGGTATATGAACAATCTCAGAAAAAGAGAAAGGAAAAAAGCAAGCCCAAGCGGCGTTTAGCAACTTGGGCTTGCTTTCTATTAGCGGTAATTTAAACGCTAACCTCAGTCATCGTCTCAATACAATCGTTAACCAAAAAAGCTGATATAGCCCTGCAAGACGATCAGGTTAACAATATCAATGAAAAAAGCACCGACAATCGGCACGACCATAAAGGCTTGTGGTGAAGGACCATAACGATTGACAATCGAACCCATGTTCATCACTGCCGTTGGTGTCGCTCCTAAACCAAAACCACAATGTCCACCAGCAATGACTGCTGCATCATAATTGCTACCCATGAATTTAAAAGTCACGTAGTAGGTAAAGAAAGCGAGGACGATGGATTGAACGGTGAGGATAATTAAGAATGGAATGGCTAAATCAAGTACATTCCACAGTTTTAAACTCATTAACGCCATCGCCAAAAATAAGGACAGCGAGACGGTTCCCAGCATGTCGATGGTTTCAGTATCAAGTTTACGAACTTTCGTCACTTCGAGTACGTTAGTGATGATCACGCCGATAAATAAGGCATAAACGAAATCAGGGATCATCAGCCATTGGATTTCTAAAGTACTTGCCCATTGTGACACGTATCGCGCTCCAACCACGCAAACAATCAAAAAGAACAGTTGTTCAACCACTTTCTTTCCGGTGACTTTATCTTCTTCATTTTCGTTATAAGTGATAATTTCAGGATGCCGTTCATGAGTTTTAGAGCTTCGACCATACTCGGATTCCATATTATGTTTGTTCACCAAACGTTGGGCTACTGGGCTACCAATTAAGCCGCCAATGATCAAACCGAAGGTGGCCGATGCCATGGCTATCTCAAGCACATTATCAAGGCCATACATCTCTTGGAAAGTTTGCGACCAAGCGGCACCAGTACCGTGTCCGCCAGAAAGCGTAATTGACCCTGCCACTAAGCCCATTAAAGGATCTAAACCCAACGCGGTCGCCATCGAGACACCGATGCCATTTTGAATAATGATATAAAACGACGCGATGGCCAAAAACAGAAACACCTTGGCCCCGCCTTTGATAAGTTGCGTGTAGTTCGCCGCCAAGCCAACAGTGGCAAAGAACATCAGCATAAAGGTATTTTGCAGCGGTAAATCAAACTCTAAATCCATACCATAAAAATGCAGCATGCTGATCAGGCATGAAACGATTAAGCCTCCGACAATCGGCTCTGGTATATTGAATTTATTTAAAATCGGTAGCCTAGCATTAACAAAGTGGCCTAAAAACAGCACGCTGATCGCCACTAAAAAGGACTCCAGTGCCCCAACTGAAATTAAATGATTCATACAACCTCATCATAATATGCTCTTCATCCTCCATGATGATTGAGGGTTAATGGGATAGTCTATTCGATAGCTCACGTTCACAAAGATACGTATCTCAACCGTTGTTGTGCGCCTTAGGCTGATTTAATGGGTGGAATAAGCGATGGTTAACTCACGCTGTTTACCCTTTAAAAGGTAAAAAGGAGCACACCACAAGTCGGTGGCGGCGCTCCTTTTTGCTGTTGAGCGTGCGCGAAAGCGGGTCTTTCTGGACTAATAGGTTCCTTTAGAGCAACAGAAATGACCGATGCTATCGGATAGCGTTGTGGCTATAACCTCTATCGCCAAATCATTTGGGATAGAACAAGAGAAGATGTCCCTAGAGCGCATTCACCTTTAGCTATGCGTTTTCAGCTAAAAATCAACACGCCCTAGCCTGCAATTTACTTGTTCCTATCGTAGTGGAATACTCTGACTCATGGATAGGTTGTGAGTCGAAACCAAGGAAAAACTCAAGTTCGCAACAGGCTGCATGGCTATAACCGGGCCGGACTATAGCACAGGAATCACGATTTTAGGTAATCCTATCCCGTTGGCGGAAGGCACATTATTACAAATATGTGACAAAAATATGAATTAGGATAATCACAAAGGTAAATGATTCTCACCAATCGTCATTGAACGATGGCGCCACCACCTGTATTGGGAAGCCATTTTGCGCAGCAATCGCCGCTCGAGCTCGCGAATCCGAATGATTGGATGCGCTCAACCACCAGGTTAATTCAATGGGTAAATCAAGAGATTTTTTACTCCCATCACTGCGAGTTAAAGGCTCATGAACTTCAAGGTATACACTGCGATCTGGCTCTAAGGTGACTTTTATCGGCTCATCGATGATCCGCACTTTGACTCCGCGATCCACTTGATGAAAGAGCCACTCAATGTCTTTCGGATCCATACGAATACAGCCAGCACTCACACGCATACCAATCCCAAAATCTTTATTGGTGCCATGAATAAGATACTCTCCTGAGCCATAAGCTAAGCGCATCGCATAGTTACCCATCGGATTATCTGGACCAGCGGGAACTACCGCGGGTAACTCTATGCCACGCTGCAAATACTCATTACGTACTGACTGAGGCGGTGTCCAAGTTGGATTACGGCGCATTTGGCTGATTTGTGTGGTCATTTCTGGCGTATCACGACCAATTCGACCAATTCCAACTGGGAAAATATGCACCTGCTGAGTATTCGGCGGAAAATAGTACAAGCGCAGCTCAGCAAGATTGACCACAATGCCTTGATACTCAACCTCAGGTAAAATGACTTGTGAAGGAATCGTCAACACTAAACCCGCTTGCGGTAGAAACGGATCAACGCCTTTATTGGCTGCCATTAAAGCCAGAAAACCGACATCATATTGACCTGCTATCTGCGCTAACGTTTGTCCCTCTTGCACCTCATGATAGTGCATGCGGCCGACTAAGCGGCTGCCTTCTTTAGGCAAGTCATACACTGCCGCCTGCAAAGAGGCGAGCCCACTTAACCAGAGTAAGCCAATAAGAAACCCGTTACGCCACATCAATATGATTATCCTTTGCTTCTTTATAGAGACGTAAGGTTACTTCTCTTTCTACTTTATGATCAACCATCGGTGAAGGATATAACAGAGACTTAACACCCGGCCATTTCCAAGGCGTATGAATATAGGCAGCAGGCACACAGGCCAGTTCAGGCACCCATTGACGAATAAATTGTCCACTGGGGTCAAACCGCTCACCTTGCGTGATCGGGTTAAAGATTCGAAAATAGGGCTGACCATCGCACCCCGTTGAAGCGCACCATTGCCAACCACCATTATTCGCAGCGTAATCACCATCGATTAATTGCTGCATAAAGTAGCGCTCTCCCCAATGCCAATCGATATGCAGATCTTTGGTCAAAAAACTCGCCACGATCATTCTTAATCGGTTATGCATCCAACCGGTTTGATTTAATTGCCGCATAGCCGCATCAACAATCGGATAGCCAGTGTTACCTTCACACCAACGAGCAAAAGCTTGCTTATTATCCGACCATTGCAGTCGGTCACCCCATGAATGAAAAGCTTTGCCTTTCGATAATTTACTTTCAAACACCAATAGATGCTGATAAAACTCGCGCCAAATCAACTCGCTCAACCATGTTTCTGCACCAGACGATAATAAGGCAGATTGTGCTTGCGCATACATTCGCGCCATACATTGCCGAACCGAGAGCATGCCAATCGCTAAATAAGGAGAAAGCCGACTCGTACCTTCCTGCGCCGGAAAATCACGTTGCTGATGATAATCATCGATCGATTGCTGGCAAAACTGACGTAATTGACGGCGTACAGTTTCAAAATCTACAGGCCATTGATCACTTGATACTCGTGGATAAGCAAAGTCTTGCCTCTCATTCCACAACGCGTTGTGTTCAGAACCTAACAACGGATTGACTGCGGCAGCTGAAGTTGAAGCGATGACTGGCGGTGTAAACCGACTCAACCAGGCCCGTTTGAAAGGAGTAAAGACTTTAAAATACTCCCCTTGTTTATTTAATACCTGCCCAGGCGTAAGCAGGCACTTATCATCAAACGCTAACCAATCAATCCCGAGCGTACTTAGTGCCTGTTCAGTTTGGCTATCCCGCTGCTGTTCATTCCATTCATAGTCGCGATTGACCAACACTTGATTGACCGACAAGCTTTGGGCAAACTCACTGACCACTTGGCTTGCTTGCTGATAATCATCAACCTGTTTGTAAAATAAAGGAATATTTAACGCTGCTAATTCTTGCTGCAAAGTAAACAAACGACGATAAATAAAATCGGCTTGGATCGGAGCCAAGTCATGACGTTGCCACTGATGAGGGGTAGCAACGAAAAGTGCCGAGACCGATTCACCACTAGCAATCGCCTGCTGTAGTGCCGTGTTATCCACCGAGCGTAAATCTCGGCGTAACCAGACCAGTTTCATGACTCATTCTCCTGATGAGTTAAAATGTCCAGTACACTGGATAAAACTAAGTGATCCTGCAATTGAACTTTTAGCTGAGCCAACGCAGAGCGCTGCGTTTCAGCCAAACTTCGATGTGAAAACACACTCACCCGTTGCCAGTCGTGCAAACTCTCGTGCTGGAGTAAGCCACTGATATCATCAACGCCTTCAATAAAGGTGACTTGATAGCCTTTTTCGGCCCATGTCACCGCCCAAAGCCAAGCGAGAATGCTGCCATGTCCATCAAAACTAATACACAGACAAGGGCCACGATGCGCCGCTTTATTTTCCGATTCAAGAATACTCGATAATTTACTGAGCATCAGGCTAGTAAATAGCCCTTTTTGCAACGAGCGCAACGGACCTTTGACCTTTTCCAGAGCTTCAATCACCGGCAACACAAACTGCGCCTCAACAATATCTAAAGGGTATTCTTTCATTACTGTCGCAATCACATTCGCAGCTTTGGCTCGTTTCAGTTTAGCCAAGGCGTCCAGTAACGCCGAACACGCTTCTAACTCTCCCTCTGCTTCAAGTAGCTCACTTTCCGGTAGCTGATTACTGTGTAATAACTGACTGACTTTGCCAATCGAGACCCCTTTTAGTAACCAGCTCTGAATGGTTTGGATAGTTTGAATATCCTGTTCGGTATACAGCCGGTGCCCTTTCTCTGTGCGTAAAGGTTGCAACAAGCTATAGCGTCGCTGCCAAGCGCGTAACGTCACTGGCTTTACGCCAGTTAACTCGGCGACTTCTCGAATCGCATAATGTTTCTCTTTATAGTCCATAGCGTAATCTCAATGCTTGTGGGTGTGGGTCTAAATAACGCTGCTGGCTAAGGTATTCATCCGGATACATGGAGAGATAGTGCTTAATTAATGTTAAAGGGGCGAGTAGAGGCAATAGCCCTTGACGATATTCGTCAATCACTCGCGCTAACTCGGCTTTCTGCTGCGCAGTCAAGGATCGTTTAAAATACCCTTGGATGTGCATCAGCACATTAGTATTATTTTTGCGGCTAATACGGTGAGTAAGCGCTTGCATTAAGCCTAAACGATATTGCTCAATAAAAGTTTCGGTCGGATATTTGGTTACTTCCGCAACTAATCGTCCTAAGGCTTTATAAGACATCGGATGATGAGCCATCAAGGCAAGTTTGTAGCGAGAATGAAACTCTACCACTTTACCGGCCGTTGGCTGCGAGCCAAGCGATTGGTAGAAATCATTTAAGCAAAAAACGCGGGTGATAAAGTTTTCTCGCAGCACAGGATCATTTAATCGACCATCCTCCTCTACGGGTAACCAAGGCATACGTTGCATTAATTGTTGTGTGTACAATCCGACGCCATTTTTTTCTGCGCCACCTCGCTCACTGTAGACTTTGACTCTTTCCATGCCACAAGTCGGCGATTTAGCACACACGATATAACCGGATAAATGCTCAGATTGCAGCTGCTCTATTTTCTGCTCAGAATAATTGAGTAAGGCCGCCGTATGATCACGGCTGGCATCTTTTGTCTCAACCAAAGCGATACGTTCATTATTCGACATTAAACGTATGGTTGGCCGTGGCACTGGTAGCCCCATACCCACTTCGGGACAAACGGAAACAAATTCGAAGAAGTTGGCTAACTCCTTGGTGACAAAATTGCTTACCTTATGGCCTGAGTCAAAGCGAACCGGCTCACCAAGAACACAAGCACTAATGCCAACGCGAACAGGGATCGATTCCATCTTCTTTTCTCCTAATGACGATAATGTTGGGTAACATCACTCATGGTTGTACAATTATTTTATTTGTATAAGGTATAGCACAGCTCCGCAAAGTTATACAAATTATTTTTTTGTACATGAAAACGGGGCGTCGTCAGTTTCCCTATTCGATCAAGCCGCTAAAAACCTAAAATGACAGCGAGGAAACGAGTGTTTTGTGATTCAAACGATTAACAAATCGATTGCGCCATCACATTAAACATATTTAGTTATCAATAAGGCAATAAAATGGTTATCTACGTATTTTTGTGACTTAGTTCTCATGGAGTACTGGTAGGACAAGATAGTATTGCTGCAACTGAACATTCATCAGTCAACAATAATCGTAATTAACTATTGTGACTGATTAACTCTTGGAGAAAAATGATGGCGACCCCACATATCAACGCACAAGCAGGCGCATTTGCAGAAACGATTTTGATGCCTGGCGATCCCCTTCGCGCAAAATTCATCGCCGAAACCTATTTAGATGATGTGACCCAAGTTTGTGATGTCCGTAACATGTTCGGTTACACTGGTTTTTACAAAGGTACCAAATTGTCGGTCATGGGCCACGGTATGGGTATTCCATCTGCGAGCATTTATGTGCACGAACTGCTGGCCGAATATGGCGTAAAAAATATCATTCGTATCGGTAGCTGTGGTGCTGTTCGTGATGATGTTAACTTAATGGATGTGGTGATCGCGATGGGCGCATCAACCGATTCAAAAGTAAACCGCATCCGTTTTGGCGGACACGATTTTGCTGCTGTGGCCGATTATGAATTACTAGAAACCGCGGTTAACCAAGCGCGCGCTCATCAAATTCCAGTTAAAGTCGGTAATATTTTCTCTGCCGATCTCTTCTATACTCCAGAGCCAGAAATTTTTGAAAAGATGAAAAAACTAGGCATCTTAGGTGTCGATATGGAAGTCGCTGGTATTTATGGTGTTGCGGCTGAGCATGGCGCTCGCGCACTCGCTATTCTCACCGTCTCTGATCATATTTTACGTGGTGAAAAACTCAGCTCTGAAGAACGTCAAAAATCGTTCCATGAGATGATGACCATTGCACTCGATACCGCAATCAACCTTTAAATTTTACCCCGAGGGGGAGATCGTGTCTAACGACCAATTACCGGCGGCCGCTGAAGGTTTGCAACTCAACTTTTGTAAAACATTGGCGTGTGATAACTTTGGCTTGAGCGACGCAAAACATTATGTTTTGCAACATGCAAATCCAAAGCGACCAACGATGGTTTGTCGTGAGTGTGGAGCTTTCCCCCCCTTACTTAACAATCGCGATGTGCTCAATGAGCTGCATCGTTTGCGGCAACAGCACAGTGACGGTTTACCAGCATGCCGACGGGATAGTTGCCAAAACTTTGGCTTATCGGTGCATACCCATAAGCACCTTTATCACGCTTTTGGTTACAGTGGTGACAGACAGCGTTACCGCTGTAAACAGTGTCACTCGACTTTTGTCGACAAATGGTCAGGATCTAATAATAAGCTTTCATTACAAGAGAGCTTACTCGGCTTACTGTTCACCGGATATTCTGTACGCGATATTTGCCGCAAGTTACACATCAATCCTAAAACCTTTTATGATCACGTCGAACACATTGCCAGCCGATGTCGACGTAAATTAGCCATGATTGACGCTCGATGGGTCAATCACGCCAAGACGTATCAGTTAGCCTCTTATTATTTGCCGCTACAACCTCGCAGCAATAATGGCGCGCTGTGGATGGCAACGGGTGATGCCAAAACCGGTTATATTTTGTGTCAGCATGTCAACTATTCAATCCATGAACAGGCGCAAGGAACGAACGATCACGATCCTTATCATCTACCTGCCCGTTTTGTCAGTAAAGATTACTCTTCAGAATCAAACCTGCCACTGTCAGTTTCTTCATCTATTTTACGGGAACGGATTGATCAAAAATATCAAACGATTTTAGCGCGAGGCAATGTTGAAGACCCAATGGGGAATTTAACGCGTTTTGATTATCCATCAAAAGGAGCATTGATTCGCCCGCCCTATACCGCGTATGCTCATTATCTGCATGTGCTCGATCTGTGCCACAGTGATAAACCTGTGACAATTTTTATGCCCCAAGATCCTTTACTACGCTCTGCCTCAATGAGTGTCTGCTTACCTCGCATTCAAAATAACACGGTACATCTGATGTACGTTGAAGAAGATGAAAATTGGTCAAATCATCATCCATTCAACAAAATTGATATCGTCCTTATGGGCTGGTGGCGAGATCGATGGGCGATTATTCATCACCAGAATAGCGCGAAAGGGATCTGTTATTTAGCGGGTAATCAGCCCGATCCCGAGCATTGGCTATCGATCGCTTCCACCCGTCAAATAGCTTTCTACCAACAGCGTTTCCAATTACTGTTTGAATCGCTAATTAATGAGCCGCGTCGTAAATTACGTCCCGGTGGCATCTTGCCGTTATTGGATATTTTCCGAGCTTGGCATAACCTCTGTTATCAAGATAAATATGGCTTTACCGCCGCACAAAACTTAGGTGTAACTCAGCATCCTTTAACATTGAAAGAGCTCTTATCGTAACGCTGCCTTGCGCGACATTTAAATGTTGTCCTCGTTTTCACCATTTGGGACAAGGTTCAGCACAACATTACGTTTATCGAACTCAATCATCACGGTTCGATTCAGCGAGCATTCGTATTAAACGAAGAAGAGAGAGCGTCTTACTGATCCTGAGAGTGAATCAAGAAATGTGAACTGAGATCAATAAATACGGTGCCATCAAGTAATTCACAGTACATTACGTGTCGATAAAGATAAGCTTAAGCCTAAAGATCATACATAAAGAGGCTCAACCCTCCTTGGTTAGGGAAAATGGCCTAAGGTTAATAATAAGTATGGTACTGATAAGGACGATCATTTGGATAAGCATCAGCGCCTCCTCGAGCAGGAAATTAAGCCGTTAAAATCGCGCATTGATTCTGAGCCACATCAGGTCATCGCTATTGCTCAGCAATGTTTATCTCGAGCCGAGCAGTTGGATTATTCTCAAGGTATCTTACAATTACAGATCATTCTCTCACGTTGCGCTTGGGTCAATGGTGATTATCGCCTTGGTTTGAAAATCATTAAGCAAGCGTATCTCCACCAACACAGCCAAGATAATGATGACTATCTTGCTGAGATCTTCCATGTTCATGCTCTGCACTTTTGGGGACAAGCAAAATATTACACCGCACAACAATATTGGATTAACGCGCTGGAACAAGCTTCCCTTGTCGATGATACCGAAATCCTAATCGAAAGCCTTATCGGACTGGGTAATATTTGGCGCATGACCCATGACTATCAACTGGCTTGCTCCACCCATGAATTAGCCGTTAAAGTCGCCAATAATTGTCGAATCGCTTGGTTAGAAGGCAAAGCTCGAATTTTATGGGCTTGGGACCTTTATCTACTGAATCACTATTTAGATATGCTTTCCGTACTCGATGGCGCAGAAGAAGCCTTACAAACTCATGCTGATCAAACTTGGCAAGCAGAAATATGGGATTTTCGTAGCCTCGCATTATTAGGGCTAGAACGCTTAAAAGATGCCGAACAAGCCACACAACGCGCGCATGATTTAGCTGAGCGACATAACCTGCCCTGGATGAAAGCTCATGCTTATATTAGCCGCGCACGATTAGAATTATTGCGTAAAGACATCGATAAAGCCGGTCAGTTACTCGCTTTGGCCGAACAATCTGCAGAAAAATTCGATGATCGAGAGCTGCTCTCGCAAATTTGCTATCAACAATCGTTAGTCGCGGAAGAGTGTGGTAATTACCCGCAAGCCTTGGCCGCTTTTCAAAAATATCGACAGCTTTCTCTTACCATGCAACGTGAACACACCGCGCACCTAGTGTTAGATAAGGCGCGTCTCTCAAAACGGCAATTAGAGCAGCGGGCGAGAAAACTCACTCACCGTATCCGCTCCCAGTATGAATATGACCCACGGAAACATTTATCTAATGTGGTGTCCGAAAACTACTGGTGGGAGCAACTGATGCTTTACAAAGCGGAATTAAAGCAAAGTAAACATTGCGTGTTGATCATTCGTCATGACGATCCCTCCTATTTAGATACCTGCACGGAAATCATCCATACCTTATGTGTCGCGCCGGATTTATTATCCCGTTTAAGCCCAACACGATTAGCGTTATTGTTGGCAGAAACCGGTCCTCAAGCCCAGCAGTTTTATCATACGCTAGAGCAAATATTGGATGTCTATCCATGGCAACGTAAAGGATTAAACGGGCCAAAACCGCGCTTAACTTGGCATGATATTTTGAGTTTTCCGTTTACTTTGGAACAATTAGAACAACTTCAAGCACAGGAAGAGATCAATGGAAACACTGCTCAATAAAATTCAGGATGCAGGGTTAGATGTCACCGCCGTGAATGGAGAAGAAGCGATCATCTTTTGGCGTCATGTTTATCAACATCTCGCCAATTCCCCTGAAGAAAAAGCCTTGTGTCTTACATTAAGTGCCGAGTATCGTGCAGAGCTTCACCAATTAGCAGCCAGCTCAGAGGAATTAAACGCAGCGCTGGATCTACTTAGCGCAAGCAAAAACATCGAGCTCATTTTGAATATTAAACAGAGTCTCAGCGAGCGCTTAATCGAACTTAGCCACTATCATGCGGCACTCAACGAATACGTGACGATCTCGCACCTTGCCGTTACTCATGGCTATATTGATGATTTTGCACAATCTGTACTGGGGATGGGGAGCTTATGTGAAGCCTATGGCGACCATAACCGTGCACTGCGTTACTACCAAAAAATTGATGCACTGGACCACGCTCTCAGCAGCCGATCATTACGCTTACGCTATAAATTACATATGCTGTCTTGCTATTTGCACCTGCAACGCTTTTCTGCTGCCCATGATCTGCTCAAAGAGTGTGAAGAGCTTAGTATCTTAGTCAGTGATAAAACCTTGATGGGGCAAATCGCGCTGTATCAAGCGAAGTTATATCGCCAACATGGTCAACTGGAAAAAGCAGTCACTCGACTATCCCATGTCCAATACGTGAGTGGTAACGTCCATTCGATGTGGCTATCTAACATGATACGCATTGAACAGGCCTATTGTTTGTTAGAATTAGATAAAGCCCACATGGCCGCACTGCTATTAACGACGACGGAAAAACGTCTTAAGAAACTTAACGTACCGATTTTAGAACAGAGCCTCTATGCGGCATTCAGTGAAGTATGTGAACGGCAAGGCGACTATCAACGCGCTTTATATTATGAGAAAAAAGGCTTTCGTTTAGAATCTGATTTAGTAAAACGTATTCCGATTGGCGAGCTAGGAGCAGCTCAATTGCGCCGCTTGGCTCGCTTCGAACCACAGTTAAAACTGATTCTCTCTGAACAAGAAAACCGCGAACTAAAAGAGACGACTGAGCACCAAAAAAACACCGTCGCCCAATTACAGCAAGACGTCTTCACCGATCCATTAACCCAATTACATAATCGCCGTTGGTTAGAAATAAAACTGAAAGATTTACTGCTCCACGAGACGTCTTTTGCTTTTTTAGTGGTAGATATTGATCACTTTAAATCGATTAATGATGAATTAAGCCATTTAGTCGGCGATAAAGCGATCACTCATGTCTCTGAAACGCTTGCCGACTATTTTAAGTTTCGTGGCGCCTCCTGTGTACGCTTTGGTGGGGAAGAGTTTTTAGTCATACTCGAGGGCTGCTCATTAGACCAAGCCATTATGCACGCCGATACCTTTCGTGAACGCATCGTCCATTATGATTGGCAAACCATATTAGGCGAACGAGGGCTTACCGTTAGTATTGGCGTCACCCTCCACCGCGAGGGTGAAAATACTCAACGCACTTTCTACCGCGCCGACAAAGCGCTTTATAGAGCGAAAGCCAATGGCCGCAATCAAGTTTGTAGTGAATAGCTAAACACAACAAACTTGATCTAAAACGCTTAATTTTTGCTTAAACTGCTTGGAAAAGACCCCGAATCCACCTAGGATCGGGCCTTGAACATTTTTATAAATTTCACAAAAAGCGAATTCAGACCCCATAAAAAATCGACAAAGCAACGATTGCACCCAAAAAGTCTGAACGCGGAGCATTTATGCATACAACGTCATTAATCAATCATGAAAAACTGGCTCACCCGAAACCACAATCAGCGGCCGATATCGTCACCACGGTCAACAGCATTGATGCTTTAGCGATGGTCGAACATGGCAGTGAGTTAACGTTGAGTATTACCACACCGGTAGGAACAAAATTTCTTTGCAAAACAGCGTTCATTGGTACTCATTCAGACACTTATTTACTGATTGAAACGCCTAAGATCTCAACCGATGACTTGAATTACTACTTCCAGCAAGGTTTTTGGATCCATATTCGCGCCATTTCATCACGCGGTGAAGGTGCAAAAATTCATTTCCGTAGCCAACTGCTGCATACGATTCAAGATCCTTTAGCCCTCTTGGTGCTTTCTATCCCCAATACCATGCAGGTAACACAATTACGCCAAGAACCCCGTTATGAGGTTAAATTAGCAGCTCGTGTGATTTGTGAAAACCAACGTTCTGAATGTGAAGTGAGAGACTTATCGAAAAATGGTTGCCGTTTCATCACGCCGCCATTGGCAAGTTGGCGATCATGTCAGTATTGATATCTCGACTGAGCGGCAACATAGTCAAGGTTTTTCACCTCTAACTGGACGAATTTGTAATCTACAGCACTCGATTCACCACGTTCGGTATGGCTTGAAATTTGACGAGTCAGGAAGAGAAAGTGCGAAAACACTGCTCGGACAGTTGAAATTCAATGGCACCAAACTGATGCTGACGACATTACCTCAATAAAGCTCAATAAAGCTCAATAAAGCATGTCGTTACTAAGGACAAAAAATAGCCAGTCGCAATACAGCGACTGGCTTGTATTGGGTGAACAAATTGTCGTTCACTAACAACGTCAGTTGATTAAAACGGCCCTCGGCTTAAGAAGGGCCGCAACAAATTATGCACTAGGTTTAATTATATTTAAAGTTGCAATCAGTGACTGGCGTTATATTTACTAATATTTTCATTCGGTTAATTGCAAAAAAGCATCATTAAACTCAGAAAAACAAGGTTTAGATCACACTCAAACACGATAGCGATGAAAGCATTACAGGTCCGTGATACATCGCCGTTAACAATAACAATAGTAGGATGGGCAAACGAATTTAACTATACTTCTCTGCCGCTCAATCTCCACCACCTTCAGGTCAGTATAATGAATTATCTCAGCACATTTTTAAAAGGGATCGCTATGGGAGCAGCGGATGTTGTTCCTGGTGTTTCTGGTGGCACCATCGCTTTTATCACTGGTATTTATGATACGTTACTAGAAAGTATTCGACGCATTAACCCTCACTTGATTCAACATTGGCGACAACATGGCTTTATCGCGACTTTTCGGCATATCAATGGCGGATTTTTATTGGTTTTATTCAGTGGCATTTTCACCAGCATACTTACCTTAGCGAAATTCATTTCTTGGCTCTTAAGCAGCCATCCTATTCCAACATGGTCGTTTTTTTTCGGATTAATTATGGTCTCGGTGTGGCATATGCTGCAGCAAATAGAAAAACGACAGGTTTCTCGTTTACTGGCTTTGGTCGTCGGTGGTGTCTTCGCTTATACCATCACCATGATTAATCCTATTCAACTCGATGTGACAACATTCAATGTCGTGCTAGCAGGCAGCATTGCGATTTGTGCAATGATTTTACCTGGCATTTCAGGCAGCTTTATTCTTCTATTACTCGGCATGTATACCCCGATCCTCAATGCCGTCAAGACGTTACAAATTGATATGCTGAGTTTATTTATGTTTGGCTGTATCCTAGGCATCACCAGCTTTTCCCATCTTTTATCATGGCTACTCAAACGTTATCGAGATGTCACTCTGACTTTTTTAACGGGTTTGATGATGGGGACACTACCTAAAATTTGGCCGTGGAAAGAAACGGTGACGTGGCGAACCAATTCCAGTGGCCAAGAAGTTCCGGTATTACAGCACAACCTATTGCCTTGGGATTACGAGCAACTCACCACTCAACCAGCACAATTAGGCATCGCCATACTATGCATGTTAAGTGCGGTGATCGTAGTCCTAGGACTCGAAAAAATTGCTCAGCAAGAAAAAAGTGATTGAAGTACGCTCGAAAATCCAAACTCTACGCAACACACCAAAAACAAATTCGACACAAGCCGACAACATAAAGCCAATGCAATTACTTTCATTTTACATTGATATTTTTCATGATTGTGAGTAATTAAACCTAGACAGCAGATATCGGGTGATTATCATTGGCTACCTTCATTGAATCATCACTGAAGTAAATAGCACGGATTGATTTTTCGAACAAAAGTCGCTGCAGCTAACAATGCCTTGAAACGGATGATGACAGCCCTATAGGTTCGTTTAAGCCTCTTATCCATCGTTAAACACCGATAAGAGACATCCATGGATTCCGTTTCAAGGTTCGATACTCTAATAATTACATTTAAACACAGGGATAATTATGCAAAGCAACTCTCTCCTTGCCCGTTTTGCTCGTGGAAATCTGGTATTACAAATTTTAGCTGGGATTGTGCTAGGTATTGCACTAGCTATTATTTCACCAGAAAGAGCAGAAAGTGCGAGCTTGATTGGTAATCTATTCGTCGGCGCACTTAAAGCCGTAGCACCGATTTTAGTTTTTATCTTGGTTGCCGCTTCAATTGCTAACCAAAAGAAAAACAAACACACTTATATGCGCCCGATTGTGGTGCTTTACCTTTTCGGTACCTTTGCGGCTGCATTAACGGCGGTTTTATTAAGCTTTATGTTCCCAACCACATTGACACTGGTTGCTGGAGCTGAAGGAGCAACACCACCTCAGGGCATTAGCGAAGTCATCCAAACGCTTTTGTACAAGTTAGTCGATAACCCAGTCAACGCGCTGATGTCTGCCAACTACATTGGTATTCTTGCGTGGGCGGTTGGCCTTGGCTTAGCACTGCATCATGCTTCTGCAACCACGAAATCCGTATTTGAAGATCTTAGCCATGGTGTATCGCAAATTGTTCGCTTTATTATCCGCTTAGCTCCATTTGGTATTTTTGGTCTTGTTGCATCCACCTTTGCCTCAACCGGGTTTGATGCACTCATCGGCTATGCTCAACTGCTGGCTGTCTTGCTAGGCGCAATGCTCTTTATTGCATTAATTGTCAACCCTGCCATCGTTTATGCAAAAACAAAAAGTAACCCTTACCCATTAATCTTCCAGTGTTTACGTGAAAGTGGAGTAACCGCCTTTTTCACCCGTTCAAGCGCAGCAAATATTCCTGTGAATATGGCACTGTGTGAGAAATTAAAGCTTGATGAAGATACTTATTCTGTTTCGATCCCCCTTGGTGCCACCATTAACATGGGTGGTGCGGCAATTACGATTACCGTATTAACGCTGGCAGCCGTTCATACCATGGGCATTGAAATAGATATTTTCACCGCATTATTACTGAGTGTTGTCGCAGCAATTTCAGCCTGTGGTGCTTCTGGTGTAGCGGGGGGGTCACTACTTTTGATACCACTTGCTTGTAGTTTATTTGGTATTTCGAATGATGTGGCAATGCAGGTGGTCGCTGTTGGCTTTATTATTGGCGTGATTCAAGATTCTGCTGAAACAGCACTGAACAGCTCAACCGATGTGGTGTTTACTGCTGCCGTTTGTCAGGCGAAACAAAACCAAGCTTAACCCCATTAGAAAGATTTGCTACAAAACAAAAACGCCTCTTCCATTAAGAGGCGTTTTTACTGAATGAACCGTTATCGAACAAAAATAACCAATTTATCGCATTCGCTCGCTAGCCATCTCTTTATAGGTTATCGAGATTAAGGGACTTTCGGTTTATCCATCGGCGATTTATCGATTGGGCTGTGTGAAAAGTCCAATGGTGCTGATGCTGGTGCTGATTCTGTTTCAACTTGATCAGTTAATACATTTACTTGAGAACTACCTTCATTTTTAGGCTCTTCCACTCGCTCCTCTTGATCAATATCTTCACCTTTTTTAGGGATAGGTACCGAGCGCTTATAAAATTTATTCAGTGCACGAATAATACCGTGATTACTGACGGCATAAGTGGCGATTTTCCTTTGCAGTGGCTTGGCAAGAAATTGCAACTCAACAACCGAATCGACGCCAATCTTAGTCCCCACCTGATCACGTAAAGAAATCGCTGGCTTATGACCAAAAGCCGCCGACAAAAATAGCCATATATAAGCGACTTCATTACCATTCGCTCCCTGCTCTATCCATGCTTTACCAGCAAGATACATCGCCTCAGGATGACCTTTCTCTGCGGCCCGTTCTAACCAATAGCAACCTTTGGCATGATCTCGTACCACACCCACACCATCGAGGTAATTAAGGCCGAGTTTAATCATTGCTTCTAAGCTATTGAGCTCTGCCGCTCTTGAATACCAATAAAACGAATCTTGTGGTGATGGCGACAAATTATCTTTCGATACACACCAGTCCCCCATAAACAGCATCGCGTCAATGTGTTGGCTTTCTGCCGCCTCTTGAATGAGCTCAACGCCTTTGGCAACGTTAACTTCTGTTCCTCGGCCATAAATCAACGCCTCTCCAGTAGCAAGTTTTGCGGCCAAATCACCTTCAACAGCTCGAATAAATTGCTGCCAAAATTTGGTTTTTTCTTTAATTAACACATCTTCACGAATTTTCCCACAGACCCGCACTACGCCATACATACCATTAATATTGTCGAAATTCGCTGCACGTTCATACCAAAACAACGCTTCTTTGAGGTTATTTCGTTCCGCTTCTTTAGCAAGGAACAGCATCGTCGGTACATGACCAGACTCCGCTTTAAAAAGCCGATCTTTTTTCTCCTGCTCACGCATTCGTTCTAGCGTTTTACGATATGCTTCTTCACGCGCTTTCTTCTCTGCTTCTAGGCGTTTTTTACGAATTGATAGTGAAATCATCCAGATAAAAATCAGGATGAGTGAAAGACCGGTAGCGCCAATAGCAATTCCAATGGTGTTCATGTAATAAAGTTCTTAATCCGTGTTTTGACTAATGATAGCGTGAAAAATAATGATGCTGGTGTATAAGGTACCTTAATAATCATCAAACTGCTTGTTCTTCCTTACGATAACGATTAGGACATGAAGAAAGCGACACGTTGGTATTGACCATTAAACCAAGGCAGAATAACACATCCGATGATTAAATAAGAACATGCCGCATTTTTCAATGCGGCATGTTCATGGCTTAGAAATCAATCTCAGCATTACCCAAAGTAATCTTAAATACTCACTGGTTAGTTCTGCTATTAACCGCTTTAACAAATACCGCTTGTGCGCTATCGATACCTAAGGCTTTGGCTTCATCGAGTAAACCAAGCGCTTTAGGGATATCATTCGCAGCAACCGCTTGTTGGATAGCTGAGTGATAATAATTTTTAGTATCTGTCTGAACGGTTGCTGCTTTGGTTGAGACTGACGTTTTAGATGGGGAACGATTGAACGACAACCAACTTGGACCGGCAACATCAAGCTCAATAGTTCCCGTTAGATGATGAGGTATTGGAATATCTTTAAGTTCAGGCATATAGTTACCGCGAGCCTCTGCATCAATGCGGCCGGGATGTGCAACATACGTACTAGCCTGAAGATCAGATGGTTTTGTGTAAACAATTAAATAGAGTGTGCTATATCCTTGAGGTGGAAAAAAGTCTATTTCTGAAACTAAGCGATTTCCTTTATTAAGCCGAGGTTTACGATACTCAAAACTCGCGCTATCAAATGACTCAATCACTTGACCTTGCTTGTCTGTAACCATAACGTGTGGATAAAAAACAGAATCTTTAATTTCACTCGTTATAGTTAAAGAAAGCTGACCTCGATCTGCTGGGATTTCAAACATCGCGACAGGGCTAGAAATAAGATCATTCTTTAAATATTGTGTACTAGGCGTGATAGAGACCTTTGTTGTGCTAGGCAACCTCACTTTGGTAGCTTGTAATTGAGCAACCATTTCAAATTGTTGTCTTGCTGAATCTGCAGAAGTCTGTTCGATAAGCGGGTTAGACTGACACCCTGCTAAAGCAATCCAGCCTCCTAATAATAATGCTCGAAAATACATAAGGATCCCCTATTTTATTTTTTTAAAGATTCGCATAAACCTTTAAAAAAATAGCTGACCTAAGTCAGCTATTTATCTATGGACTTAATAATGTGAAACTTTTAGCAGTTTACCACCAAGCTTCTACTTGCACACCAACAACAAACTCTGAATCATTACCTGTACCGAAACGATCATCATTTTTTGTATCATGCAGGTAGCTGCCATAAACGCGTAACTCAGGACGAGACCAGAAACTATCACCCATTGCCCAAGCTTGAGCAACAGTTAGTTTAGCATGACCAAAGTCTTCGGTTTCTGTACCTGCAGCTTTCTTACCACCGTGATAACCGGCTTCAAAGACAGTGCGCATCGTATCATTCCACTTATACATCGGACGTACTACTGCCGAGTATTGGTCTGTACTTAACTTCGCGGCGCTGATATCTGAGCCGTTCATATAAGCTAATTGGTGGCCCATTTCCCACTGTTCGCCAAGGCTCATTACACCCCAGTTAATCAAACGAAACGCGCTTGCATCATTATTAGCTGACGTACCACGGTTATACCACGCACCTGAGCCAAAATCCGCTACTTGATTTCCGTAACCATTAGTGCCGTATTGTAGGATAGTTTGGTTAAATCCATTGCTTAAACCTTGATGTAAAATCGCACTGAGTAGTACGCCATCGTCTGCTTGCTCACTGACATTATCTTTATCAGTAGCAAAGTTATAAGCAACAGCAAGTTCTAAAGAAGCGTTATCCCATACACCAATATTCGCTAGACGAGCATCAAAAATATAGCCCGTTGAGTTCTCATGAGCACCATCTTGAATCAATGCAACAGAGAGCTTTTGATCACCGATAGAAACATTTTCAATACCACCACCAGTACCTGATGTGTTTAGGAAGTAGAAATCCGTAATGTGGATATCTTTACGTTGGTAGTAGCGTTTACCAGCCCAAAGAACAGCGTCAGGATCTGAGGCAAACAAACCTTTTGCTTGTACGTTAAACTGAGCAACGTTAATTTCTTTGCTCTCCCAACCACTCTTACCTTCGTCCGAGCTGGCAATCATTGATTCAACTTTCCAAGTTTGCTCACCAGTTTCTAACTCTTTAGCAAAACCGAACTCGTAATAGTTATCATCTTCATTACCTAGACGACCTACGCCATTTTTTTCAAACGCTTGATCACCAGTACCATGATTGCTGATGGCCGTACCAGCACGCATGTAACCATTAAAATCGACAGCAAAAGCAGAACCTGCTGCTAAAGAAGCAGCCACTGCGGCAGCAATTACACTTACTTTTTTCATTGTTAACTCCATTTAGGGTTTTCTTTTATGACTTTATTTTTATCCTCAACCATGACGTGACTCATAAAGGCAGAAATGAATAACGAAAAGTAGAGGTGAGACGGGATGAATCCCCTGTTGTTTCAGCTGTTGAGCAGGTTACTAAAAGTACATAAGGGTGACGTCCTCCACCCTAACTATATTTAGGGGGGATGAGAGAGGATGAGATATTTTACCGTATGGTATTTTTAATAGATTGATCACGAAATTAGGGGGGAGAGCAGTACCAAGCAAGACCATTAATTCATACAAAATGTATTAGTGATCACTGTTTCACAATAAGTTAACCGCAAAGATGAAATAAAATTACATAATAATATTTGTGACTAGGCGCTTGACCTTATGCTGACAAAGCCTTTTACTTAATGAGTCAGTGACTGAAAATAGAATAACAACGGTAACTTACCATGAAAGCCATGCTCTCTCAGCCGTACCCACTCGGCGCGACACTCGATAACGATGGATGCAATTTTGCTGTCTTCGCCCCCGCTAACAAAGATATGGTGTTAGCGCTTTTTCATGTCGACGGCAGTTACCAAACTCACCCTTTGGATCAAGAATATGCGGGTATTCAACATACCTATGTGGAAGGCATTAAAGCGGGACAACGTTACGGTTTTATTACTCAGGTCGAAGGGGAGCTATTTTATCTGTCCGATCCTTATGCTCAAGCTTTAGATGGCCCACTGACCTATCAGCCGCCGTTAACACCAAGCGGTAGTTTTGATTTGCCCAAATGTGTCGTGGTCGACGATCAATTTGACTGGCAAGGTGTGCAACGGCCTAAACGGCCACGTGATGAGATGGTTATTTTTGAAACCCATGTTAAAGGGCTGACTAAACTCAATCCTAATGTCCCTCAATCGCAACGCGGTACCTACTTAGGGTTAATCAGTGAACCCATGCTGACCTTTTATCGGCAGCAAAATATCAATACATTACAACTACTGCCTATCGCCGCCTGTATGCATGAGCCTCATCTACTTGAAATGGGCAAAGTCAATTACTGGGGCTATAACCCATATTTATTTATGGTGCCCGACCCACGTTACGCCAAAAGTGATGCGGTACAAGAGTTGAAAACCGTGATCCGCGAACTGCATAAGCAAGGCATCGAAGTGATCTTAGATGTCGTCTATAACCATACCGCTGAGGGGGGAGAAGGTGGTGCCGTTTTTAATTTGAAAGCCCTCGATCCCAATTACTATCTTAAGCATGGCTCAATGTACGCTAATTTTACCGGATGCGGCAATACGCTTAACCTCACTTATCAACCCACCTTAAATCTCGTTATGGATACTTTGCGCTATTGGGTCAATGAGTATCAGATTGATGGTTTTCGTTTCGATTTAGCCGCCACTTTGGGGCGTGATGGCGATAATTTTAGTCGTGAAGCGGCCTTCTTTAAAGCCGTGGCTCAAGACCCTGTTTTACAACAGGTGAAATTGATTGCCGAGCCATGGGATATTGGTCCAAATGGTTATCAAGTCGGTAATTTTCCTTTTGGCTGGAATGAAACCAACGATAAATTACGAGATATTTCACGAAGTTTTTGGCGTGGCGATCAAGGATTTTTAAAAGAGTTTGCCACACGAATCATGGGGTCACGCGATTTATACAGCGCCTCACAGTGGCCCTATAAATTAACCGTCAACTACATCACCTATCATGACGGCTTTACCCTACAAGATCTCGTTTCTTACAAACATAAGCACAATGAAGCCAATGGCGAACAGAATCGTGATGGTCATGGTGATAATCGCTCGGATAACTATGGCTTCGAAGGCGATACCGATAATATGGTCATTCGTACCATTCGTGAGCGACAAAAACGTAATTTTATGGCCAGTTTATTGTTTGCGTTTGGGATCCCCCATATTCTTACTGCGGATGTCGTCTCACATACTCAACAAGGTAATAATAATGCCTATTGTCAAGATAACGAGATCAGTTGGCTAAACTGGCAATTGACGGAACGTAAAGAGTATTTCAGACAATGGTTAGGTGAGATGGTTGCTGCTCGTCAGCGTTATATGGTGCCGTTTATTCGAGCCTTCAGTGGTGAAACACGCAATTCAAACCGCGTTTTTTGGCGACGTAATGATGGTACATTAATGGAGCAAGATGACTGGAATCAGCGCAACTCCGTGATACTGCATATTGGCATTGGTGATCATGGCCAAGAGCTCGCTTATTTGATTAATCAAACCAACGCTAATACTCGCTTTACACTGCCAGGAGAAACGGATCAAGAATGGTGCGTTATCTGTGATACGAATATGCGTACCGTACATCAAGACTCGGTAAAAGATGAAGTTGTTCTCCTACCGATGTCGATGGCGATTTTACACAGCCATCCACGGAAAAAATCACCTAAATAGCGTCAAACAAGTAGGTGTTCATCGATTTGGCCACCTACTTGCTGTCGATAATAGCGATTTTGATCTCCCACACCACTTCTGTTATAACAGCGCTTCCTCATTGATGTCCCCTATTTATTAGAAACGCTATTTCTCTCAAACTATAGAGCGTAGATTAAGGTTTTTGCATGTATAAACGATTTGAAAGTTTGACGGATGCTTTCCCCAAACAAGAGCCACAACGGCCACCCAATACCTTATGGGCCTTTTGCTTACACTACACCAAAGGTTTTGAAAAACCGTTGATCACTATGGCGCTATTAAGCACCTTGATCGCGGTCATTGAAGTCTCTCTATTTGGTTTTATGGGACACTTGGTCGACTGGCTATCCACCAGCCAGCCAGAGACGTTTCTCAGTGATAATCGCAATACACTGATCGGTCTAGGATTACTCCTTTTAGTGGGGATGCCGCTGCTCGTTTCGGTGTATTCACTATTAATTCATCAGACCATGTTGGGTAATTATCCGATGTCGATTCGCTGGCTCGCGCATCGTTATTTACTCAAACAAAGCCTATCTTTCTATCAGGATGAATTTTCCGGACGAATTGCCACAAAAGTGATGCAAAGCGCTTTAGCGGTACGCGAAACGGTCATGAAGACACTGGATGTTTTTGTCTACGTGATTGTTTATTTCTCAGCCATGCTGTTTATTTTAGCTCAAGCCGATTGGCGACTCATGCTGCCGATGTTGCTCTGGCTTGCCGCTTATATCGCGATTCAAGTGCACTACGTGCCGAAATTAAAAAAAATCTCTACCGAGCAAGCCGATGCTCGGTCGCTAATGACCGGACGAATTGTTGACAGTTATACCAATATCATGACCGTCAAACTGTTTTCTCATAGCCGACGTGAAACCGATTATGCCGAACAAGGTATGGAAGGGTTTCTCGATACGGTGCACCGCCAAATGCGCTTAGTCACTGGCTTTAATATTTGCGTCGAAATCGCCAATTATGTTTTGGTCTTTACGATTGCTGCTATGTCTATCTATTTATGGATGGGCAGTGCGATCACCGTTGGAGCGATTGCGATTGCCATTAGTTTAGCGCTACGTATCAACGGCATGTCAAAATGGATAATGTGGGAAGTCGGTGCTCTATTTGAAAACATGGGTACCGTTGTCGATGGCATGAAAATGCTATCCAAACCAATTGCGATAGAAGATAGTCCTAATGCCCAAACTTTGCAGGTACGGGAAGGAAAAATCGAGTTCGAAAACGTCAGTTTTCATTATGGTGAAAATAAAGGGGTGATCAATCACCTTAACCTGACCATCAAACCTGGAGAAAAAGTTGGCCTCGTCGGTCGCTCCGGAGCTGGGAAATCAACTTTGGTTAATCTCTTGCTACGCTTTCACGATGTAGAAGGTGGCGCTATCAAAATCGACGGTCAAAATATTGCTGAAGTTACCCAAGACTCATTGCGCGCTGCCATTGGTATGGTGACGCAAGATACTTCTTTGCTCCATCGTTCGATTCGTGAAAATATCTTGTACAGCAACCCTAATGCTTCCGAAGAAGCGATGTTAAGGGCTACGCGTCAGGCGCATTCTCATGAGTTTATTGAAACCTTAACCGACCCATTTGGTAACATCGGTTATGATGCACAAGTTGGCGAACGCGGCGTTAAGCTCTCAGGTGGCCAGCGTCAGCGGATTGCCATATCACGTGTACTGCTCAAAGATGCGCCACTGCTGGTATTGGATGAAGCCACCTCAGCGCTCGATTCAGAAGTCGAAGCCGCCATTCAAGAAAGCCTCAATGAGCTAATGCAAAATAAAACCGTGATAGCGATTGCCCATCGGCTATCAACTATTGCCGCCATGGATCGCTTGATTGTATTAGATAAAGGACACATTGTTGAACAAGGCACTCATCAAGCGTTGATTGAACAAAATGGCATCTATGCACAGCTCTGGGCACATCAGACTGGCGGCTTTATTGGTGGTGAAGAAGATGATTTGGCATCATTGAACGATAAAAAGTAAGTACTTCCTATCATCATAGTTATGAATGTTGGCTGCCTCCCATGCAACCCACATTCATAGGACGCCAACTCAACAATATTAACTAATTTTTTCTGTTCCTTTCGTCCCTTTGGGACATTTCATTTTGGTGTAACGTTATCATGAACAACAAAAGCATTATGACCAACCTTATTGCCTTACTGGTATTAATCGGTGGTTATTACTTCTCTTATCCTATGATGTTTAGTGCAGGATTATTCGCTTTTTCTGGTGCAGTAACCAACTGGCTAGCCATCCATATGCTATTTGAAAAAGTGCCTTTTCTTTATGGTTCAGGGGTTATCCCTGCGCGATTCGATGATTTTAAGAACGCGATTAAAAGCCTGATGATGGAGCAGTTTTTTACTGATGCGAATATTGAGCGTTTTCTCAATCAAGAAATGAGCAGTTCACAATCCATCAATCTTGAACCGGTAATTGCTCAGGTTGACTTTAATCCAGCGTTTGATTCCTTGGTTGAGGTCATCCAGCAATCTTCCTTTGGTGGAATGCTGGCTATGTTTGGTGGTACCGAGGCACTGCAACCGCTTAGAGCCCCTTTTGTTGAAAAGATGCAAGCGTCCATGATCGACATCAGTCAAAACGATTCCGTGAAAGACGCCTTAAAAGCCCAGCTTGAGTCTCCGGCGATGCTGGATGAAATAAAAACCAATATTGAGCAGATTATCGAACAGCGTTTACATGAGTTAACACCACAAATGGTTAAAGAGATCGTCCAGAAAATGATTAAGCAACATTTAGGCTGGCTCGTTGTATGGGGCGGGGTCTTTGGCGGTTTAATTGGTGTCGTGGCCGGTGCATTGTAGGCCTTCATACTCAAAAAAATGGGCGTAAAGCCCATTTTTTATTGTTTTTGATAACGTAAAAAAGACGGTAAATAGCGCCAAGCCCAGGGGTATTGTTTCGGTACCACTATGTATAGCGCACCGATTAATAAGGCAGCAGCAAATAAATCTTCCGGCCGATGCATACCAACCCATAAGCGAGAAAAAGCGATAGCGCCACTCCAAGCTAATAATAGCAAAGCACTTAATCGATGTTTTTGCTCTAACCAAATACCGCCAAAAAACAGCAAACAGAGCGCAGCAAAAACGGTATGACCTGAAGGGAAAGAGTAATCTCGCTCTTGTTCCCACACCGCTAAACGTGCGGAAGATACTTTACCGTTCATTTGCTCCATCGCTAACGCTTGCTGCTGACTATCTAATCGATAAAAATGTTGCGGAGAAGGCAGAGTGAGTAATTGAGTCATCACTTCAGTGTAAGGACGAGGGCTTTGAGTCACGTGTTTGATGCCTGTTTTTAGGATCATCGCCAGAACTAAGAGCATCCCAAGTTGCATCGCTTTATCTAGCCATTGGCGTCGACACTCAGGCACGCGATACCAAGTCCAGCCAATCAGTACCACTAAAGTCAGCAAAAACCCTTCTTTACCAGCAGAGTGAGTGAGTAAGACCAGCCATTGGGTCAGACGATCATCGTCTAAAGCGAATAAGTTAACTTGTGTCCCGACAAGACTGATGGGGATTAATAGCAGCATGAGCGCTATAAATAGCATCAATCCAAATTTAGATTGAGTAATTGGTTGCTTCAACACGTTTACACCTCCACTTTGAGGCTAAGGAGTGTAAACGAGTTTTTATCCACTTCTATCAAACTCTATTCATTTCTTTGTCAATTTTTTAAAAACGCGATCTTCGACGGTTACACAATAATCAACGCCTAATCACGGTACTTGTTCTTAGACAAGCCGTCATCACTTTAAACGCTCAACCAGCCATATCAACAGACAACCGATTCAACTCATCAATAATCGCTTTCGTCTCCTTAGAGTAGATCAACTTATCTTTGGCTCCGATTAACTGAATCATTTTTACTTTACCAGAGAGAACAAGCTGACGAAGCATACGCAGCACCATTTGGCAATCAATAACATGATGCTCATCTAATCGATTCAATGGGATCAATGAAGCAAGATCAATAGAAATCAGCAATTGGTCACAGTGATCAATATAATGATTCAATTGGCTTTTGACCTGATTTCGTTGCCGAAAATGGCATTCTTGATCGGTTAACCAATCGCAACCTAAATCTTCTGCGTAATCTAAGGTTTGGCTATTTACTCGCTGGGCATCAATCCCTAAATAGAGTAACCGCGTCTGAGCATAACGAGATAATGCAAAATGATAAGCAGACCCAACTTGACGATCTAAGGTCTGTTTTAATTCAAATTCATGACCAATATGAATAATCCCGAGTTCATCATTATCGAGCGCTAACAGCGGTAAGGCATTGAGCAACAATTCATGGCAATTGCCCAATATCACCGGAATCGAATGCAAGGTAAAATGATGACTGAGCAAGTCACGAAAACGAGTATCGGCAGGATCATGCAAGACCAAATGGCCAGCATCAGCGTAATGGGCATGGATACCTTGCTGGTAAAGCCAATCGGCGGCAAATTCTAAACTTTGCTGAGCCAATTCAAATTCTACTTGAGACATCGGCTTTATCTGTTCGCACACAGTACAAAACGTAAAAGCAGACATCGACTGAGGCGCTGGACGGCTGAGACGGTAGCGTTTGAATAGACTAAGCATGATGAATTACCTTTCTGGTGGCAACGCTCGCGCGGCCTGTAATACATGTAAAATGATCCGTTGCCGGTGGGTCTCGACACGATGAGCAGGTGCCATAACAGAAATGGCTCCGATCAATTTACTCCCTTTCATTACCGGAGCGCTGATCCCAGAGACCCCAGGATCAATTTCAGATGTGCTCACGGCATAACCATGGCGACGAATTTTCTCTAATTCGATTTGCCACTTTTCCATTTGATGATCTTCACCAAAATAGCGCAGTATTTTTTCACAGCGCTGAGATGGCATAAATGCCAACATCACTTTAGATGAGGCACCCCGAAGCAGGGGTTGACTTTGACCCTGGACGAAGCTGCATCGAAGTGCCTGCATACTCTCTTTTTGGCTGACACACAAAGCTCGGTATCCCACCGGAACCATGTAGGCCGCCATTTCACCAGTCTGTTTCTGTAAACGACTCAGTACGGCTTCCACCGCGTCTAAATTATGTTGGCTGGTCTCATAACTGTGCATGAGCAGCAGTGCTGCCGGGCCAATAATTAACGTTTTATCGTGTGGGCTTTCTTCTATTAAGTTCCATTCTTTAAGCAGTTTAAGATGTCGATATAAGCTACTCAATGGCACTTGCAGTTGATCGCTTAACGTTTTAGCCGAAACCGGTTCATGATTAACGGCAACTTGCATCAATAACTGCAGCGATTTCTCATTAACCTGACTGGTTGTTGTTTTTGCTTCATTCATGTTGTTCTTTTTAGCCTTTATTGCTTTATCGCTCAAACTTACATTCTTATATATCGAGAATTCTAAACGATTGAAAGCATTGCTTTCTCAAAATGTGGGAAAATTAGATTAAAAATCGCATTATCTTATCCATTCAATAGTGCAATGAAAGACATATAAGAATCTAGATGTTTAGATGGCTAAATTTGACAAACCTTACTGGAACGATTAGTCTGCGTCTCCTTGTTGCTGATAATCAAAGTTGTTGTTCCATGTCTTCAAATTCTTCTACTCCCGTTACCCCATCGGCGATCGCCTTACTCCCTTTGCTGGTATTTCTTGCGCTCTTTATTGGTGTCGGTACTTATCTCACGTTTCAAGGCGTTGAGTTTGCGTTTTATCAACTCCCCGCTCCTATCGCTATTTTACCTGCCGTGATCATCGCGCTCTTGCTGAGTAAAGAATCTCTGAATCGCGCTATAGAGCAGTTTTTGCGTGGCGTTGGACACCAAGATATTATTGCAATGTGTATGATTTACTTATTGGCCGGCGCCTTTGCCGCCGTAGCAAAAGCGTCTGGTGGCGTCGATGCAACGGTAAATCTGGGACTATCAGCGATCCCAAGTGAAATGATTTTACCGGGGATTTTTCTTATTTCTGCTTTTATCGCTACTGCAATGGGCACTTCAATGGGCACCATTGCCGCCGTTGCGCCCGTGGCATTGGGCATTGCTCAATCGTCCGGTATGAGCCTCCCATTAACTGCGGGAGTCGTATTGAGCGGTGCGATGTTTGGGGATAACTTATCCATCATCTCAGACACTACCATCGCCGCTACGCGCTCACAAGGCTGTGAAATGCGCGATAAATTTCGTGAAAATATTCGCATTGCCCTCCCCGCGGCTATTTTCTCACTAATCGTATTTGCGTTTAGTAGTACAACCACACAAACCCCTGATACCTCAGCTATTGAATGGTTAAAAGTGCTGCCATACATGACGATTTTGGTTCTGGCAATCTCAGGGATCAATGTCTTTGTCGTCTTAACTGTAGGCATTGTATTAGCCGGCAGTGTCGGACTTTGGCAAGGAGATAATTATAGCTTAGCCAATTTTGGACAAGATATTTACCGTGGCTTTGGCAACATGCAGGAGATCTTCTTATTATCGATGTTAATTGGCGGCCTAAGTGAGCTAATGCGTCGTCAAGGTGGGTTGGCCTTTTTAACTCAACTGGTCAGCCGTTGGATCCAGCGCTTAGCCAAAAAACAAACTCCAGCCGCCCAAAGCCGCGCCAGTGAGTTAGGGATCGCCGGTTTAGTCTCTATGGTCAATACCTGTACAGCCAACAATACCGTGGCTATCATTGTGTCAGGCGGAATCGCTCGTCAGTTAGCTGAAGAGCATGCGGTTACGCCGAAACGTTCGGCAAGTTTGTTGGATATTTTTTCGTGCGTGATGCAAGGTATCTTGCCATATGGGGCACAAGTACTCTTACTTGGTTCGATTTTCCAACTCTCTCCTTTAGAGATTGTTGCCCACTCTTATTACTGCTTTTCATTAGCCTTTGCGGCGATTGTGGCGATTTTATTTACCCGCCCATCCCGTCGTCGTTACTCACAAACGGTGACTCACCAATAAGTAAAAGCACGCGAGCGATAAAACGGCCCCTAAGTCTACACTGAGGGGCCGTTTTAATGATCGATTAGGTCATGCATGCCTTACAAAGCAAAGGCGGTAAGCGTCGATTAACTCACTTTAAACGTTGCCACTTTTGCACTCAACTCAGCGGCTTGCTGCTTCAACTGATTGGATTGACTCAAACTATCTTCAGCCCCCACCACTAGCTGCTCAGTCACATCTTTAATCGCCGTCACATTTTGAGTGATTTCACCCGTCACATGCGTTTGTTCCTCTGCTGCTGTGGCGATCTGAGTCGCCATATCACTGATCAAAGCAACAGCGGCATTAATTTCTTCTAATGCATGCGTTGCTTTATCAGCATCATCGACCGAATTATTCGCCAAACTTGAACTGCTTTCCATCAATGTAACGGCACGCTTGGTCGTCTCTTGCAGCGTATCAATGGTCGATTTTATCTCTTCTGTTGAGGTATGAGTGCGCTGTGATAATACTCGAACTTCATCAGCAACCACCGCAAAACCTCTCCCTTGATCGCCTGCTCGCGCCGCTTCAATCGCTGCATTTAACGCCAATAGGTTCGTTTGTTCAGCAATGCCTTGAATGGTCGCTAATACGGTTGAGATTTCTTGTGCATGTTGATTGAGAGCCGAAATAACCGAGCTGGCTTGTGATACCTCTTTAGCAAGATGATGAATCGACGACTTGGTATTAAGCACTAAAGTACGACCATTATTGGTGCTGGTCGCTGAGTTCATTGCCGCTTGAGCCGTTTGCTCAGCGTGAGAGGCAATTTCCTGCGTCGCTGATGCCATTTCAGTCACCGCTGTAGCAACCATGGTGATTTCTTGCTGTTGAAGACTTAATTCAGAAGCCGATTGGTTAGCTCGCTGAGCGCCATGCTCAGACTGCGCGGTTAATTGCTCAGATTGCTGACGAATATGACCAATCAGTTGCTGTAAACTTGCCACAAAGGTATTGAAGCTTTCCGCTAATTTTCCTACTTCATCGTTATTTTCAACCTGAATTCGCTGAGTTAAATCACCGCTACCATTGGCGATTTGCTCTAAGGCATGCGAAACATTGCTTAACGGACGGAACAAAATATTACACAACACATTAAATAAGACCGTACAAACAACGACAACTAAAAAGGTAACTAACAACTGCCCCCAGAGCGCATCAAAGAGAGGGGCAATCAACGATGAATAATTGATAACAATCACTGTACTTAGCGCTGTACCTTCAATCGCTCGTGCAAATAGTACATTCTCTTCACCATTGATCATCACTTTACTGTATTGACCAGACCGCTGTGCTGCTTGAATATCCCGAAAATTCAGTCCCAATTCACTGACATTTTTATTCAATAACTGAGTATTTGCATGAGTAAAAACATTGCCTTGTTGATTAGCAATAAACATATAACCAGAGCCGGGCAAAATGGTTTGCTTCATACTATTAAGAATATCAGTGATCTCCACATCGGCACCAAGTACTAATGTTTGACCATGTAAGTTGATCGCTTTACCAAGAGAGACCACGTTGGCTCCAGTCGCAGCGGCTACGGTAGGATTATCCATAAATACGGCATTGGGGTTAGCTTTAGCGTTAATGTACCATCCCCATTGGCGAGGATCGTTATTACCTGGTGGTAAAACGACACCATTGGCATTCTGTTGTGAGCCATCAGGATAGGCTAAAAATACATTGTCGAAATCCGCGGAGTGCTTAACTTGTTTAAGGTGGGTAACAATCGCCTCTGGTTTCACCTCCTGTGATAAAGAAGTCAGCGCACGCTCTTTAGAGACTAGCCAATCAGAAACGTATTGATTATAAGAAGAGGTCGCACTTTGCAAACGTTGTTCGATTTCGATATCCAATCGCCCGAGTGCAGCATTAAACGATACGGCCTCAACCAATACACCACCAACAATGATGGCAATACTGGCTGAGATAGCCAACTTATTCTTTAGTGAAAGGTTTTTAAACATACGCTATCCCCGTTATGACCTTGTCGTGCTTCGTGTGAGAAGCGCTTATTTATTTGTTTTCGGTAATCTTGCATTATAATTTTTAGGCTAGAAATAAATGAGAGACTCTCTACGAAATGGTTTATTCGCATCAAAAAATTATAGTTCATGATCGAGAAAGATTAACGATTTGGGTCGATTGTGTGAGTAAGGTAGAAAAACTGGGCATCCATGAGTCATGGCTATAACACAAAAAAACAGGCTCTTCCCTAAGGGAGAGCCTGTCAGTTAATCACTCAGTGATCCCGTTGAGAGATCAATAAGGCATTATTGAGTTGCACAGTCCGCAATGCCTATCTCTTTCCATACCCCCCAAGCACCTGACTGAGCGGGATCATCCCCTTGTGTCCACCATTTGGCTTCCCACACTTTACCAGCCCATGTTACTTGACTCCCGCCGACATAAACGGCAGAGACATTCCATAGATTATCGCACTGATCATTGTCGCCGGCCGCTAAAACAATAATCGATACTGACGCTGAGCTACTCAGCTCTCCATCACTGACCGTTACCGTAAAGTTAAGCGTGGTATCAACAGAATAAGAACCCGCGGTAAAGCTCAGTTGACTGCCATTGATCTGTACTTCCAGTCCAGTTGGTACTTGCCAATCAAAGCTCAAGGTCTCTTGCTGCGCATCGTAAGACGCCGACGCATCCACCAATACTTGTTCACCAGCAGTGACTTCAGAAGGCGCAGCAACAATCGCTACAGGAGGCGTATTTTCCACACCACCATCTTCGGCTTTAACGGTAATTTGAACCGTCGCGGAACCACTTGCTCCCTCATTGTCTGTCACAGTAAGCTTAAAACGTAAAGTTTCGGTTTGAATGACTTCACCAATCGAAAAGCTTGCCTGTGCTTGATCCGCATGACTGAGTTGCACGGTTGGCCCAGCAATTTGTTCCCATTGATAACGGGCAATCGTGCCATCGGTATCTCTGGAAGCGCTGCCATCTAAGGTTACGGTCGCTGGAGCGACAACGGTTTGCGCCATACCTGCATCAGCAATTGGTGCACGATTAACTGGCGGGTTCGATCCTTGAGCAAGCCCTTCATGCTTGGCATTAAGAATATCGCCGTTATCCGCATCAATTTCCCATGAGAATAAACCGGCTAAACCTAGCTGACGAACATAAGCCCCTTTGGCTTTAATCGAGCGCGGATCATCAAACGTAACCAATTCTCCTGTGGTGCGATTCCATACCCAAGGAGCTTCGGCTTGGGCATCATAACCGTATTCAAAGCCATTAATCCCTTGGTTATTATCACCAATCATATACGCTTTAAGGCCTTTATAATCAATGACCCCATCTTCCCAGACTCCCTGAGCGGTCGAGCCCGTTAATTTGCCGGTCGCAACACCCGTCATCGGATCGGTAGGATCGGTCAACGAAGCAGGCATCACACCTTGCCAACCTCGACCATACATCGCAGCCCCAAGGACCAGCTTATTGGCTGGTACACCTTGGGCTAGCAATAATTGAATTGCGTTATCCGCGGTGTAAGCAGGGCCTTTATACGGTTCACCGTTTTCATCGATTCCCGTTCCATCACACTGACCTGGGCGCATAAAGTTACCGCAATACAGTGCCGTTTGATGGCCAGGAACGTTATTCCAACCACCATAAAAATCGTAGGTCATCGCAAAAATATAATCCATATATTGAATTGCCTGACCATAATCGACTTTTTCTATTTTATCGAAACCGACACCTATCGCAGAAGTGAGCTCGTAAGAGCGCCCCGTCTCCGCTTCAAGTTCATCCAACATCACTCGTAACTCTTGCATTAAGGCAATATAAGCTGGTCCATCATTGATCGGATCGCCTAAATCAGGGGCTGCGCCATTACCACCGGGGAATTCCCAATCGATATCGATGCCATCATAAAACTTCCATGTCTGTAAAAAACGTTTCATCGATGCCACGAACGTATCGCGTTTCGCTTTGTCCGTGAAATCATAGAAAGGATCGGATAGCGTCCATCCGCCAACCGATGGCAAGATTTTTAAATCGGGATAACGCTGCTTAAGTGCCATTAACATCGCATAGTTACCCTTGATCGGTGAGCTATACTGATGCCCTGCTTGAGGAAAGCTTTTTTGGTATGCCGCCCAAGGATCGTGGATCACCACTTCGTAATCAGGGACTCCCTGACACGCCGTCATCAGGGCATTATAACTATTACCACCGACCGATTTGACCGACTCATTCGGACCACAAATAGGGATAAAACCATACAAGATATGCGTTAAGTTATGGGCTGGAATATTATCCACCGTATAATTACGACCATAAATGCCCCACTCAACGAAATAGGTACCAACGACAGTATCAGGGTCCAGTGAATAGGATTTATTATTCGGATCAACGTTCATGGTCAGAGGTTCAAGGTGTGAACCATCGGTATCAGCCAGAATTAACTCTGCTGGCGCACTGGTCGTACACCCAGAATCATCACAGGCTGCAACTTGGAGTTGATAACGGCCACCTTTATCATAGGTAAAGTTGGCGGTGGTTTGACTGCCACTGATCGGCCCAGAGGCCACTTCCACACCATCAAATAAAATTTTATAAGTATGCCCGCGTTCACCGCTCCATTGATTAAAGGTAATCGAAATAGGTGCTTGTTCTCGATACTGCACCATTTGGTGATAGCCCGCGGTCGTTTCCATTGCTAGCTGTATTTTAGAAAACTGCAGGTTATTTGAGCCATATACATCAATATTTGGTGCGCTTGGCGCTGCGATTACCGTGCTAGTGAACGACAAGGCAAAAGCCATCCCCGCCGAACACAGAATAGTACGCTTCATATCCGTCTCTCTTATGATTGGTTAAACATCTGAGACAGTATTTGATACTTGTGAGCGTTTGAAAAATGGAGTTCCAGAGTTTTCGAGGCACAACGAGCAATGAATGGGACAGATTCAACGTGTTACATGCTAAAGGCAATCTTCAGCCAAAAAAACGGATTTTTTATCCTATAGAGTAGAAAAACGGCTATTTTGGGCTATGCTCGCATCGTTTCATATTGAGGGTAGGTAAGCGTATATTGAAGCGAATCGAAAGATGATATTTTGATGAACGCTCAGTGATTACCGATGTGAAAACTTGCTTTTATCACGGACAAGCGGCACCCTGACAGTCTTCCCTTCTTCAAGAAGTAATCAATAGGATAAAATAGATGAATGCCATCAAGCCATTATCGTGTCTTTTTGCGATTGTTTTTAGTGCGACTACCCTAGCTAAAGTCACCATTGATATTCCTGATAGTATTAATATGTTGGTGGTTAATGGAGAGAAACCTGCGGTTTCTGGCGGTTTTTTTTCTGCAAAAAAAACACTAACTTTAGAAGATGGACAACAACAGATCGTCTTTCGCTATCAACCTTATTTCACACAAGGTAATGATCGTATTCAAGTGGAAAGTGAAGTGATTGTTGCGACTTTTTCTGCGCAAGAGACCAATCTAACCTTTGATCTACCAACCTACCGTAACACCGTTGATGCGGAAAACAATATCCGCCATCTGACTTGGTCACTGCAAGATTCTAATGGGCAGTCTGTTGCTCTCCAGCAAGATCGACTGATCAAACCTGGAATGCAAATAGGGCGAAACTATCAACAAGAATTGTTGGAATACAATCGTACAGGAGGCCCCGCAGCCATCGTCACGACCACTTCAGCACCCGCCAACGTGAAAACTCCACAGGCGATCGATAATACCGCCGAAGAGATGCTGTATTTCTGGTACAACAAGGCTGATGCCGCCACTCAAGAAAAGTTCAAACGCTTTATTAATCAGTAACCATCGCGATATTCGCCCATAATAAAACCCCAAGTATTCAGAGATAAACTTGGGGTTTTATCGTTTTCAACAACAGAGACGATGTGCTGTCCCGATTAATTCCAGAATAACATCGCAATCGCTGATAAAATCACAATACAAGCGATGTTCAATGCCATTCCTACTCGCATCATTTCACTTTGCTTAATATGTCCTGTCGCAAAAACAATCGCATTCGGTGGCGTTGCTACAGGGAGCATGAAGGCACACGATGCCGCTATCGCAATCAACACCGACAGTATCACGGGTGAAACACCTAAAGCTTCAGCAACACCAGCAAACACCGGAATTAATAACGCGGCACTGGCCGTATTACTGGCAAACTCCGTTAAAAACACCACAAAAGCCGCTATCACAATAACAATCAGTAAAATATTTAAGTCTGAAATCATCGAGCTCAGTTCATTGGCTAGAAATACACTGGTTCCAGTCTGTCTGAGAATATTACTAAGACAGATACCACCACCAAACAGCAGTAATACACCCCAGTCGGCGGTTTTTTCAATATCTTTCCAGTGAACCACTCGTGCAAAACAGACCAGAACAATCGCGCCTAAGGCGACAATCGTATCAAAGCTTTTAAAACCGCCAAGAAGTTCATTCACCGGTTTACTGAATATCCACAATGAAACGGTCAGGGCGAAAATGGCCAAAGTCACTACTTTCCCTTTATCCCAACTCACCGTCTCATGATTAAGCTCGAACTGGCCTTTTAGATCGGGTTTAAGCATCCAATAAAGCAGCAACATCGCAACAGGTAACATGACGATAGTTGTTGGTAAACCAAACTGCATCCACTCAGAGAAAGATAACCCGACTTGAGCCGTGGCAATCGCATTCGGAGGACTACCAACGATCGTTGCAATACCACCGATACTGGCACTATAAGCAATACCTAACAGCACAAATACATAAGTATTATGGCCTTTGTCTTGATCAACTTTACTTAAAATACCAAGCACTAAAGGCAGCATCATCGCCGCTGTGGCCGTATTACTGATCCACATTGACAGACCAGCCGTGACACCAAACAGCATGAACACCGCGACACTAAAGCGCCCACGTGCCAGTATTAACACTTTATCAGCAATGACTTTATCCAGCCCTTGACGATGCATCGCGGCCGCTAACGCAAATCCGCCTAAAAAGAGAAAGATGATCGAGTTAGCAAAACTATTCAGTGCAGCCTGAGTTTCAAATACTCCAAATATCACCGCTAATATCGGCACTAAAATCGCAGTTACCGTGACATGCAACGCTTCGGTTAACCATAGCACAGCGATAAACGCTAAAATGCTCAATCCAAGGACGACATTAGGGGCAAAAGGTAAGGTATTCAGTAGGATAAAAAACAGGGCAATATCCGCTAACACAATCAAGCTGTTGCGGTTGAATAACCATTCTCGGGTATTGTTGGGCAATGGGACATTCTCGTTTCGATTCATTATTATTTTTCCTTATCGGGCCAAACGGCAGCCAACATGATCCCATAGATTCAAACGAGAGGATAATTATTATTGCGAAATTGTTAACCTTATCAAAACTATGGGCAACAATTTAACAGCTTGAAATGAATGCGCTTCTCAGCACGAAAATCATTAACAAAGTTTGCACAACAAAGCGTGACTTAAACAAAGGTTCCCCCTTAGCAAAAGAGAGATTTTATGGATTGGCTATTCTCGCTCTTGCTTATCTATGAAAGAATGAAAACTCTCTCCATTGGAAGGTCCATCATGCAAGCGCTCATCACTCAACTGCAATTTTCCGCCTCCATTACCGGCCCGATTTGTTTAATGTTACTGTTGGGGGTATTACTCAAGCGTGTGCAGTTGATTAACGATAATTTTATTGATGTCGCCTCAAAACTGGTTTTTCAAGTCACACTCCCGGCGATGCTTTTTCTCAGTATTGTCGGTGCCGAGCATGACTTCTCTTCCAGTCTGGCCTTGATTGTGTTTGGTCTCATTGCCAATTTTATTTTTTTCTTGTTTACCTGCTGGATGACTCAGCGACACTTTCATCATCCTCAAGATCAAGGCGTCATTATTCAAGGTGGCTTTCGAGCCAATACCGCAATCATAGGTTTGGCATATGTTGCTAATTTATACGGTAATAGTGGCGTCGCATTAGCCGCGATTTATGTCGCAACAACCACTGTCTTATATAATATTCAAGCAGTGATCGCCTTAACGCCTAAAGGCGAAGCACAAGGCACGAAGGCACTCACAACGATACTCAAAACATTGACGAAGAACCCGTTGATTATCGCTATCCTACTTGGGGTATTGTGTTATGCGATAGCGCTACCGATCCCTACCATGATCAGCGAAGCTGGACACTATTTTGCCAACATGACTCTGCCTCTTGCTTTGCTCTGCACTGGTGGCTCACTGAATATCCAATCACTAAAAAATGATTCCCGATCGACTTGGTTTGCGACTCGCTACAAACTGCTTTGGTCACCGCTGTTAATCACAAGCGCTGCATTATTGTTTGGCTTTCGGGGTATGGATGTTGGGATTATTCTATTAATGACTGGGGCACCAACTGCTGCCGCAAGCTATGTTATGGCCAGAGCGATGGGAGGAAATGCACCACTCGCCGCCAATATTATCGCCTTAACGACAGTGTTTTCTTTTATCAGTTGTACCTTAGGGATTTTCTTACTCTCAAGCTTGGCACTAATTTGATAAACATAATGTAAGGATGTTGAATGAGGCGGATTTTTTGCGAACTGCCTCTCAGTTGCAATTTGCAAATGCAATTATGAAACACGACGCTATAAAACTGCGAAAATCAGCTAATTTTGCTGATTTTGCCACCAAAAAATATTGGCACGGTAATTGTATTGTAATAAGTGACCCTTTTAAGCCGAGGGTCACCTAGCCAACTGACGTTGTTAGTGAATATTTTGTTCACAAATAGATAGCCAGCCGCCCAATTGCGACTGGCTTTTTTTTGCTAATTCAGTTTGTAAAATAGCGTCGCTAACGGTGGAATACGTAACCGCAATGATTGCGCTAACCCTTCGCTTGGCACACGATCGCTGTTGACGACCGATAAGACGTCAAAACCACTCCCGCCATACCGCTTTTCATCCGTATTCAATAGCAATTGATAAGTGGCCGAGACAGGAACACCTAAACGAAACGCTTCGTGCGGTACTGGCGTAAAATTGGTGATCACCAACACGCGCTCACCTGCACTATTGATCCGTTCATGAGCGATAATGCTCGCATCAGCCGCATCTTGTAGACGCCATTCAAACCCTTGAGGATCACAATCCAGTTCGTGCAGCGCACTGTGTGTACGATACAGCTGATTCAAATCGCGGACTAAGTTCTGTACCCCTTTATGACGCTCAAACTCCAACAAAAACCATTGCAGTTGATCATCGTGGTTCCACTCCCCCGTTTGTGCGAATTCAGCGCCCATAAAGTTAAGTTTCTTACCTGGTTGACCATACATGTAACCCAAATAGGCACGCATATTCGCGGTTTGCTGCCATTCATCACCGGGCATTTTGTAAATCAACGACTGTTTACCGTATACCACTTCATCGTGTGACAGCGATAAAACATAGTTTTCACTAAAGGCATAAATTAATGGGAAGGTTAAGGTATTGTGATGATATTTACGATGCACCGGATCTTCTTTGATATAAGAAAGGCTGTCGTGCATCCACCCCATATTCCACTTAAAGCCAAAACCTAACCCCCCAACAAAGGTTGGTGCAGAAACGCCAGGGAAAGCCGTTGACTCTTCAGCAATGGTCATGGCATTCGGGAAATGCTTGTACACCTCTTCATTCATCCATTTCAACATCGCGATCGCGTCGTAATTTTCACGTCCCCCATCAACATTTGGGATCCATTGATCATGACTGCGCGAGTAATCGAGATAAAGCATAGAAGCAACAGCATCGACTCGTATGCCATCAATATGGAACATCTCGAACCAATAGAGCGCGTTAGACACCAAGAAGCGCCGCACATGTTCACGGCCTAAATCATAAATATAGGAATTCCAATCTTGATGCCAGCCACGGCGAGGATCAGGATCGTGATACAGCGGCGTACCATCAAAATTCGCTAATCCATGGGAATCGGATGGAAAATGAGCTGGAACCCAATCGAGCACCACTCCAATTTGCGCCTGATGGCACTGATCGACAAAATATTTAAAATCATCCGGCGTACCATAACGACTGGTTGGGGCGAATAGTCCTATCGGTTGATATCCCCAAGACCCATAAAAGGGATGCTCAGAAACTGGCATTAACTCTACGTGGGTATAGCCCATATCCACCAAATAAGGTACTAGCTGATCAGCCAATTCACGATAAGTTAAAAAACGCCCGTCTTCACCGCGCTTCCAAGACCCCGGATGCAGCTCGTAAAAAGACAGTGCTTGTTTACGCTTTTCGGAAACAGGGCGCTGTTGCCATTGAGTATCTTGCCATTGATAGCGGCGATGATCGTAAGTCACAGAAGCTAAAGAAGGATACTGCTCAGCGTAGAAACCCCATGGATCAGCCTTATGAGGTAAGCCTTCCCCATGAGGACCTTTCAGTTCGAATTTATATTGTGTTCCTTCGGGTAAATTAGGAATGAATAACCCCCAGATCCCGTAATCAAGACGTTGCATCGGATGACGACGCCCATCCCAATGGTTAAAGGCACCGATTAAACTGCAAGCTGAAGCATGAGGCGCATAGACTAAAAAACGAGTGCCGCTGATCTGATGTCCATCACGCTCTAAGGTAACAAATTGTGCTCCCATATGATGGTACATCTGCTTGGGCGTATGCAGCTGTTCAAATTCAGCATATAAGGAATGATATTGGTAAGGGTCATCAATGATTTGCTCTGTGCCGGCCCAATCAACCGCCAGCTGGTAATGGGTAAACCGCAGATCATGATCGGATTTTAGGATAAACCCACCGAACTCATCACGCTCTAAGGCGATTCTTGGTTGCCCTTCTAAGATCAGCTCAACCTTATCTGCATTAGGAAGCCATACCCGCAATGCTCCTTGCTCTTGTGGAAGATAAGGGCCCAGAAAGGCAAAGGGATCGGCACATGCAGCATGCAATAATTGTTGATAGGTCTGCTGTAACTTAACGATTTTTTTCAGCGGTTTCTTTTTTACGGGGTTCAATATACTTACTCCTAACCAAGACTCTCAAAAGGAAAAACGCCCGCTAAGTGCGGGCTTGCTAGCATGGCATCCATGACCTTGAGTTTGACAGATCCGATTTGTGCTGTAGTAGACACTCGGAATTTATTCGATCACTTAGCCTGATACATCTTAACTAACCCGGTAAAAACATGGAGTGACCTAGCGTTTATTTCTTAACCTTAACCCCAAAAGATGCCCTATTATTGACATAAACAGCACATTGATGAGTGAACAACGCCAGTATCATCGCCGCCCAAAGGCGGCTACTCCGGTTTATTATTGGCTCGCTTTCGCGCGAATCTGGGTCAATTTAGTCGCAATACGATTAACATCGTCGCGGGCAAAGATCTCATCTAAGTTCATTGATAGCTTACGACGCCAGTTGGGGTACTCATTTACGGTACCTGGAATATTGACAGGCTTATCCATTTCCAACCAATCTTCGAGTTGAACACTGAGTAACGCGGAAGACCCAGCCGCAACGTGCAATTGCAATGCTTCACTTAAGTAAGAATCCATAGGAACTAACTGAGCATCACGTCCAATGCCTGCGGGTAAGTAACCGTGCCAATCAACCGAATTCAGAATGCCTTGTTTACACTTCAAACGATCCGTAAACAGCTCTTGCAGCTGCGCCTCATCAGGATACAAACCAATCTCGCGGCCCATTTTCAAATCATCACAGTGCCAAAAACCACGTAATGTTGGCATATCATGGGTACATAATGCCGCCATCGACTGCTCGGCATAATGAGTCGGAGAAATAAACCCGCCATCTTCTTTTGAGGTTTCAAAGAAAAAGACTTTGTAAGAGTGCACCCCAGCATCACGCAGCAATGCGACAATTTCATCAGGAACAGTGCCTAAATCTTCACCGATCACGCTACACTGGTGACGGTGTGATTCGAGCGCCAAAATAGCCAACATATCTTTCACTGGATAGTAAATGTAAGCACCTTGAGTGGCATTTTCACCTTTCGGGATCCACCATAAACGCAATAAACCCAGCACATGATCAATCCGTAACGCACCACAATGTTTCATATTGGCACGAAGCAACTTGATGTAAGCATCGTAAGCCGTGGCGTGTAAGGTTTGTGGATTAAGTGGCGGTAAGCCCCAATTTTGCCCCAAAGGACCCAGCACATCCGGTGGCGCGCCAATGCTGGCATCCAAAACTAAGCTGCCGTTATCTGCCCACGTTTCAGCGCCAGAGTCAGCGACTCCCACGGCGAGATCGCGATATAAACCAACCGCCATGCCTTTTTCATCGGCTAATGCTTGTACTTCATTGATTTGTGTATCGGCGACCCATTGTAAATACATGTAGAGATGAACACGTTCACGATGTTCTTCAATGTACTTTTGTACCGCCGCATTATCAAAATGACGATACTTTTCAGGGAAAACTGGCCACCCCCACACTTGGCTATCTTGCGCATGCAAATCCGTGTGCAGTGCATCGAACGCGGCTTGGTGAACAAGACTTTCGCCACCTTGCTCGACAAACGCTAAGAAGGCACGCGCGCGATCGGTATTATTATCCAGATGGCGGCGCTTAAACTCATTAAACAGTAACGGCAAGACACTCATTTTAAGCTCGGCCACTTCGGTATAATTAACCCAGTGAGTTTCACGAACTTTTTGCAAACGTTGCTGAAAATCCTGACTACCGACTTGTTGCTGAGCTTCAGCGCTGAGCGCAAACTCAGGTACCGAGCTCACATCGATATACAGGATATTTAGCCAGCGACGTGAAGAAGGGCTATATGGGCTTGCCCCTTCAGGGTTAGCCGGAAATAGCGAATGAATCGGGTTTAACCCTACAAAATCACCACCACGCGAAGCGATATCAGCCACCAACTGTTTAAGATCGCCAAAATCACCCATTCCCCAGTTGTGTTGGGTACGTAAGGTATAAAGTTGAATGCTTGGTCCCCAGAGCTTTTTACCTTGAAGCAAAGCTGGTTGCTTATAGCACGCTCGCGGCGCGATGATCAGCGTCATTGTGTACGGCGCTTTACGCCGCTTACGAGTAACCAATAAAGTGTGATATCCCCACGCCAAACCGCTTGGCAACGCAAACACTAAAGGGCCACCCTCTGCACGTTCATCACGAACTATTTGTGATTGAAGATAGCCTTCAAGTACTTCTCCCTGCTCAGTTTCTATCCGCCAATTAAATTCGCTTTCCCGAGCACTGACGCCTAGGTACAGCGGAACCTCAATGGCATCACCCTCTGAGATCACCAATACAGGATCCAAGACTTCTTTTTTATGTTTTTTCTGAGCTGACGCTAATAACGTTTGATCATTGGTTGTATCGTACCCCAAAGACGCCAAAAGACGACGGATAGTGTCGTCTGAAACGGTAGCCTCGTCTCCCCAAGCGCTGACATAGCTATCGGCAATTCTTGCCATCTCTGCGACTTGTTTTAATGCATTATGTTCTTTCATCGCTTTCTCCGAAGGGACTACTTACCCCTCAAAAATCATGTAGGGTGTATAAAAAGGGTTATCCAGCCAAGCAATGTCTTGGCTGGATAGTCGGTTAATTAACGCTTAACCGCTTTTAGTTTCCAAATATTATTCACATAGTCTCGGATACTACGGTCCGAGCTGAACTTACCCACCAACGCAGTATTCAAAATGGCTTTTTTCGCCCAGCCAGCTTGATCGCGATATTGCTTGTCCATCGCTTCATGCGCTTGAATGTAAGAAGCAAAATCAGCAAGTACGAGGTAAGGGTCTCCGCCATCGAGTAAACTGTCGTAGGTCGCGCGCAATTGCCCCGGAGCACCAGGAGTAAATTCCTCACCCAGCAGTAAATCCATCGATGCTTTCAACAATGGATCGGCTTGATAATAGTCGTAAGGGTTGTAGCCTCGTGCTTTCAACGATTCAACGCCATCGACATCCAAACCAAAGATGTAGATATTCTCATCACCAACTTCTTCACGAATTTCTACGTTTGCGCCATCCATTGTGCCTATGGTGAGCGCACCATTCAGTGCCATTTTCATATTACCGGTACCTGATGCTTCTTTACCCGCGGTAGAGATTTGCTCAGACACATCCGCTGCCGGAATAATGATTTCCGCCATGCTGACGCGATAATCGGGAATAAACACCACTTTCAGTTTGTGATTCACACGAGGATCGTTATTCACTTTCTCCGCAATCTTGTTCAGCGCATAAATAATTTCTTTAGCAAGGTGATAGCCCGGCGCCGCTTTCGCGGCAAAGAACACCACGCGTGGCTGCATATCAAATTTTGGATCGTTCAATAAACGATGATACAGCGAAAGAATGTGCAACATATTCAGATGCTGACGTTTGTATTCGTGTAAACGTTTGATCTGGACATCAAAGATAGCGTTAGTATCAAGCTCAATACCCATATTGTCGCTTACCCAGTCAGCCAAACGTTGTTTATTGGCTTTCTTAACGGCCATAAACTGCTTTTGGAACGCTTTATCATCGGCATACTTGGCAATGTCTTTGAGTTGATCCAAATCTGCTGGCCATTGATCACCGATCTTCTCAGTAATCAATGCGGTTAATCCCGGATTACAGAATTTTAACCAGCGGCGAGGAGTTACCCCATTCGTCACGTTTTGGATCTTACCAGGGTAAAGCTCAACGAACTCGGGGAAGAGATCCCGTTGTACTAACGCAGAGTGTAAGGCGGCCACGCCGTTGACGGCATAAGACCCGACAACACACAGATTAGCCATACGCACCATGCGATGAAAACCTTCTTGAATGATCGATAATTTTTGCTGTTTGGTTACATCACCAGGCCACTTAGCACGAACTTCTTGCAAAAAGCGATGGTTGATCTCATAAATGATCTCCATATGACGAGGCAACAAGCGTTGGATTAACGATTCACTCCACGTTTCTAAGGCTTCGGGTAATAACGTATGGTTGGTATAAGCAAACGTTTTTGAGCTGATGTCCCATGCCGCTTCCCAAGTCAAATCATGCTCATCAATAAGAATGCGCATTAATTCAGGAATGGCGATGGTTGGATGGGTATCATTTAACTGAATGGTTTCATATTTTGGTAGGTCTTGTAGCGAGAAACCCGCTGCTTGATGGCGACGCAAAATATCACGCACAGAAGCTGCACTGTGGAAATATTGTTGCATCAAACGTAGCGTTTTGCCTTTTTCATGGTTGTCATTGGGATAAAGCACTTTAGTGATATTGCCCGCATCAATCAACGCGTGCTGAGCTTCAAAGTAGTTACCATTATTAAAGCTCTCTAATGAGAAAGGAGCAATGGCACGGCACTCCCAAAGACGCAACGGGTAAACGGTCTCACTCTGGTAACCCACAATAGGCAGATCCCACGGCATCGCTTGTACCAACATGCCCGGTACCCAGCGGCGCTTCTCTTTACCTTGATCATGGTAGACTTCGACATGACCATAAAAGCCAATTTCTTGTTTAATGTCAGGACGAGCGACTTCCCATGGATAGCCCTCAATTCCACACCAAGCATCTGGCGCTTCTTTTTGATGTCCATCCTCAAACGATTGTTTAAACAAACCGTACTCATAATGCAAACCATAGCCAACTGTTGGATACTCTTGCGCAGCACACGAGTCCATAAAACAAGCGGCTAAACGACCTAAACCGCCATTACCTAATGAAGGATCGCGTTCTTCTTCTAATAAATCAGTCAGGTTCTGTCCAAGTTCACTCATTGCTTGGCCAACCTGCTCATACAAGCCCATGCTGATCAGGTTATTGCCTGTTAATCGCCCAATTAAGAATTCAAGTGAAAGGTAGTTAACACTTTTCGCGTTAACGATGCGTGGGTCTTGCTCTGTTTCAAGTAGATCAAACGTGGTCAATTCCGCTAGTGCTTGACCCATTGCTAAATACCATACTCGGCTAGAAGCGTGTTCAATCGTTGTCGCATAGGTAGCGGTAAGGTGGCGTTTAACGTTTGCTTGAAATAGCGCTTTATCAAAAGTTTTCTGTTGCGTAGGTTTCATTGAGAAATCTCACTTTTCGGTTTAATCCATCTGTGGCCTATCCTGCATTGCCTCTTCCAGCAAAACATCCTCCCACCGAAATGGCAAATTAGGATGAGAAGCAAGGGCGTAGATACACCGACAGCCTCGTAGAGGTGATCTGTCTCTCATCGATCAAACAGAGAAACAAACGATGAGTGATAACGATCACAGCAACGCGTTTAATCAGCATAGTGTTCCCGTTTTACAAAACTCGGTCAGCCAGATAAACATTTACTCAAAATGCAACAACGATCACATGAGTTTATTTTTTGTTGCTTAATTTGCAGTGAATCTCGTATGCAAAACAGTAATATCACGCTATTCAAAACCAGCAATAGGTGATAGATGTCACATAATTTGGGCGTAGTTAGTGAAGAACTGTGAATCTGGCAAGAAAGTCGTCTGGGATCAATAACAGTCTGCGGCAAGTTCCAGTAACATCCCTGTCATTAACGATGACGGGACAAATATCATGTGGATTCCATCGAAATTAACTCGCCCAGGACGGCTGCACAACGCGATTGTCCGTCCGCGCGTTTTAGAACTCCTACAAAAGGCCCCCTGTTATAAACTGGTCCTTTTCCGCTCACCTGCGGGTTATGGCAAAACAACTATGGCCGCACAATGGCTTGCCGATAAGCCGAATGTCGGCTGGTACAGTATTGATGAAAGTGATAATGATCCTTTTCGCTTCATGAATTACTTACTGCAAGCGATGAATAAAGCGACTCAACAAAGCTGCCCCAATGCACAAAAATTGGCAGAACGACGCCAATTTTCATCGCCCCATTCACTGTTCAGCGAAGTTTTTGCTGAGATTTCTCAGTTTGATCAAGAGTGCTTTGTCGTGCTGGATGATTATCATCTGATCAGTGATGATGAGATTCACGAAGCGATGCGCTTTTTCCTAAAACATATGCCCGATAATCTCACCTTAGTCGTCACGAGCCGTATGACACCGCCACTGGGCACTGCCAATCTGCGTGTACGTGATTTAATGATAGAGATAGGTAATGAGTTGCTGGCGTTTGATACTGAAGAGACCACGCGTTTTTTCAATCAGCGTGTTGTAGAAGGTATTGATGATGTCACCGCTCTCAACTTGCGTAATTATGTTGAAGGTTGGCCTTCAGCATTACAACTCATCGCTTTGCAAGCACAACATCAAAAGCGCACCTTAGCCCAATCCGTTGAATCGGTCGCTCATTTTAACCATGCCCATTTATGGGACTATTTAGTCGAAGAAGTGTTTGATTTACTTGATAAAGAAACACGTCACTTTCTGATGCAGTGTTCAGTATTGGATCACTTTAACGACAGCTTAGTCAGCGCCTTAACACAACGAGACGATGCCCTAAGTATGATTGAATCGCTCAATCGCTATGGTCTGTTTATCTATCCATTAGAAGGTGAGCACAACTGGTATCGCTTTCATAATTTGTTCGCTGAATTTCTCGCCCATCAACGGATGGCTCGGATCCCTCAGCAAGAGCAAGAATTACATCGCTCCGCCGCGCGCGCTTGGCTTGAAGCCTCTACCCCACATCAAGCCTTACGTCATGCTAACTTAGCGCAGGATACCGATCTTTTAGCGAGTATTTTGACTCAACATGGTTGGAAAATGTTCAACCAAGGTGAGCTTAATGTCCTTGAGTCGGCGATTAATCTCCTCGCGCCACAACAGCTTTATAAAGAACCAAAACTCTGTTTACTGCAAGCTTGGTTGGCACAAAGCCAACATCGCTACGATACCGTGGGGGCAATGCTTGAGCAGGCAGAAAAAGAGATGCAAGCACTGAACGTCGAACTCAGTAGTAAACAGCAAGGTGAGTTTAATGCGCTATTGGCTCAAGTCGCAATCAACAAAAATGAGCCCGAGAAAGCCTTAACCCTCGCTGAACTGGCATTAAGCCAATTAGACAGCACCGTGTATCGAAGCCGCATTGTTGCTACATCGGTTGTCGGAGAAGTGAACCACGTTCTTGGTCACCTCAGTCGTGCGCTATCAATGATGCAACAAACCGAAAAACTGGCGCGGCAATATCAAGTCTACCATCAAGCGCTCTGGGCCTTATTACAACAGAGCGAAATCTTAATTGCCCAAGGCTACGTACAAGCGGCTTTCGAAGTGCAAGATAACGCCTTCAAGCTGGTGGAAGAGCAGCATTTACACCAAGTTCCCTTACATGAGTTTTTATTGCGTATTCGCGCCCAAATTCTCTGGTGTTGGAATCGCTTAGATGAAGCAGAAGAGTGTGCCCACAAAGGATTAGAAGTGCTTGGTCAACATTCACCGAGTCAACATTTACACAGTTATTCGATGTTGGCTCGTATCGCCGTTGGCCGCGGAGAGCTGGATAAAGCTGGACGTTATATCGAGCAAGTCCATCACTTGATCAAGCAGTCACATTATCATGTCGACTGGACGGCCAACGCCTCATTATCTTTGTTGTTGTATTGGCAAGCTCGTGGGGATAAAGCCGCGATAGAGCATTGGTTGACCACTACCCATCGGCCAGAAAAAGCTTATAACCATTTCTTCCAACTGCAATGGCGCAATATTGCTCGCGCACAAATTTGCCTCGAACAGTATCCAGAAGCCAAGCAAACCTTAGCATTTTTACAACAGCAAGCGAGTGAGTACCAACTACTGACCGACTTAAATCGCAACTTAATTGTTGAAGCCACGCTCGCCTCGCTCGGCAATGATGATGAACTCGCGCGTGACAAACTCAAAGAAGCACTGCGTCTCACCAATCAAACGGGCATGGTGGGTAATTTTCTGATCGATGGACAAAAAATTGGTCATTTACTGGAAAAAATGGTTCACCGCGGAGAATTAGGCGATCTAGAGCGTCATCGTGCCCAGTTGTTGATTAAAGAGATTTCAACCTCTCAGCGTAGTCGCTCTATTCATTTTGATGAAGAATTTGTCGAAAAGCTGATTAACCATCCCAATATCCCTGAATTGGTTCGAACCAGTCCATTGACTCAACGTGAGTGGCAAGTGCTTGGGTTAATTTATTCAGGTTTTAGTAATGAGCAGATTGCTCAAGAGCTTGATGTGGCAGGAACGACCATCAAAACGCATATTCGTAACTTATATCAGAAGCTGAATATCGCCAACCGTAAAGAAGCGATGCACACCGCAGAAAATTTATTACAGTTAATGGGCTATTAATTGATGTTGAAGCCTCGGCCTACTGATCATAAGTAGGCCGAGCGCCGATTAAAATGGTTTAGGCGCAAAACCGGTCATCACTTCAACCCGCAAAGCTTTACCAATTTTAGTGGTGGGATGGACAATAATTAGTCCTTTAACCGATTTTTTCAGCTTTCCTAAATCGGCTTGCTCTTCTTTGGTTAACTCACGATAAAACGGCATATCTGCGAGCATTTTACGCTCTTTGTTTAGCTCATATTCGGCTTTGTTCTTCAGACTATTAAGTTGTTTGGTCAACTGATCAACTTCATCCGTAAATTTGCTCACCATAGCGCTATCACCGCGAGTCTTAGCCGCTTCTAACTTATGGGAACAAGTATCAAGACGGCTGTGTAATTTTTGCAGATCGTTTTTTAAACTCATGGGGCTTAAGGCTCTTACCGATAAATGGGCACAGATTATAGCACAGGAGAAATGGAGTGTTGAAATACAAAAACATCGATTCGCTCGCTCAAGGGTCTCTCACCGCAACGCGTAATAAACATTCATCAACCACAAAGTCAGACTTTTTCAGTAGTAAGATGCGCTTCCTTCTTCACTAACCATAAAAATGTGAGACACCACATAGTAATCTTTCATTCACCGTTAAATATCTGCACTAGTATTATGGTAATAGCCTGCATCGCTGACAATGATATCGATAAGATAACCAATCATTCTCACGCCACGAAATGATGAAGTAGGCAAAATGCTCTCAGTTGGTTTGAACTTAATAATCATGAAAGATGGAAAACACCATGAATCTAACCATACGCCAGCGCCTCTATATCTTGTCGATTGTGCCTTTATTACTGATTGCCTTAAGTATGATCTATTCAACCTTCGCAGAAACGCGCAGTTTGACTCAAGGGCAGATGAATAATACTCGCCTTGCGATGATGGAGATGAAAAAAACCGAGCTGAAATCTTATTTGGAGATTTCACGTACCGCAATCGAGCCATTACTGCGTCGTCAAGCGCCTTTAGAAGAGGCACTGACGATTTTGCGAGAGATTCGCTTTGGACTTGATGGTTATATTTTTGGTTATGACAGTAAAGGGACTCGCCTTCTCCTTGGTCAGAGTAAAGCGGGACTAGGCGATAATTTCATCAACATGACCGATGCCCAAGGTAACTTTTTAATTCGAGATATCATTAATAACGCGAGAAAAGATGAATTCTCGGTTTACTATTTTCCAAAACCCGGTGAATCGGTACCTTTACCTAAGCTCAGCTACTCGATTTATATTCCTCAATGGGATTTAACCATAGGTACTGGGTTTTATACCGATGACGTCGATGCAGAAATTGCTGCCATGGAAAAACGAGCCCAGCAGCAACTGACTCAAAGCCTTTGGACATTAACCACGATTGCCACTGTTATTGTCATTATTGTCGGAGTCATGGCGCTGTTCTTAAACCGCAGCATTATGCGCCCACTGGATATGCTGGATGACTCGATTCGCTCTTTTGCCAGTGGCGATGCCGATCTCACCGCTCGGATGGAAAGCTTCACCATTCCAGAGTTTGCCCGCCTAAGCAGTAATTTCAATGCTTTTGTAGCCAGCCTGCAAGGGATTATCCAACGCGTCCATCAACTCGGACAACAAGTGGTTGCAGAAACCGATACCATGACGCAACGAGCCGCTCAAGTGGATATCATTGCTACAGGGCAGCGCGAAGAGACCGAGCAGGTCGCCACCGCGATGACTGAAATGACAACGACCGCTCAAGAAATCTCGAATAATGCCAATCAAGCAGCCAATTCGGCCAGACAAGCCGAAGACAATGCCCAAGAAGCGCATAAGATTGTCGAATCTGCAGCTCGATCAGTACAAGCCTTAGCTAAAGAGGTTGCCGAGGCCAGTACCGTAATTTCTAAACTCGAAGGCGATGTCAAAAATATTTCCAGCTCTTTAGTGGTTATTCAAGATATTGCTGAACAAACCAATTTACTGGCATTGAACGCTGCAATTGAAGCCGCACGAGCAGGCGATCAAGGCAGAGGCTTTGCCGTTGTGGCGGATGAAGTTCGTAAATTAGCCAGCCGTACTCAAGACAGTACGGAAGATATCCATAATATGATTCAGCAGTTAAAGTCTGCTTCAGACAACGCCGTGAAAGCAATGGATTCAAGTCAACATCGCAGCACATCAACCGTCAAAGAAGCCAGCGAAGCAGCAAAAGCTCTGGAAAGTATTCAACAATCTATCGGTGTGATCATGGATATGAACTCATTAATTGCCACCGCGACTGAAGAACAAAGTATTGTTGGCCAAGAAATCTCCGAACGAATTGTGATCATTTCTGACCAAAGTAGTCAGTCTGCCGATCTGGCTAATGAAAATAAAGCCAGCAGCCAAGATCTTAATGGCCGTGCGCATGAGTTATATAACTTAGTTGGGCGGTTTAAAGTTTAAGGTGTTTACAGTGTAAATTACTGACTCTGGGCCATAACGGAGTCATAAGCAGTCAGCAATAGCCAAGCGATCTGGCCTAGCTGAGAGATAAACCGTGAATGAATCTCCAATCACCTTGATAAGCGAGGTGATTGGATTCGAAGTCTTCGATCAAAACGGAAACCGCTTCATAAAGAATACCGAACTTAATAATTAAACGTTACAACTGTCGAGTTGAGAAAGAGAACAATAACAAACGAATAACGAGCCAGCTCTTATAGATAGCGTTGGCGACTTTCAATTAATGGCTCAGGTAACACCCGATAAATATGGGAACAGCGTCCGATTAGAACCATTGGGAGTATTACTGTGCAACATTCCGTACTCATCGTTGAAGACAGTCGAGCTTATCGAAATTACTTAACTGCCCTTCTTTCAAAGCTAGAGGTGGATTTACTGATTGCCGATGACTATCAATCGGCTCGTCGTTTGCTCGATGCCCCAGAATCAACCAATATACTCTGTGCGGTATTGGATTACTGCTTACCTGATGCACAAGACGGAGAAATCGTCGATCTGCTGATCGAAAAGAATATCCCTAGCATTGTCCTCACCGCTCATGTAAATGATGATATTCGTCAACGACTTGTCAACAAAGGGATACTCGATTATATCCTTAAAGATAGCGTTGCATCTGTCGCATATTTAGCGCCACTCATTGATCGCTTGATTAATAACTTAACCCATACCGCATTGGTGGTTGATGACTCTGTGATGGTACGGCGTCATATGTGTCAATTATTACAGCGTTGTTATATTCATTGTTTAGAAGCGGAGAATGGTCAGCAAGGCTTAGAAATACTGAAACAACATCCGCGAATTACGCTAGTGATTGTCGATCATGATATGCCCATTAAAAATGGCGTCACCATGATCCAAGAAACTCTAGCTTTGTATCCACGCCATAAATTTATGCTGCTTGGGGTATCAGCAAGTAATGATCGCTCAATTACCTCACAGTTCCTGAAAGCGGGAGCAAACGACTTTTTACATAAACCCTTCAATCAAGATGAGTTCTATTGTCGGGTCAATAATTTATTAAATTTAAAAGATTCCAACGACCAGATGTTTTATCTTGCTAATAAAGATGCGTTGACTGGATTGTGGAATCGACGCTTCTTTTTTGATCATATCTATACCACGAAAAACCTGATCAGTATTGCGATGCTCGACTTGGATCATTTTAAAAAAGTGAATGACTTATACGGTCATGCGATGGGAGATCAAGTTTTGCAATCGGTCGCTCAGTGCATGCAAAATCTTTTTAATCATGAAGATAACGAACTGGTAGCACGTTTTGGTGGCGAGGAATTTTGTCTCTATTCTAAACAAGAGTTTCCGATAGTCATTGAGAAGCTCGAACAACTCATCAAGCAGGTCGCGAGTTTATCCTTCAGCCATAATCAACACTCCTTCTCAGTCACGATCAGTGTTGGTCTATTTTGTGGCTATCAAGATATTTCAACCTTGGTGAATCGAGCAGATGATATGTTGTATGAAGCCAAGCGACGAGGTAGAAATCAATTGATCTACAAACCAACCAACTTAGATACCTAAATGAAGCGAGGTAATAATCAACCATCACTGACATTGAAACAACCCAGTCAATCTATTCGCTCGTCAAAACAACCCGAGGTAAACCTAAGCATCAAAGAAATAAATCTCTTTCTTCTCTGCACTCATATTCGCCCATTTCAAAGGCGCGACAAACCCAAGGGCGCAATTCATAAATAGTACACATAAAGGTTTCACGATCGAGCGCCGAACACCACCCGTCATCCAAACGACGCATCGTTTCTCCACCCCATTGATCCACCGCGACGTGCTGCTTAGGAACCCCTGTATCGCTAATGAGCATCACTTCTAATCGGCAGCAACAAGCCTGACAAGTTGCACAGGTGATTGGCGAAGAGGGATCAGGATTGAATTCGGTATGGACAGGAATTGATTTAGTCATAAAGGTCAATAATAACGGCGATGAGCGCATCATACGCCAACTCAGACAAGATAGCGAAATCTCCGTTTTTTATTTGATTATCATCAAACGTTAAGGCTTCGCTCCGCATCATAAAATGGACAAAACGTAATTACCAAGGTAAACGCTCTCCGTTATACGCCAAAAACTGTCCCGTTTGCTGCGAGGTCGCTTGGCTGATTAACTCGACGAGCAGCGCTGCAGACTGCTGTGGCGTTAATAGTTTATCGACAGGGACATTGGCTTGAAAAGGCTTAGACAACGGTGTATCCGTGCTCCCAGGATGTAGTGCCAATACTACACCTTGTTTGATCGTACGTTGCCACTCAATAGAGAGAGTTTTCAGCAGCATATTTAACGCCGCTTTCGAAGCCCGATAGCTATACCAACCGCCAAGACGATTATCACTAATACTGCCCACTTTCGCGGAAATGGTCACAAACTTGGCAGCAGTGCTCGCTTTCATTAGTGGTGAAAAATATTTGGCCAATAACAGCGTAGGTAAGGTATTAACAGCAATATTTTGCATGAAAAAATCGCCATCCAGTGCTTGCAAATTTTTTTCAGGACGATGATCTTGAGCGTGAAGCATACCAACGGCGTTAATTAACCAGTCAATTGTCGAAAAACGCTGGCTGAACATAGCAACATCAGACTCTTGGGTGACATCCAACTGAAACCAAGTCACCCGTTGAGAAGTGAAATCTGGACGTTGTCGATGATAAGTGGCATGAATATTTGCTTCAGGTAAAGCCGTCAATAACTGCTTTACGATGGCCAAACCGATGCCACCATTTGCGCCAACCACCAAAATATTCATCACAACTCCCCAAGATGACTCAAATAATATTCCGCCGTCTGCAAGATATCAGCACGTTGCTGATCAGCCATTTTATCCCATGAGCGATACAACATTCCGATACGGGGATTGACTGCTAAGCGATCACGCTGCTGGTGCATAAATCGCCAATAAAGACTATTAAACGGGCAGGAACCCTTGCCACTGCGCGCCTTATTATCATAGATGCAGTTCTTACAATAATCGCTCATTTTATTGATATAAGAACCGCTGGCCGCATACGGTTTAGTCCCGACGATCCCACCATCGGCAAATAAAGCCATTCCTCGCGTATTTGGCATCTCTACCCACTCAATGGCATCGATGTAGACACCTAAATACCAAGCATCGACTTCATCGGGATTGATTCCAGTTAATAAACAGAAGTTTCCCGTCACCATCAGACGCTGAATGTGGTGTGCATAAGCAAAATCGAGTGATTGACCGATCGCTCGCTGCATACAGTGCATTTTGGTTTTTGCCGTCCAAAAATAATCAGGTAACCGACGCGTAGCCTGTAATACATTGATCTGAGCATAATGCGGCATGTTCGCCCAATAAATACCACGTATATATTCACGCCAGCCTAAAATTTGGCGAACAAAACCTTCCACTTGAGCAAGATCGATCTGGCTCTCACGCTGATAAGCGGTAACCGCTGCATCAATCACTTCTTTAGGGTGTAGAAGCTTACTATTAAGGGCAAAAGACAATCGGCTATGATAAAGACTCCATTGCGCAGGATGCAGATGGGTCATCGCATCCTGAAATTGGCCAAAGCGTGGTAAACATACACGGCAGAAGTGAGCAAGCAGTGTCAAACTCTGCGCACGATTAACTGGCCAAAACAAATCTCCCTCTAGGTGTCCAATCGTTTGTATTCCATGTCGATTTAGCCGCTCAAGGATTTGCGCCGGATTATTTTTGAATAGTAAAGGTTCGGGTAGCTGGGCAATATCTTGTGCTTTTAATTTATTACGGTTACTGGCATCAAAATTCCATTGCCCAGCAAGCGGTTTCCCCTCTTCGACTAAAACCGCAAAACGTTGCCGCATTCGCCGATAAAAGTGTTCCATCGTTTTATGCTTCCCTTTAGGGAAGTATTGCTCAATCTCATCAAACGGTAGTAAAAAATGCTCGCTATCGACACAATCAATGACCGTATTAGCAAGCCGTAAGTTCGCCAGTTGAGCGAGCAAACGATATTCATCAGGACGCTGATATTGAAAAGAGATAGCTCCCGTCAGTTGCACGTAGTGCGTAATCAATTGTGGTAGCTCAGCAAAACCCTGTGTCTCATCGAGGGTCAGATAGAGTACCTGATGGCCTTCTTCCTGTCTCGCTTGAGCAAATTCTTGCATCGCTAAAAAGAACGCTACGGTCTTTTGAATATGATGAGTCACATAACGACTTTCTTGATGAAGCTCAGCAATGATATACAGCACATCATCATCAACCTGCTTAAACCAAGCGTGTTGAGCATTAAGCTGATCGCCTAATAGTAAACGAACCGTTTTGAAATTCATGTCGGGATCAGATCCTTGATTCAAAGAGAAATAGAGACAACAAAATCTTTACGCGGATACCATCAATAAGATCATTCACTGCTGTTAGATTAACTTTTTATGATTAAAAATAGTCGCGCCATCAAAACGTTACTAAATTGTTAAGCATATTTATGCTCATTTATTACTCACTTTATTAAACAGACACTATTATCTATAGGTTGGTTAATAATAATAAATGAGGCTTATGTTATGTATTGGAAAACGCTATCAATTCGTCGCAGAATTAACTGGGTTCTATCTATCATACTGGTGACTTGTACATTGATTGCCATGGGGCAACAGGCCATGCGCACAGCAAATGATCAGTTGAATGAACTTAAATCACACACTCTACCGAGTCAATTACGTGGGCTCGCGTTTGAAATCAGTAATCAGCTACAACCGGCGATCACTGGATCAAATTTTCTTGCTCATCATTCAGGTTTACTGGACTGGAGCGCTGAACAAAGATCCATTCGTAATCCCGCGGTAGCTCATCAGGCATTAGAAAATGCGATGACTCGGCTCGGAGCAGACAATGCGTTTGCCGTGTTAGACAGCGCAGAAGGAAAATATATTTTTACTTATGATGGTCAACATCGAGCCACTCGCCTTAGCGACTATCCATTTAAAGATTTCTATCCCAACTTTCTCGGTAAAAACAAGGCCATTGAATTGAACATGAACCAAGACCAGGTCGGTGGTCAATACGTTATTTTTATTAATTATCGCAGTACACAAGTCAATCCTCAAACCAATCAACCTTATGTGGTCGCAGGATTAGGCTTTAACGTCAGTAGCTTAGTTAGCATGATCGAAGGTTTTAGGATAGGCTCTAACGGTCGAGCTATGTTGGCCTCAAGCGACGGTAAAATCCAAGTCGCTCCTAAAGACTCTGTATTAGCCAGTCATACCACTGGACAACTGCAGCAAGCCATCAGTGCAGGAAAAGCGGCTCCCATTATTACTGAGCTCACCGTTAATCAACACGCCTATTTAATCGGCTCTTATTGGTTAGCAGACTTAGACCGCTTTGTGGTTGTTGAAATACCAAAGTCTCAAATCATCTCACCAATCATCGATCAATTTATTCAATCACTTCTATTTACGCTAATTTTTATCGCCGTAGCCTTAGTTATCATGCATTTTGTGGTCACCGCATTAACTAAGCCTATCCAACAACTAAGCAGCGAGATTGATCATATTGCTCAACATCTTGATTTAAATCACAAAGTTAATATTTTTGATGGTGCTGAGGTCGCGAATTTATCGCAAAAAATTAATCTTTTTATTGAGCGCTTCCGAGACTCATTAAGCTCCGTCAACCAGACGGTAGCGGAATCACAAGTAGCTTTTTTACAATTAAAGCATAACGCCAAAGAGACCAATCAAGCGACAGAGGAACAGCGTAGCGCCTTAGGAACGATTTCTCAAGCCAGCCAACATATTACAGAACGTACAGAAGAAGCCACGAGACTTGCTAACCATGCCGGGGAGCTTTCCGCCCAAGGCAATAGCTCATTACAAAATGCACTCTCTGCGATGCACAGCAGTCTTACCCACATAGAACAACTGGGTTCAAATATGGCCACGAGCCAACAAAGTTTGCAACAACTCAATAATCATATTGAAAATATTCTCCGCGTTCTCGAAGTGATTAGCTCTATTTCCGAGCAAACCAATTTATTAGCGTTAAACGCAGCGATTGAAGCAGCAAGAGCAGGAGAACATGGTCGAGGGTTTGCGGTAGTCGCCGATGAAGTACGTTCGCTTTCCCAGCGCACCAGTGAGTCTACCACCGAAATCCAAGACATTATCAATAAGCTTAGATCGGCATCGAATTCAGTAACCACACAAATTGAAGTCGTACATGAAAATAGCCAGCACAGTTTAACCACTCATCATCAGGCAGTAAAAGATGTGCAAGCATTAAATACGACTCTACAAGCACTTTTCTCAATGAACCAACAAATCGCTCAAGGTGCTGAAGAACAAAGTGCAGCGGTAGTAGAAATTAATCAAAGCATAGAAAATTTAAACGAACAAAGTAGCCGCACCGAACAACTGACTCAGCAAGGTGAACACTCAGTGATCGGCGTAGAAAAACAGATGACTCATTTAGCCGCTAAGATTAATCAGTTTAAAGGAATATGATGGGTTGATTTTTGCTTATGATTACTCGCTACGTTTTATGAAAAGTGGACGTAGCGAGTGTTTTCTATTGTCAAAAATATGCTACATCGGTGTATAACCACGCAGCATCATATCGTAAATCGGTTTAATCACAGATTCTTTTACTTTCCAAGCAAAGCGACTGCTTTTCAGAGGGTCAACGACTTGAAACGGTAATGCTGTCATCGGTTGAAGAGTGAAGTCAAACTCCCACAGCATTGCATGCCCCACATCTAAGATCATTGGGCATGACGTATAACCATCCCATTTGGCCATTAATGGTTTATCTTTTATTAGTGCTGTTAAGTTTTCTGTCACTACAGGAATTTGTGTTTTGACAGACGCCGCTGTCTTACCTATTGGCGTCCCTACATTATCTCCCAAGCCAAAAATATTGCTGTAACGCTTATGCTGCATCGTATACTGATCAACCTCTAGATAGCCCTTAAATTGCTCGTTATCGGCTAATGGTGATTCTCTGATGGTTTTGATAGCCGTCATAGGAGGAGCAACATGAATAAAATCCCAATCAACGGTATATGACGATTGATCGGCTAGTTGGAATGTGGCTTGTTTTTTACTGGTATCGACTGACGTTAAGGTATGCTGAAAATGTGAGTCAATAGCACGTTGCTGCCAAATCTCTCGTATCCGTTGATCAAACACTTTAACCGAAAAAAGGAAATTCTCTGCCGTAAAATAGTCAAAAGAAAAATTGTCCCGATGGCCAGCTTTAGCGACAAAAGACTCCACCAAATTGGTCGCTTTTAGCGGCGCTCCAGCACATTTCATCGCTCCCTGAGGTCGAGTAAAAACAGCTTTACCACCTTGACCATGAGCAAATGCTTGAGCTTGTTGATGACTCACAATTCCCGCCTGCGGGCTGTAATAGATACTGGTAATTCCGTTTTGACCAATTTCTCGCGGATCAAACCCTTCAATGAGGTCATAACGAAGTTCAACACCCGTCGCAACAATCAAATAGTCATAATTGACCAGCAACCCCGTTTCAGTCACCACTTGATTCTGATCTGGCCGATACTCGACAACTGAATCCTCAATCCATCGTACACTCGCATCAATAAAGCGTTCATTGGCACTAATCACATCACTGACTTGTGTATAAACTCCGGCAAGTAACAATGTTTGGCCCGGTTGATACCAGTGAAAACCACGTGGCTCTATCACGGTTATCGTCGCACCGTCCAAATGATGCCCCAATTGGTTAGCAATACCTATTCCAGCGGCACCACCACCCACAATAACGATGTTGGCTTGAGTTTTGGTTTTATTTATCTGCCGATAACCGACGCCCACGGCGCCCACCGCCCCCACCCCAACACCCGCTTTAAGAAACGTCCTTCGTGAAATAGCCATAGTGACTCCTAACGTGTTTTTGCTTAACAAGCAACGAGTCGATTTCGTTTATTATCGAGCAAAATCATCGAGCATAATTTCAGGCTCAAAGTATTTAACGGCATAATCAGTACTGTCATATCAATCATGATCGACCATGAACATGATTAAACCACAGCGCGTTAAGTAAACTGAGCGTCTAATGATTACGAGGTTGAGTCCTTTGTAGAAAGAGAATATAAGCAACCCCTTATAAAGATAGTCAGTGTTTGCTCTTCATACCAATAGAGATTGATTTAATTCGTAGACTCAGTCACAAGCTTTTCGGTTTACAGTGTAAATCTCAACGCTCGTTTTACTGATGGCTCAGTTTACACTGTAAATCACGCAATAACTGAGCGAGGTTCTGACGTAAGACTTGCTCAGTTTGTTTGCGACCAGTGTAGCCATGTAAGGAAGCACACTCAGTCCAGGATCGCTGCTGAATGACTTTTTCAATCAGTAATTCATCGAGCACTATCGTTGGCTTACTCGCCGAATGAATCAAAAGCTTTTCAATCCAAACGGCAACACTCTCATAATTAGCTCCCCCCAAACTGTAACGAGCCAGCAGTTCGAACGGTAACTGACTCAGTGACTCACTCTCAGCTTCGCATAATAACAAGCGAACCGTATTAGCGGCTAAGCGCTGTAAGCTCTCTTTCAATTCATAAAGTAAGTGTATTTGAAACTGCCAACGAGCCCGAGAAAGCCATTCTACCTGTTGGCCATAAACCATAAGTAAAGAAAAACAGCCACTCGCTTGATCACGTTGTGAACCTAACTTGATACTATGAAAACCATTACGCTGCCAAAAATGGATAAGCTCGGCAGTAGCACCAAAGCTTGTCGCAATATAATCACAAGAGTGGTGCTCAATAAACTGAGACAGTAGTTGACTGCCAATACCCATATTTTGTCGTTGGGGATGAACCGCTATTCGCATCACTCGCCAGCACAGCTGCTGCGCAGCTTCCGTGATTCCCACTTGATTGGCTAATGTAATTGGAACAAGATGTCCTCGAGGACGACGCTGCCCCAACTGAATAGACTCAATTAACTCTTGGTCCAATCCGCCTTCTTGTACGGCTAATAGACACCCAACCAGACACTGCCGATGGCTAGCAACGTAGAGCGTTAGTTTTTCGTCACTCAATAAATGAAAGAGATCATTCGGCGAGGTTTGATAATGGGCATTAACTAATAAACCAAACGCCTCTTTTAATAACGTTGGTGATGCCAATAACTCAGCTTTCGATACACTAAAATAGTCGATACTATCCAGAGTCAGTTCCGCTAAATCCGAGCGTAAATCATAATTAAGGAGAAAGGTCTCTCGATGCCAAGCCTCTAGAGGGTCTTGCGCAGCCCAACGAATAGGTTGGTGCAAATGTTGAAAATGAGTTTGTGGTCGATGTTGCGCTAACCAATGTTGGAATTTTAAGGTAAAGCCTCGGCCACATCCTTCATAACCATGAATAGTAGTGGAAAATACCGCTCGATGATAACGCTCAACAAAACGATATAAAAACGGTAGCGGCAGCGCTGCAGCCTCATCGACCAACAATAAATCACAGTCACACTCATGTTGCTCCAGCTCATCGGGAGCAACAAATCGTAATTGAGAGGCTTGATAATCAATTTTATCTTTACTTATCTTGGCACCGGGTAAACCTTGCGCTGCAAAATAAAATACTGGAGAAATCGCCGACAAGCGTGGAGCCGTAATAATGATCTTGATCGATCGCGATTGCATTAACTTGGCGGCAGCGATACCTAAAGCGCTACTTTTACCTCTACCACGATCAGCGGTGAGCAATAGTGGGCGCTTACGATGTCCAGTGATGACCCGGAGAATCGCGTCAACCGCTAATTCTTGCTCACTGGTATCACAGAAAACCGAAACAGTGGATGATATCGGAAGCGCAGGAATATGACTTGCAGACACAACCAGTAACTGCTCTAGTCCTCGCGTTAGCCAACAATTATCAGCAGCCGTAGGATTGACCCTGTGACCGATAATAAACAGCAGGCCACCACCAATCAATGTGCCTAATGCCGCGCTGAAACTATTCGCATCAAACCCTTGGCTAAAGTCAGCAATCATGACATGGCATTCTTGACCTAAAAGGCGTTGTCCTTGGTTATACGCCAACGTGGAAGCGGCGAAAAATGGCTCCCCACCTAATTGCACCACCACAAGATTTTCATCTAATGTGCTTAGCCATGTTTGAAGCAGAGGTCGGCTCCATGATAACTCGCCAGAAAGATAAACAGCAAAACGGTGATTACGCTGCTGTGCACAGTGTTGAAGAGATTGGAAGTAGTTAAGATAATCAGTTGTTAAAGTCGTCATACAAGATCACCGTTCATCATTATCAGGCAATGGTAGCACAAAGCTGACATGGATACGGAGTAGGCGTGTTGCCGATGAATAATATCGATGAACAATAATACTATCGACAAGGTTAAAAAAATTGTTCTTAACGATAAATTATATTTGCTTTATTGAAACAGAGATTTAACTAATTATGCACCTGAACACCAGCATTGGGCTGGACTTTAAGGAACGAAAATGCAATGAAATCTTTCATCAAAGGATTGGTCCTCGCAGCCGTCATTACCTCCACTCAAGTGAGTGCACAAGCACAAAGACTGAATGTTTACGCTTGGGGTGGCTACCTGCCAGAAAAATCACTCAAACAGTTTGAAGCTCAAGAAGGGGTTTCGATCCATTATTCAACCTTCGAGAATAATGAATCCATGTACACCAGACTCAAACTTCTTAAAGGCAGCGGATATGATGTAGTTTTTGCCTCCGCTTATTTTATTGAAAAAATGGCTCGTGAAGGGCTATTGAGCGAATTGGATCATGCACAAATTCCAAACATGAAAGATGCTATGCCATCGTTATTAGGTCAAGCGCATGATCCAAAAAACCAGTATTCTTTGCCCTACATCTGGGGGATTACTGGCCTTAGCTACAACGCTGCTTATTTGCCTAACGGAATTTCTCGCTGGGCCGATCTGTGGGACCCGAAATATGTCCGTCAAGTCATGCTGATTGATGATATGCGTGATGTATTTGGTATGGCACTGAAACTCAATGGCTTTAGTATCAATACCCAAAACGAAGCAGAAATAGAAAAGGCTTATCAATCATTGGTTGCCTTAAAACGTAATGTGTTGCTGTATAACTCTGATGCGCCGCATGTACCTTATGTTTCAGGTGAAGTCGCTCTGGGTATGCAGTGGAATGGTAACGCTTTCCAAGGCCAAGAAGAGCTACCAGAGCTCACCTTCGTGATGCCTGAAGAAGGTGCTGTATTATGGATGGATAATTTTACCATTCCTTCCGGTAGTAATAATAAAGCACTAGCGCATAAATTTATTAATTTTATGTATCAAGCTGAGAATCAAGCCGAGATCGTAAATAGTTTAGGCTATGCATCGGCAACCCAATCAGGAAGAGCTTTATTAGCGGACGATTTACGTAATAATCCGTCGATTTTTCCTTCTGATGAGGAGATGCAAAAAGGCGAATTTATTAACGATGTTGGCCCAGAAGCCCTCGTTATTTATGAACGCTACTGGCAGCGTCTGCGTAATCAATAACCGTCCATGCACTTAAATAAAAAAGACAGCCCATAAGATGGGCTGTCTTTTTTATGTTCAAAGAAAACGATACCGAGTTAGCTAAGTTTCTTTTCGAGAAAGTCTAAAATCTCTTGAGCCAATTGATCATCAACTTTTTGGATATTCAGCGTTAATAGCGGCCCCTTACGTTGATAATTTACTCGGCCTTTGACCAGCTCAATTTTATTATTCAGCGTTTTTTTCGGTGGCGAAAGCTGCTCTATCCAAGATTCTATCGTTTCTGTGACCTCTTTGGTGATCCGAGTGACCCCTTGAGACTGGCAATGCTGCCAAACAAAGCCATCGGCTTGTTGGCATTTTTCTAATAACTCTTTTTGCTGCTCTGGCATTAATTCGTTAAATTGCTTATGTAATTTAACGATGGTCGGTCGGCCAAGCTCAACCACATTAGGATATGCTTGTAACAAGGCTAAAGGTAGCGAGGCGGCCTTTAACGCTCCACTGACTAATGCCTCGCTGCACTGAAACATCTTAGCTAACGCTTTTTGATCTTCAGCAGCGCCACTATCAAGCTGAGCTTGCATTTCTTTGCCTTTTTCATACAGTGACAGTGGCTTATGTGCGTTGGCGACATCAGACAAAAACTTAGCATGATCGCTAGTGATATTATCGGCAACATAAACTAAAAAATCTTGCTTAGCAATCAAACACGATTTACGACGGCGGCTACCATCTAGGATCTCAATTTGTCCATTCTCAAGCCGGCGACCGACAGCCGGATATTGCTGCCCACGCTCACGTAACGTATTAAGGATATCCGCTAATGCATGTTCATTAAGGAACGATTGTTCACGCGCATTTTGAGTAAACACGGAAGTACGTGTATCAATCTCTGAAGCCGGTATACGAATAAGTTCAAAAGTTACCATCGCTTCACCGGCAACGGTTAACTCAATGATCTGCGCTTGAGCTTTAGCGGCGGCTTGTGCCTCTTGCGGGGTAGAGGCCCGTCTTTTATCGGCTTTACCGAACAATTTAGCGTTCAGATCAGATGTTTTTATGGCCATGAATTACTTACCCCTGATTTAAAGAAAGCCAATGTGAATGCAAAACACGCTCTAGCTCAAGTGCGCTTTTTTGCACCGCGTCTTGCGCTGTGGCTAAGGTTTTTTTACCGCCCTCAAAATCACTCGTCGTTAAATCAAACACGGTACTGTAGGTATCGGCACAAGTTTCAAAAGCACGGCTGCGTGGAATAGTAGCCATCATCACTTGCTCGCCTAATAAATAGTTCATCTCAGTTAATACAGAAACTTGCTTTTTATTATCGTCTTCAAACATCGTTGGCATTAAACGAACAAACTCTAGCCCTTTCCAATCATCTGGAAACATTTCATAAACCGTTGGCAAATGCTGGAAAAAATTCACGGTTGATGCCCAGTCAAGACGTTTTGCCGCACAAGGGATCAGTAATGCATTTGATGCGTACATAGCGTTCCACACTAAAGGATCAACGTGTGGTCCAGTATCAATCATAATAATGTCAAATTCATCAGCAATTTTATCAATCAGCTTCTCTTTCAATAAACGAACAATGTCTAACGATTGATTTTTAGACAGTGATTGCCAAGCTTCAGCGTTAAACATCGCGTCTTCAGGGAAAGCTGAAATGGTTTTTAAATTAGGGTATTGAGTGGGCAGTAACACATTTTTTTTCAAAAATGCCGTGTCTATCTCGGTTCCTTCCGGAAAATTATCGAGCATAATATCAACCGCAGAATAGATATTACTGTGTTCTGCCAAACTAATTTGAGGATTCAAAAACAGACGTAAAGACCCTTGAGGATCTAAGTCAATCAGGCAAATACGATAACGTTTATCCAAATTTAACGCTAAACAAGCGGCTAAATGAACCGCTGTCATCGATTTACCCGTTCCGCCTTTTTGGTTTTGAACATTAATGATCCAAGGCTTATTCTCGGTATTTTTCTTGCGCTGATGAAATTTCAATACACCAGCGGCATCCATAAGCATGTGTGCCTCGGCTAATGAAATCGAGTAGTGGTTTGCATTATTTTTAGTAAATTGATGGCCTGCCGCTTCTAACTTGGCAATCGCCTCATCGAGTTTACGTCGAGTTAAGCCCGAACGAGTTTCCATTAATGCTTTTGACATCGGAGGAAAATGTTCATCTCTACGCTCTTCTAATACAATCTCTATTCGATCTGCTTGCACCTGCTGAGTTTGCTCGGCAAGCCTGTAGAGATTTTCTATCGTTTGTTCTCTTTTCATAGCCATTCTCATCATCCGTTATTAAGCACCATTGTACAGCAATATACGCACAATACAATAAAAAGGTGAACATACAATTCTGGACGACAATCACAATAAATAGAACTTTTATCACCAATAAAAAAACAAATGACAAAATGCTGACAAAACTTTCGCTTTATTACTAAGAATTATGACCACAAAAAACAAAACCATAAAAGTGTCACAGCGTCACTTATTTACAATGTAAACTCTATTTATCGACATAGAAGGGAAGTTAAGTATCAATCAATAAAATCTAGCAAAGAAATAATCTCCACTGGATCATTGATGCTATCACTGGCTACAACATAAATCCTACCTTAAAGTAATCACAACATACATCACATCATCATCGGAACGATTATTCACTATCGATAAATTACGGTTGATGTCATTTCAACCATAACATCACATAAACACAACGGCCGTAATTCAATGATCATCTCACTTACGACGAAGGTAAACGCCCCTTTTGCGTCATATAAAACGTCAGCTTTTTCCCGTAGATATACGGTGAACTCCAAAATAAATGAACACCGCTTAAATACCATTAAGTTGATTAAGTAGGGGCAGGGAACCTAATCCGGAAGCATGATCATGGGTTAACTGATGATCATGCTTCTGAGGTAAATCCTACCTATAGGAAAGATGATCAAGGGGAAAAATCAACGAATGGTGTTAATTTTGATCCATTAATCCTAAGATCCAAATCCGGAAAGATGATCAAGTGCAGAATAATCACCGGAAGCATGATGAAAAACGATTAATTTACGGAAGATGTCAATTACAATCAGGCTTTATCCAACATCTCTCTTTCATCATTACCAATAAAATCAGCAATAGAAACAATACAAAATCATCATCACTAACATGATCATGCTTTCGGAACACCAGAAAATAAACCAATAAACAGCGAACGTAAAAATGATGGCCCCAGATGGTATAATCGAATACAAAATTGTCGGCCAATACAGTTAAAGATCAACAAATATCGATTTGGTGATCATGCTTCCTAGTATTTTTAGCTGTTAATAAACCGTATGTTTAAGAAAAGAAGCAGCAATGCTCAGCTGCTTGTGGGTAACCTGTAGATAAACCGTGATCATTGATCCGTTATAACAATGATCATTGATTCGCAAGCAACATGATCATACTTCGAGAAAAAGATGATCATGCTTTCAAATCATCATTGATCATCGTTACGTTTACTCCATGATCATGCTTCTTAATTGTTAAACTTTTATCTTATAAAATACAATGGGTTAGCTGGATAAAACCGTTCAGATCATATGATCAACTTAATCAATATAGATCAGAATAATCAAAAAGATCAGTTATTTAAAAAACTGAAATTTTCCTTTATTTATGATCTTTTTTTGATTATGCTCTTGGAACTATGGCGATATTACGGCTTGTGTGATACGGAACGAATCATGGCATCAGAAGAAAAATTGTTAATCAAAGCACCACGAAGCCACAAAGATGGACATCTTTTTGTCGTCTCAGAAACCGCGGTAGATTGGATCGAACAATATCAACATTTCAAAGGTGTCACTAAAAGTATCATTGAATTGTTAAACTTAATCTCTCTAAGAGGTTTTCGCAGTAAAGATGGACTGGTATCGACAACAGAATTGATCGAAGCGACAGATGGTCAGCTAACCAGGGCTGCCATTCAGCAAAGATTACGCGCTGCTGTTGCGATAGGACTGTTTAAACAAATCCCTGTACGCTTTGAAGAAGGGTTAGCAGGCAAAACGATGCTGCATCAATTTGTTAATCCTAACCAGTTGATCTCTGTACTCGGTTCCACAAGTCTTATCACTGAATCGGTTAAACAAAGTGAAAAACGCAAACGCTCAAAAGCACTGGCACAAACGCAAGTAAATCAACGTTTGTTACACGAGCATGGCCTTAATACACCTCCAGCGATGAAAGATGAAGCTGAGCAGTTTGTTGTTTCTCCGACTAATTGGGCAGGGATTATTGATCAAGCGTTAGCTCCACCACGCACACGTAAAAGTTATCAAAAATCGATGGTGTCAATTTCTGGTACTCGTGCTGTTATCGAAACACGCTCATCAAAAAATATTATGACCGTTGATGATCTCATGACGTTATTTGCCCTGTTTACATTGACGGTACAATACCATGATCATCACCAAGAAGATTATCAGCTCAACGCGAAATACGTCCCTAATAAAACCCCGCTGTACATCACTGACATTTTATCGTTAAGAGGCAAAAAAGACAGCGGCCCAGCGCGTGATTCGATCCGAGATAGCATTGATAGAATTGAATTTACCGATTTTCAGTTACATGAACTAACCGGACGTTGGCTCAGTGAGAATATGCCTGAAGGCTTTAAAAGTGATCGTTTTCGCTTTTTAGCTCGAACGATCACCGCGTCCGAAGAAGCCCCAACAGAAGGCAGTGATGGTGAGATCCGTATTAAGCCAAACCTGTATATTCTGGTATGGGAGCCATCATTTTTTGAAGAGTTAATGACGAAAGATTATTTCTTTCTGTTTCCACCAGAAATTCTTAAACAACATACATTAGTCTTCCAACTCTATTCTTATTTTCGTAGCAGAATGTCACGTCGCCATACTGATACGATGATGCTCAGTGAGCTTAATCAGAAATTGGCTCGCAATATTGAATGGCGACGATTTTCGATGGATCTGATCCGTGAACTAAGACGATTATCCAACGATCAAAATAAGATCGGTGATTTTAACGTTAATTTATGGGGTTACCATTTAACGATTAGTGAGTTAATTGAACAGGATAAAGTACTGGATTATCAAGTGGCTATCAAATGTGATGTTGAAGAAGTACTACGTTATTCCCGCGCGAAAACCACCAACGCGGGTAAGCGCAATATGGCGCCAACGTTACCTAATCCATTACGAAATGAAATGGTTTCCAAACAAAGACTTCAAGAATTGTCGGAAATTATTGATGGTGAATTTGAACCAATACAGCGTAAACCGTCAACGCCTCGTGGCCGATTGGGCCGACGCGTGAAGTTACGTAAGCATCTGGTTGAGATTAACGCTGATGAAATTACTATCACCCTCTCTAAATATACCTCTGCAGAAGCGCTAGAACGAAGTATAACGGCTTTGGCTGCCATGACCGGCCATGCCCCTTCATCTATTCGTGAAGAGTGCCAGGAATTGATTGATAAGCTTGATTGGCTAAAAGTGGATGATTGTGTCGTACCTTACAGTACCTTAAGTAAGGTCATTGAGTTGTATAATACTCAGCACCGTAATAAGCACCTCTCTATTGAGCGATTGATCTCAGGTTTAGCCGTTCGTCGTAAGGTATGTAAATTGGTCTACGAAGAGCATATTGACGATAGCGTATTCCGAGCATTAGACGAAGTGGCCATCGGGATTTGATGCACCGCGATGATCGCAAAGGCTGTTATAACATCAACATAACCGCAAAACTTGCTTGATCATGCTTTCAGCCTTGTTGATGATTGCCTATTTAACGAACTGATCGCCGAAAATATTTTTCGGCGCTAGTTGATTTAGTGAATTTTTTACCGATAATCCGCTCGATGTACTTCTATACTCAGGGTGAGCAAAAAATAATTGAGTCATTTGTCGATTATGATAAATGAACCCTTGCTTAAGTCACACTCTTGCTAAAATCTGCTTAACAAGGTTTTGGCCTTTTGTTACAGATAACTCGTTCCTAGCATGGTTTGTTCGGAGGTTGCAATGTCTATAAATTCAATTGACCATGATGAAATGACTAACATCGCCAATAAATGGGATGTGGATGTTACGGAAGAAGCAGAGATGCAGCGTCCTAATAAAACGCTTAAATCTGCACAAGCTCGTCGACGTATTGAAATGCTGCGCGATATTCGTGAAAGTGGTTTAACCATTGAGGAAGCCAAAGAGTTAGGTCTTCTTCATTAACTCAATGATAGATATGGCGTTTGCAGAGTCACCAGTTGTCCTCTGCAAATGGTTTGCGGTTAAAGTGTATAAAACCGTCAATAAAGTAGGGTAGCGGATGCTACCCTTTATTTTTGATGGTTTCTTAGCGTAAAGCGCTCCAAAGCGCGATTTTGACTCTTAATTTTTATCATTCCTATGCTATATTTCGCATCACGTTTTTACTGATTGTGGGTTTACTAATGTCTTTTAACCTTGCGTTGCTGGATGCAGAGCAGAAAAATAAAATAGAGCTTGATAAACAGGCTTCTTTTCTGGTTTGGCAGATCAAGCAGGCTAAATGTGGGCCGGAAGAGATCACTAAGCAGCTAACCAAGCTAGTTTCTGAACAAGAGAAAACTTGGTTTCAACAATCAGTAGATAAGTACAAACGAGTAATGGGCGTAGCGTAGCGTTCATGATTACACAGCCAAGATCACTCTTGATTGCTGCAACCATCGCATTTAATTGAATAAGAGAGAAGATCCCGATGGGAAGAAGTTTTGAAGTGCGCAAAGCCTCGATGGCGAAAACTCAAGGCGCAAAAATTAAAGTTTATTCGAAATACGGTAAAGAAATTTACATGTGTGCAAAAAATGGCGGCACAGATCCAGATATGAACTTATCTCTACGCCACCTGATCTCTAAAGCGAAAAGAGATCAAGTTCCTGCTCACGTTATTGAAAAAGCCTTAGATAAAGCAACTGGCGGCGGCGGTGAAGATTACCAACCTGCACGTTATGAAGGCTTTGGGCCAGGTGGTGCGAGTGTGATCGTTGATTGCTTAACGGATAACGGTAATCGTACTTATCAAGATGTTCGTCAATGCTTTGTAAAAACAGGGGCGAAGATTGGCACACCAGGTGTTGTAGCACACATGTTTGATCATCAAGCCGTCTTTCAATTTAAAGGCAGTGATGAAGAAGCGATCCTTGAAGCGTTGATGATGGAAGATGCTGATGTAACGGATATCGAGTTAGAAAACGATGTCATTACCGTGTTCGCACCTCACACCGAGTTTTTCAAAGTGAAAACGGCACTGGCTAATGCTTTTCCTGATTTAGTCTTAGATGTTGAAGAAATCACATTCGTGCCACAAAACCATACAAGTGTTAGTGGTGAAGATGCTGAAAAATTCCAAAAATTCTTGGATTTGTTAGATGATTGCGATGATGTACAACAGGTATATCATAATGCTGAAATCAGTTAATCCATAAACTACGATAGCCGAGCTTGCCTCGGCTTTTTTACGTCCTTAGCATGTCAATCTTATTCAATATAGGGAAATTATTATGAAAGTCAGTTTTCTCGGTTTAGGCGTGATGGGTTATCCGATGGCAGGGCATTTAGCCAATGCGGGTTTTGAAGTGAGGGTTTTTAACCGTAATCAGCAAAAAGCCATTGATTGGTCTCAGCAATTCTCAGGCCACGCGGCAATGACCATCGCTGAATGTGTCGCTGATGCTGATGTCGTATTGATGTGTGTCGGTAATGACGATGATGTCCGCAGCATTACGCTTGGCCAGCATGGCGCGCTATCAGCAATGAAGCCAAATGCTATGCTAGTCGATCATACTACGACGTCCGCTGAGCTTGCCCGAGAGCTTGCCCAAGCGGCGAAAGAGCATGGAATAAGCTTTATGGATGCTCCGGTCTCTGGCGGACAAGCTGGCGCTGAGAATGGGCAATTGACCATTATGTGTGGTGGAGAGCAAGCGCTATTTGAAAAGCTGCAACCTGTTTTTGCCGCTTATGGTCGTTCTGCAATACGGATGGGGGAGGTTGGTCAAGGGCAAAGTGCTAAGATGGTCAATCAAATTTGCATCGCAGGCATCTTAAATGGACTGTCTGAAGGCTTGTTATTAGCTGAAAAAGCAGGCTTAGACGTTCCAACCATGATCGCTTGTTTAAAAAATGGCGCCGCAGGCTCTTGGCAAATGGAGAATCGTGCAATCAGTATGGCTGAGGATCGCTTTGATTTTGGTTTTGCTATTGATTGGATGATCAAAGATCTGCAATTTTGTCTTGATGAGGCTGAGCGTCATGGCTTGTGTTTACCGATGACCGAAGCAACAGCGCAACGTTATCGTGATTTGTCTGCTCAGGGGCTTGGCCGGATGGATACCTCGGTTTTAATCAAAGCACTTAGGGATTGATCTTTTACCGCTGATGTCTCTTAGTCATCATGCCCAAACAAAATATTTCATAAATTTGATTTGGGCATTGATGCCGTTATCGTTGCTTGATCAATCATTGGCCTCTTCTGTTGATCAGCAAAGCTATTCGCTCTATGCCACAAACTGAACTATATTTTTATGCATAGGGTTTGTTACTCTTGTGATGTTCTTTGTTCATTCTTATCAGTGGGGTGGATGGAATAATCAAGGCTGACAGACCCTAGTCGTCTAAAAATAAATAGCACGCACAGTCAGTGAGGCCGAGTATGAGAGTACTGATCATCGATGATCATGCGACCAACCGAGAATTGTGCCGTATTATGTTGAGTCATATTACGCCGCATGTTGATCTTTTTGCCGATGGCCAAGGGGTGGTTGCGGCGATGAAAAAGATGGATCCTTTGCCCGATATTATTTTGCTCGATGTGATGATGCCGGTAAAAGATGGATTTACGACAGCAAAAGAGATCCGGGCGGCTTTTCCTGAACAACATATTCCTATTCTGTTTCTCACTGCCTTAGATGATCAAGATTCCTTTGCTCGCTGTCTTGCTCTGGGTGATGATTTCATTCCTAAGCCGATTGAAAAAGGTGTCTTATTAGCCAAAATACAGGCGCATTATCGGATTGTAAAAATGCATCAGCAACTGATCTCTCAGCGTGATCAGTTACAGACTTTCCAAGATCAAGTCCAGCATGATTACTCGGTGGCTGAATCGATTTTTAGTAACTTAGTCGAAGAGATGAGCACACAAATCGCCCCCATTTATGGGATTCATTATATCTCTACTCCTTCAACGATTTTTAACGGAAATTTAATATTGGTGGCTCGGCGTCGCTATGGTGGGATATACGTTATGATCGCGGATTCAAGCGTCGATGGCTTGCCTGCTGCGATTGCTAATATTCCTGCGACTCGTGCTTTTTTTGCATTAGCGGAACGGGGCTGTGCATTGAGCGAAATGGTTGTTGAGCTTAATCAAGAACTGGCGACATTCTTACCCCCGAGTATTCATATTGCTGCTAATTTATTTGAGATACACTCCAATGGTTTTGAAGTTTCTTGGTGGGGGGGAGGAATGCCTGACGGTTATATATTATCGCCGAATCGTCAGTTGGTGAAACGCTTAGCATCGACACATCAACCCTTAGGGGTTCTACCGAGTGAAATGTTTCGCTGTGATATCAAACACTTTAAACTTTCACCTGGGCAGAGCATTGTCTGCTGCACGAAAGGTGTTATTGAGACCCGTAATCAAGAAGGTGAGATGTTCGGTCGTAAGCGACTGGAAACATTATTGACTCAAGCATCGACACAATCGTTTATCAGCCTGATTGATTCGGCGGTGCACGCTTTTTCATCAGCAAGACAAGATGAAGATCTGTCCATTCTTACTTTATCTTTTCCGATCATCAATGCGCAAAATGTTCAGCCGATCCTCAGCTCTTCTCCCAGTCTAATTCCTTGTAAAAGTGAACTCTACTTTTCCTCTTCGGTGTTAAAGCAGATCATCTTAATGAACGAAGTTCGTTTATTTTTAAAAGGGATGATTCAAGTTGGCGATCATTTAGATTTTATCTGCTCGATTTTATCGGAACTCTTCACGAAGATTATTGAACAAGGTTTACTTGGTCTTTCTACCGAGCTGAAAGATCATCCAGATGGTTTTGTTCTTTATCATCAACAACGGGAGCAAGGACTGCAGGAACTGGCTGACGATTATTGGATCCGTTTTCAGGTCGATTATCAACCTCAACAGCAGCGGATACTGTTTATTCTTGAACATAATGGACACCCGCTGACGGATGTTAATACCGAGCAAACGGATCGGATGCACGACGATCAAGATTTATTGTTTGCAACGGAGCTATGTGAATCGATTCGTTATATAAACCACGGTCAGAAAATTCAAGCCGTGTATCGTTTTGATAGTCGGTATGCTTTTCCAGATGTCTCTTTAGTGATTGAAGACTAGGGGTACTAAACCAATCGTATTGGCCTTTAATTGGGCCTTTTCCTTGTCATCAAGCCGATATCCAGTGATGGGGGCCTTAATTTGAACATCGAATTATTTAGTGATTCAGGCATTTTTTATACACTGCTCTTTAATCCAAAGAGATGCTGTAAGGTTGAGTATTATGTGGAAGGATCTGATTACTCTCTCGGAAGACAAGGGCCGCGTTATTGCGCGCTTGCCGAGCGATAGCAACGCAACCCCGGAATTAGCTCAAGCAGGATTGAGTGAGTCCTTAGCACGATTAGGGGCGGGGAAATTCTATGTGCTCGAAGAAGCTGTCAATCGTTTTATCAATGGTGTTAAAGAAGGTAAAAAAGAAGCTCGAGAAGGTATCATCATCGCAGAAAAAAGAAATGCGACTGTTGAGGTTGTATTAAGTGAACAAGACATGCTGGCCAGTATGGTGGTGACCGGAGCTTATGGAGGGCGTGGTCTTTATGGTAGTGAGTTAGTGCATGCTTTGGCTCAAGCGTATGTGATTAAAGGTATAAATAAACAAGCTTTGAAGAAAGTTTTACTGGTGAGTAAAACGTTAAAACCTGGAGAAACGTTTACCCAGCCGATTGCTCAGGGGAAAGCGCCGATCCAAGGCCAAGATGTACAATTTTTACCCTTAGTAGACGATGTGACAACCCGCATTTTAGCACCACAAAAAACCGCTGATCCGCATAAAGTTGACATGAGAAATTTGGGCGAAACGATCACTGTTGAGGAAAATGATCCGGTGATGCGCCGCAAGCCCGCTACTCAAGGTGAACCCGGTTTTACCGTTTTAGGGAAAGTGATCCCAGCTAAACCTGGTAATGAAGGAGTACTGGTTGCTGGTAAAGGGACATATATCTCCCCTAATGATCCTAATTTATTACTCGCTAGCTTATCTGGAATGCCGATCATTAAGAATAAAACGGTCGATGTAGAAAGCGCTTTATGCCTCAATAATGTCAGTGTTGCAACTGGTCACGTAAAATTTAAGGGCAGTGTAGTCATTGCTGGAGATGTAGATCCGGGGATGATCGTTCGCGCTACAGGCTCTATTGTGATTGGGGGATTTGTTGAATCGGCAGATGTACAAGCTCAAGGTGATATTGAGATAGGCAAAGGGATTATTGGGCATACGGTTTATGATGATGAAGCGAAAACCTGTGTGGTCAAATCAGGCGGCAGTATTAAAGCCAATTATGCCCAATTTTCTGAGTTACAAGCAGCGGAAAATATTCAGCTTTCTGTGCATAGTCTGAGTAACGATATTCGTTGTGGGGGGGATTTAACCGTTTTAGATAAAGCGGAAAAACAAGGCACACTAAGCGGTGGTAGCGCTAAAGTTGGTGGAAAGGTTGTTTGCTTTAACCTTGGAGCCGAAGGCGATGCTGCCACTATGTTAGAGGCTTTTGCGCGTTATGGATGGTACCGCGACCGAATTGCCAAACATAAAGAGTATTATAAGCAGGCTCAAGAGAGCACGATGGAAGTGATTCGCCGAGAATTAGAATTTAAAAAACGCCCAAAAGCTGAACGTAATGAAGAGGAAGCGTCACAGATTGAGCAACATAAGGCGCAATCAAGTGAGCGAATGGAAAAAGTTAAGGTAGCGGTCGACTTGTTAAATGAAGAGTTTGAACAGATGCTGGAAATCAATACCATTGAAGTCAAAGGTAAGGTATTCACCCACGTGACGATTCAATATGGTGACGAAAAAGTGGTGACGAAGCGGGTTCATGGGCCTTCGATGATTATGTTTAATCAGCATGAAATTAAGTTTTCTTCCAAATTGGATCAAGAAGATATTGGCATTTAAGCCTGATATTTTGCACGTTGAGATATCAGCGTGCGAAATCAATCCGTTCTACTTGAGATCGTTAGGCTATCAGCGCACAATCATAGCCAAAAAGAGGAGTAGACATGGATCTTTCAGATATTCGTCGTGAGTACACACAAGGTGGATTACGCCGCAAGGACTTATTGCTCGATCCGATCGAGCAATTCAATTTTTGGCTGGAGCAAGCGATTAATGCAGGGCTTGCAGATCCAACGGCAATGACGGTGGCTACTGTAGATGACGATGGTCAGCCTTTTCAACGTATTGTTTTATTAAAAAATGTTGATCAGCAAGGTTTTGTGTTTTACACCAACCTAGCAAGCCGTAAAGCGCAGCATATTGAACACAATCATCGCGTCAGTTTGCACTTTCCTTGGCATCCTTTAGAGCGTCAAGTGCACATTACTGGCGTCGCGGAAAAACTGACTGCCTTTGAGAACATGAAGTATTTCACTTCTCGTCCGAAAGAGAGTCAACTGGCTGCATTGGCGAGTAAACAGAGTAGCCGCATCTCAGCTCGTGGTGTATTAGAAGGTAAGTATCTAGAACTGAAACAAAAATTTGCTAAAGGAGAAATTCCTGTGCCTAAGTTCTGGGGGGGCTATCGAATCAAACCGCAAAGTATTGAGTTTTGGCAAGGTGGTGAGCATCGCCTACATGATCGTTTTCTATACAGTAAATCTGAACAACAGTGGCAGATAGAGCGTCTCGCACCATAGCTAGGCACGACAAAGGGGATAATATGACTATCCCCTTTGTCGCCTTTATACTGTCGCTACAGCTCGCGTAGGACGCGAAATCCGAGATAGTTAGCCGATGTAGAAGGTGAGACAAAAAGCTGATGATAAGCCTTAGCCATTTCAGGGGAGAAACTCCACGCCCCACCTTTAGCGATACCGGGATTATCTGATGTCCATTGCCAAATGTTGCCGACCATATCGTAGAAACCTAATGGGTTTGGTGAAAATGCCATAACGGGGGACGTTTGCTTATTTGACCATGGTGTGCCACTCCATCCTGTGTTGGCTTGACCGGCTCCAAAATCATTCCCCCACCAGTAATCGGTTCTTCGCCCTGCACGGGCGGCCACTTCCCATTCATCTTCACTCGGTAAGCGATAACGAAACCCTGTTTGTTGGGTTAGCCAATTGGCATAAGCTCTAGCATCGCTACGACTGATACAGACGGCTGGCGATTGAACGGTTTGTTTAAAGCCTGGGTTTTGCCAGTGACTTCCCGATACCGGAGCAACGGTTGTCCCTTGTACGGCCAGACAGATATTTTTCAGTTCAGCATCAGTTTTATAACCCGTTTGCTGCACAAATTGTTTAAATTGTCCCACGGTGATTGGCGTTGCGCTAATAGCGAAAGCATGATCAAGGCGAACTTGACGAGAAGTATTCTCTCCCAGTAGGTATTCTCCTGCGAGTAAAGTGATCATCTGTGGGGCTTGCTGAGTATTTTTTAAGGTATCAGCGAATTTATCTCCCGCTTTTACCTCATTAACAATTTCACGTAATACCGCTCGTAAGGTGTGATCGCTACTGATATTGACCTGTTGATCAAATGGGTGGAAACCTTCTTTTTTGATAACGACATGGTGTTGACCAGTAGGGAGCATGATTTCAACAGGAGTACTACCATAACGGACACTATTAATCGTGACCTGATCGTTATGCTGATTGGAACGAATCATGACATTAACCCAAGCCACTTCTTTTTGTTGACTTGGATGGCTACCATCACCAGGAGCGAAGCAATATTGGCTATCAATATTGAGTAATGTACAAGGCACGTTTTCGGCAGGTCTTGCATCCAATTGTGCTTCAAGTACCGTTTTAAAGCGGTTGCCATCATAAAAACCAGAATCAACGGTTTTATGTCTGAGCAAGTGAATGTTGAGCGAAACGGCGGCGAGGTGCTGTTTGATCAACGGCGCTTCAGTGGTCTCTTCTATTAACCACGTTTGAAATTGATTGACGGCCTTTTGCTGAGCTAAATCAGTGGTTTGTTGGCTACACTGTGCCAAAGTCATTGTGGCATGACAGACATTGGTAAAGCTGACTTTTTGTTCTCCGACACGACTCAATTCTGCTCGTAATCGCTCTGCTCTTGCTCGGAGTTTATCTTGATCCAATTGAGTAATTTTTTGTTGGATAGCGTCTTGGCTAGCTTGTAATTGAACGAGCTGATTTTGCATTTCTTGCAAGGTTTGCTGAGCAAGCAAAGTGTCTTGTTGATTTTTCTTAACTTCAGACCAAGCCGTTTGGTAAGCGTGTTGTGAACCGCTAATGTCTAATTGCGGTTCATCAATCATTTTCAAATAATCACGTTCTAGGGCTGTTTTCGCTGAATTGAACACGGTATTGAGTTGTTTAGCTAAGGCAGTTAAACGAGCGAGTTCAGCTTGCTGAGTGTCCACCACCGTTTGCTGATGTTGAGTTGCTTTCTTCGCTTCTTGCCACTGGGTATGATGCGTAAATAATGCGTCATCAATCGCCATGACTGAGGAAGGTGTGCCTTCAGCTAACGTGGGTGCTGTCACTAAGCAAGGTAAAAGTGCTAATAACAGAACGGGTAAACCTGGTCGCATTGTTGCCTACTTCAGTTAAGTTTTTGAAAATTATTGTCGCTATTCTAAACGAAAACGCCGTTTTGTCAGAAGTCATCTTTCAATAACTTAGGACCAAAACGGCGTTTAAACGACAGCTTTGTGAAATCAGACCAGAAAACGAGTCGATTTACAGGAATTAATCGTTTCTACTAGGGCGAAGTCTTACCCAAATAGTGTCATTTCCGTTGATTGTGACGGTTTGATTATAGGTTTCAAATCCGTCTTTAGTCACAGAAATTTGATGACGCCCTGCGGGTAAAACGACTTCCACAGGCGTACTGCCGTATTGTATACCGTTAATAGTGACGGAATCATGATATTGATCTGAACGAATGGTTACATTGGCCCACTGTTTTTCATTTTTGCTATTGACGGTTTCAGTTGCATTTTTTAAGCAATAGCGACTAGAGACGTTTAACAGTTTGCAGGCGGCAACGGCTTCTGGACGTGCTTGTAGCTGAGCCTGAATATGAGTGAAATACTCGTTGTTCCCTTCAAATCCACTACGGATCACTTGGCTTTCTTGAACGTGAATATTGAGTTCAACGCCACGCAGATTTTGCTTAGCGATGACCGATTCAGTCAAGTTATCAAGTAATTGCTCTCTGAAGGTATTCACCGCACGCTGACGAGTTAATTGTTGACCTTGATTGGCACACTCACCCAGCGTCATACTGGTCGAACACGTAGTCCGAAAGCTTGCTTCTAGCACGCGACTTTGACGCAGCTCAGCTTCTAGGCGCTTAACTCGTGCATCAATCTTGCTCTCTTGCAAGTTAGTGAATTCGGTTTTCAAACGAGCATGACGCTGCTTCATTTGAGATAAACGCATATCACTTTCTGTCATCGCTTGCTGATTAGTAAGTTGCTCCGATTGGTTTTGTTTCACATCGGCCCAAGCTTGCTGATAGCGCTGTTGAAAGGTGACTAAATCGGTGTCTGGATCTTCAAGAAGGCGATTATACTGTTTGTCCAGAGCAGATTTTGCCCGGTTTTGCCGTGCATTAAGCTCATCACTTTCACGTTTTAAACGTGCCTGTTCATTTTTAAGTTGTTGAAGTTGAGCTCCTTCCGCTTCAAATTCTGCAGCGATAGTGTCAATTTCACTTTGTTTAATGGTTATTTTTTCATCGATGGCGGCCACAGGATCAACCTGTGTAACTTCTTCCGCGAACACCGATGCCGATACCCACAGAGGGCTTAGCGCAAGCAGTAGCGCTGGGAGGTGATATTTGATCATTAGGTCCCTGCAACAATTAACATAGCCACATTATAGTGGAGAAAGACAAACTTTTGACAGCGTTATCAATACGCTGGCTCATCGCAAAAAATTCTCATCCTGAAGGCACAATTGTATACAAAATCTAGTGAGTAGGTTACTGATTTTGTATCTTTTATAAATGTACTTACTCCATTTTGAGCAGATTCTTGAAATATGCAAGCACCGATTTCCGATCTGCTTTAACGTTTTTTAATTGGATACTCATTGACCGTAATTTATGTGCACTTGATCATTGTTCCGAGGCATTAAATGAATGGTTCGGGAGCTAATTTTATCTTTCGTTTACGGTCTTGATACGGAGATGAGACTTATTTCACTATCAAGCTTGGTTTCTGATAAAAATGTTATAACATGCACAAAGGTCATCCCATGGTGCAGTGCTCATGAGTCAATATTTAGTGAAGAATCCAGAAAGAGCCAAACTTTTGTCGCCTCGTCCGGCGGAGTTAATTACTTTACCCGCTTATATGGATTGCCATGATCATAGTTACACACAAATTGTGATTGGCTTAAAAGGTCAAGCGGATTTCGAAGTGTCTGGTGTCGGTAATATTGTCGGACCTGGACAAGGATGTGTCGTAACTTCTGGTACTGGGCATGCTTTCGGTGCAACGGTAGGACAATCGGACATTTTGGTGTTGAATTTGCCCTTACCCCAAGGGGATGATCCTTTAACGTTACAGAGAATCAATGAGCTGGCACGTAGCGACATTTATTTTCAACTCGATAAGCAGATTCAAAAACTTATTCAAATGTTAGTGCTGGAAATGCACGCCAGCCCAGACGATTTATTGTTCAGTCGAGCATGCAGTGATACCGTGGTTGCTTTATTGTTGCGTCACATCTCGGCATTTGAGGTGCATCGTAAAGAGGCGCGTTTTGATTTAGAGGCGATCGATCGCTATATCGAACAGCATTTAAGTCGACGCATTTCTGTCGCTCAGTTAGCTGGCAGTGTTTATTTAGGTGAGAGTCAATTCCATCAATTATTCAAAGAGCAGCTGGGCATCACCCCTCATCAATATGTGTTGAGTAAACGAGTGGATATGGCGAAACAACTCCTTGAACAAGCTCGATTTACTTTGGGACAAGTGGCCGAGTTGACCGGTTTTTCTAATCAAAGTTCGTTTACTCATACTTTTTCTCGTTTACAAGGTATTTCGCCTTCTCAATACAAAAAGCAGTGTAGCCGATAAGTCTCTTGTTACGCGTTGCGAACTCGTATTAAGCCAACAACAGCAGCAAGACTAAACGTTGGTCTTGCTGAATTCCTCATCATCGATTCGATAACACAGCGCGATGATATTTTCCTAGGCATCGATTACTGTGCATTTAACGGCATATTGACGTTGTTTTTTTGAAAAAATATCAGTGATTTTGCTTTTTCTTATGACCTTAATTGCTGTGATTTTGTTTTTGTTTTGTTAAAAAGACGAGTTTTTCACAAAAATTCCGGAGTTTTTGACAAGTATTATTGATGCGCTCAAAATACACTGCTTGCCATTGACTGAAATCCGAGCCACATCCCTCGGATAGGAGATTGAGGAAAACGCATGTTTACAGCAATAGATGTGTTGAATCCCAAATTTATTGAGCAACCGCTTAGTAAGCTTTGGGGACAGATCTCGCCACTTTATATGGTGGACGAGTCTCAATGGCTAACCCAATTATTGCCTTTGGCAACGCCTAGCGATGAAGAAAAAACGTTAATTACCACCAAAACAACACAGTTGATCACGGCGATCCGCCAAGACAAAAAATCGGTACAGATGATCGATGCACTGCTTCTAGAGTACAGCTTAGATACTCAAGAGGGGATTTTATTGATGTGTCTGGCGGAAGCTCTGATGCGTATTCCAGATGCACCAACAGCCGATGCATTTATTAAAGACCGATTGTCGATTGCGGATTGGAAATCACACCTAAAAAATTCGGATTCTGTATTTGTTAATGCTTCAACCTGGGGCCTGATGCTGACTGGTAAAGTGATTGGCTTGGGAGAAAACCAAACGCAGAGTCCGACTCAAGCCTTAAACCGTTTGGTCAATAAACTTTCTGAGCCAGTCATTCGTAAGGCGATGCATCAAGCGATGAAAATCATGGGTTATCAGTTTGTACTTGGGCGTACGATTAGCGAAGCGCAAAAAAATGGCCGCGTGATGCGCGATAAAGGTTATACCTATTCGTTTGATATGTTGGGTGAAGCGGCGTTAACCACCAGCGATGCCAGCAAATATTTAAAAGATTATTTAATGGCGATTGAAGCGGTTGGCCGCGACCAGTATGGGTTGGATACTAGCCCGGCGCCCTCGGTCTCGATTAAGCTATCGGCGTTGCACCCACGCTATGAAGTCGCTAACCAAACTCGCGTTATGGACGAGCTATACCAGACTCTGTTGCAGTTATTAGTGCGAGCGAGAGAATTGGATGTCGCTATTACTATTGACGCCGAAGAAGCCGATCGTTTAGAACTGTCGTTACAACTGTTTGAGAAATTGTACAGCTGTGAACACGTTAAAGGCTGGGGCAAGTTTGGTTTAGTGGTTCAGGCGTATTCTAAACGTGCTTTACCAACGTTGGTTTGGTTGACCGCGCTTGCCAAACAACAGGGTTGTTGTATTCCCGTCCGTCTTGTTAAGGGGGCTTATTGGGATAGCGAGATTAAATGGTCACAGCAGCGAGGCTATCAGCGTTACCCAGTGTTTACTCGTAAAGAAGCCACCGATGTTTCTTACTTAGCTTGTGCTCGATTCTTATTGAGTGATGGGGTTCGTGGTCATATTTTCCCTCAGTTTGCAACTCATAATGCTCACACTGTATCGGCAATTGCGGTAATGGCGAGCCATAAAGATTTCGAGTTTCAACGTCTGCATGGTATGGGTGACGGCTTGTATCACCATGCCATCAAAGCGTATCAGCAATCGGTACGTATTTACGCACCTGTTGGTAGCCATAAAGATCTGCTGCCTTATCTCGTCCGTCGCCTATTAGAAAATGGCGCGAATAGCTCTTTTGTTCATCGTTTAGTCGATGCACGCTGTCCGGTTGACAGTTTAACTCAGCATCCGGTTGATGCGCTATTAGCGTTCGAGACGTTACATAACAGTAAAATCCCACTGCCGCCACAGATCTTCCCTGAACGCAAAAATTCAGATGGGATCAATATTGATATTCAAAGTGAAGCGCAACCATTTGAACAGCAAGTACATCATTTTTTAAGCCATCAATGGCAAGCCGCTCCTATTGTTAATGGTCAGTCACTGTTCGAAAGCATGATCAAGGAAAATATGGCTCCTGTAGCGGTCACCGCTCCGTATGATCGCCGAGTTCATGTTGGACAAGTCTACCATTCAAGCCTTGATCATGTTTCCGAAGCGATAGCCATTGCTCAAGCCGGTTTTAGTCATTGGCAGCAAACGCCAGCTAAGCAACGTGCTGAAAAATTGCTTAACCTAGCCGATTTGTTGGAGTCGAATTTAGCCGAGCTGTGTGCGCTTTGTCATCAAGAAGCAGGTAAAACTATTCATGATGCGATTGATGAGGTTCGCGAGGCGGTGGATTTCTGTCGTTATTATGCGAATCAAATTGGCGGTTTAGCTCCATTCACGATGGACGGTTTTGATGGCATAACTCGTCAAGTTTCACGTCAAGGATGTGGTGTGTTTGTGTGCATTAGTCCATGGAACTTTCCGTTAGCGATTTTCCTTGGCCAGATCACGGCCGCGTTAGTGGCAGGCAATACGGTGGTTGCTAAACCCGCGGAGCAGACCAGTTTGATCGCCGCGCGTGCTGTTGAACTGATGCTTGAAGCTGGCTTCCCCCATTACGCTATTCAATTTTTACCCGGTCGAGGCTCTGAAATAGGTCATGCGTTGACCTCACATCCTGCGATTGCTGGTGTGGTGTTCACAGGATCGACAGCGACTGCTCAGCGTATCAATCAAACACTGGCTGAGCGAGAGTCTAAGCCTGTACCTCTGATTGCTGAGACGGGAGGGCAAAATGCGATGATCGTCGATAGTACGGCTCTGCCCGAGCAAGTGGTGCGCGACGTGTTACGCTCGGCCTTTGCCTCGGCTGGTCAACGCTGCTCAGCGTTACGGGTATTGTTTGTGCAGCAAGATATCGCAGATCGCGTGATCAGTTTGATTCAAGGCGCTATGCAGGAGCTATCGGTTGGCATGCCTTACCTGCACAGTACCGATGTCGGGCCAGTGATTGATGCAAAGGCAAAACAAGGTTTAGAGAAACACATTGCTCACATGAACCAGACTCAGAAAAAAATTGCTCAATTAACGTTAGCTGATGACTGTCAATATGGCGATTTCGTAGCACCGACTGCGTTTGAAATCTCAGGAATTGATTGTTTAAGCGAGGAGCAGTTTGGGCCTATTTTGCATATTGTTCGCTACCAAGCGAATGAGCTGGCTCAGGTGGTGCAGCAGATCAACGCGACAGGTTATGGCTTGACGATGGGGATTCATAGCCGCAATGAAACCACTTATCGTTGGATAGAGAAGCATGCTCGAGTCGGTAACTGCTATATCAATCGCGATCAAGTTGGTGCGGTGGTTGGAGTGCAGCCATTTGGTGGGCAAGGACTATCTGGCACTGGTCCGAAAGCGGGTGGGCCACATTATTTATATCGTTTTACTCAAGCACAATATAGCTAGTCGATAAAACTAAGGAGTCATTTATGGTACATCAAGTCACCCGTTTTACCGATGCTTTCTCAGCTTGGGAAAACTGGAACTTAACCGATTTCGATTTTAAATGTGAGTGCTTACTGTCATTGAAATCATCGTTAAAAGAAAGTATGCCTGGATTAGCCAATGTAGTCTCTTTTCACCTTGAGCAAGCCAGTGCATTACTGGCGCGTTCACACTCCTTGATTGGTCCTACGGGCGAAACCAATGAACTGTATACCGCAGGGCGAGGAGTCACGCTACTTATCCAAAATGACGTGAGTATAACGGCTAAGCAAGCATTAGTGGCCCAGTTATGCGGTGCGTTGGTGGCGGGCAATAGCGTCATTATCTGCAGTGATGACCGAGAGCTTATAGCAGCCTTAACGGAAGCTAATCAGCAGTCGTCCTTACCGATTAATTTACTGCAGTTTAGCCCATTGGATGCGTATCAGGCATTAATTGAATCAGACATTCGCAGTGTTGGCTACGTTGGCTCTGCCTCGTTTGAACATCGCCTTAATCGCCAACTTGCTCAGCGTACTGGTGCCATTATTAATCTTGTTTCAGAAACCGATCTCACCACGATTCCCGTGGCACACGATCCACACTTATCGCTGCGTTTTATTACCGAACGTACGCGCACTATAAATATAACAGCAGTGGGTGGTAACGCGACGCTCTTAGAGTTAGGCAACGAAGCCCATTAATCCTGACCCTCCTCTTGTTAAATAAGAGAGGAGGGAAAGCGATCTTAGTAAATAGAGGAAATATCAATGGAAAATAGCTTTGCTATTACGACCACCTTCATTATCTATCTGATATTGATGTTGGCGATCGGTGTGTTTGCCTATCAGCGAACCAAAAACTCATCAGACTACTTTCTAGGGGGCCGTTCTCTTGGGCCATGGCCAGCTGCGCTCTCGGCTGGGGCATCGGATATGAGTGGTTGGTTGTTATTAGGTTTACCCGGCTACGCTTATGCGGCAGGGATTGAAGCCTTTTGGCTCGCGGGTGGCTTACTCTTGGGAACATGGGCTAACTGGTTAATTACAGCAAAACGGTTACGCACTTACAGTATTACCACCGACGCCCTGACATTGCCTGAGTTTTTATCGCGGCGCTTTAATGATAAATCGAAACTGATTCAAACCATCTCAGCCTTTTTCATTTTGTTATTTTTTCTTTTCTATACCAGTTCAGGTTTAGTCGCGGGTGGTAAATTATTTGAAACCGTCTTTGGGATTGATTACACCACGGCGGTGATCATTGGCACGATTTGCGTGGTGTCCTATACCTTATTTGGTGGTTTTCTGGCCGTATCTTGGACCGATTTGGTGCAAGGTTTATTGATGGCAGCGGCGTTGCTGATTGTCCCGATCACCGCAATGAATGGTGGCTTTAGTCAATTGAGTTCAGATTTGAGCGCTATTAACCCGCAATTATTGACTCTATGGGATGATATTCAAGGTAAGCCTCTTTCAAGTATTGCCATTCTCTCCCTCGTGGCTTGGGGCTTTGGCTATTTTGGTCAACCACATATTTTGGCACGTTTTAAGGCGGCTCGCTCAAACAAAGATTTAACTACAGCGCGTTGGATTGCTGTATTTTGGACGGCACTGTCGATGTTTGGAGCGATGTTAGTGGGTTTAGTTGGCCTAGTTTATGTTACGCAAAATGGGTCGATTCAGCTCGATGATGGTGAGCGAATCTTTATGCTGCTGGTGAACGCGGTGTTTCATCCAGTCATCGCCGGTATTCTGCTTGCGGCGATTTTAGCGGCCATCATGAGTACGGCGGATTCACAATTACTCGTTTCTTCTTCAGCGCTAGCAGAGGATTTCTATAAGCAAGTTTTCAAACAAGAGGCGACTTCAGAAGAGATCGTTAAAGTAGGGCGCTTTTCCGTTGTGCTGATATCGATTGTTGCGTTAGTGTTAGCGATGACACCGGATAGCTCGGTGCTTGGCTTGGTGTCTTATGCGTGGGCGGGCTTTGGTGCCGCTTTTGGTCCAGCATTGGTACTTAGCCTTTATTGGTCGCGTATGAATCGCAATGGTGCTCTAGCTGGAATCATCACCGGTGGCGTGACAATTGTGGTCTGGAAACAATTGACTGGCGGTTGGTTTGATGTGTATGAAATCGTTCCTGGGATACTCTTTTCAACCTTAGCGATTGTGGCTGTTAGTTTGCTCACTGGTGAGCCAGAAGATACGGTTAAAGCGCAGCACAAAATCTTTCAAAAGAATTTAGTTGAATTAGATTAAACTTCGTACAGACTAACGTTATTCAGCCCCATGTTGATCATGGGGCTTTTTTTTATTGCGTCTACATGTCTCAAATCTGGCCGCTTGTCACTTTGCAAAATGGGTGCTACGTACTGAGGGATCCCCTCATAATTTCCCCAAAGCGCAACCGTACCTGAATAGATTTTGAGCAAGTATGGTTGCAGCTACGAGCAAGTCTTTCCTCGTTATTGCGTAGCCAGAATGCCGCAGAACTTCCAT